>JBJHBD010000001.1:0-73524 GCA_050485305.1 Gemmatimonadota bacterium
TCCGGGAGGCTCCCCTCTTCATGGCGGCCCTCCCCATCCGCATCGCCAAGGGAGGGGAGTTGAGGGAAGGGCGGACGCTTCGCTTCCCCGTCTTCGACCCCTCCACCGTCTCCACCCGCACCGTGGAGGTGGAGGTGCTCGAGCGGGAGACGCTCATGCTCCCGGATTCGGCGGTGCAGGACGAGGCCACCGGGCGATGGTCCGCCGCCGGATTCTCCGAGGTGGAGGCGTGGAAGATCCGGGAGAGCTTCGGGGGGATCTCCACCGAGAGCTGGATCGACGGAGACGGGCGGGTCATCCGCTCCTCGTCCCTCATGGGGTTCTCCCTGGAGCGTACCGCCTTCGAACTGGCGGAACAGGCGCAGCGGGACGCCCGCGCCCTCGTGGCGGAGGGGGCTCACCAGTCGGACATCATCTTCTCCACCGCCATCGCCGCCAACGCCGACCTGGGGGATGTGGGGCGGTACGACGAACTCCGCTTCGTCCTCTCGGGGGTGGCGTTGGAGGGGTTCGCCCTGGACGGAGGGCGCCAGCGCCTCCGGGGCGACACCCTCATCGTGCGGCGGGAATCGCTGGTGGGGCTCGATCCCGGCTACACCCTCCCCTATCCGAGGATGGATCTCCGGGCGGCGCTGGAGCCCGAACCTCTCATCCAGAGCGGCGACGAGCGCATCGCCCGGGCGGCCCGGCAGGCGGTAGGGTGGCGGATCCGGGGGCGGAACGACCCGGTCCGGGCGGCGCAGCGCCTGTCCGATCATGTGTATCGATACGTCCGAAAGGAGATCACCTTCTCCCTCCCCTCGGCCACGCAGGTGCTGGAGACCCGCCGAGGAGACTGCAACGAGCACACCGTCCTCTACGTGGCCATGGCCCGGGCGGTGGGGCTCCCGGCCCGGGCGGCGGTGGGGCTCGTCTACCTGGACGGCGCCTTCTTCTACCACGCCTGGCCCGAGGTCTGGCTGGGGGAGTGGGTGGCCATGGACCCCACCTTCGGGCAGGCCCCCGCCGGCGCGGCCCACCTCCGCTTCGTCACGGGGAGTCTGGCTCAGCAGGTGGAGATCGCCCGCCTCATCGGAAATCTGGAGATCGAGGTCCTCCTCCCCTCCGCCGCCACGGACTGACCCCCCTTTCCCGAGCGCCGAATGACTGAGACCCTTTCCGGGAAGATGGATTTCCCCGCGCCCTCTCTCCCAGCCGGGGCCCATCCTCCCGGAGAAGCCCATCTCCGCTTTTCGGGGCTGGTGAAAAAATACGGTGACTTCACCGCCGTGAACGGGATCGACCTGGAGGTGCGGCGGGGCGAGATCTTCGGGTTTCTGGGACCCAACGGGGCGGGGAAGACCACCACCATCCGGATGGCGGCGGGGATTCTGGAGCCCACCGCGGGGACGATTCACCTGGACGGCGTGTCGCTCCAGGAGGATCCGGCGACGGTGAAGCGGCGGATGGGGTACATCCCGGACCGCCCCTTCCTCTACGAGAAGCTCTCCGGCGGGGAGTTCCTCCGCTTCGTGGCGGCACTCTGGGGGAAGGAGGGCCCGGAGGTGGAGGAACGGATCGACCGATTCCTCACCCTCTTTTCGCTGGCGCAGTGGAAGGACGAGCTCATCGAGAGCTACTCCCATGGGATGCGGCAGAAGCTCCTCATCTCGTCGGCCCTCATCCACGACCCCGAGCTCATCATCGTGGACGAGCCCATGGTGGGGCTCGATCCACGTTCGGCCCGCCTCCTCAAGGACCTCCTTCGCTCCTTCGTGGACCGGGGGGGGACGGTCTTCCTCACCACCCACACCCTCGAGGTAGCCGAGGCGGTGTGCGACCGGATCGGGATCATCCGGGGGGGGGAGATCATCGCCCTCGGCACCATGGACGAGCTCCGCGCGCAGGCGGGGGCGGGGCAGGCCGATCTGGAGGAGATCTTCCTGAAGGTCACCGGGGGAGACGAGGTGGCGGACCTGGTGCAGAGCCTGAAGGGGGTGCTGGGCGAGGGGTCGACGGGGAGATGAGCGAAGCGGCAGCGGGGTGGGTGCAGGGGGGGCTTCTCTCCCTCCTCCGCCCCAAGCTCCTGGGGAAGGTGAACCGCGCTCGCGAGGCCGAAGGGCGGGTCGCGCGGGGGGCGGTCCTGGGGGGAGCGGCGCTCCTCTTCTGGGCCCTCACCTTCACCATGATCTACCGGATGCTCCTCTACTTTCGGGCCGCCGACGCCATCGGGGATCTTCTGGCCGCCAAGCTCCTGGGGCTGGCGCTCCTCACCTTCCTGATGATCCTCCTCCTCTCCAACGTCATCACCGCCCTTTCCACCTTCTTCCTGGCTCGGGACCTGGAGCTTCTGGTGGCCTCCCCCGTGGACCCCCTGCACGTCTACTGGGCCCGCCTCACCGAGAGTCTCGTGAACTCGTCCTGGATGGTGCTCCTCCTCACCGTCCCCATCTTCGCGGCGTACGGGGTCATGTACGGGGCGGGCCCCCTTTACTACCTCCTCACCCTCGCGGTCATGGTCCCCTTCCTCGTCCTCCCCGCGGTGGCGGGAGCCGGGGTGACCCTCCTCCTGGTGAACATCTTCCCGGCGCGGCGCACCCGCGACCTCCTGGCGCTGGTGGCGCTCTTCGCGGTGGCGGGCGCCGTCTTCCTCCTCCGCCTCCTGCAGCCGGAGCGCCTGGTGCGTCCCGACGAATTCCGGGGGGTGGTGGACTTCATGGCGAACCTCCGGACCCCCTCGTCCCCCTGGCTCCCCTCCGAGTGGGCCGCCAACACCCTCGTCACCTTCCTGAACGGGCGATGGGACCCCTTCCCCTTCCTCCTCCTCCTCTCCACCGCCGCCGCCTTCCTCGTGGTGGGAGGATGGGTCCACGGGCGCTTCTACGGCTCCGGGTTTTCGCGGGCGCAGGAGGGGGCGCAGCGGGACGAAGGGCGGACCCGGGCTCGCCGCTGGGAGGGGCTCCTGGGCGGGTTGAGCACTACCACTCGGGAGCTGGTCACGAAGGAGGTGCGCACCTTCTTCCGCGACACCACCCAGTGGTCCCAGCTCATCCTCCTGGCGGTCCTGGTGGTGGTGTACGTCTACAACATCCGGGTCCTCCCCATCGCCACTTCGTCGGAGCTCTCCTTCTTCCTCATCAACCTCATCGGCTTCCTGAACCTGGGATTGGCGGGGTTCGTGGTGGCCGCCATCGCGGCGCGCTTCGTCTTCCCAGCCATGTCGCTGGAGGGGCGGATGACCTGGCTCCTTCGGAGTTCGCCCCTGGACCCGCGGAAGCTCTTCTGGACCAAGTACTGGGTGGGGACGGTCCCCCTCCTCCTGGTGGCCATCCCCCTCACCCTCTTCACCAACCTGGTGCTGGAGGTGGCTCCCCTCCTCCTCTGGCTCTCCCTGGGGCTCATGGTGGGGGCCACCCTGGCCATCACCGCCATGGCGCTGGCCTTCGGCGCCCTCTACCCCAACTACGAGACCGAAAATCCCGCCGAGATCCCCACCTCCTTCGGCGGTCTCCTCTTCATGATGAGCGCCGTCATCTACCTGGCGGTGATCATCCTCCTCACCGGGTGGCCCGTCTACCTCTTCCTCCGGGCGCGCTTCGAGGGACTCCCCTTCCAGGTCACCGGTCTCATCCCCATGGGGATGGGGGTGGGGGGGGCGCTGGTCGTCACCGTCGGGGTCGTTGTGCTCTCCCTCCGCGCCGGAGTGGAGCGGATCCGGAGCGCCGAGGTCTTCGCCGGAGAGGGGGGGTGAGTTGGGTCCTCGCCACCGCCGGAGGGAAGGACGCCACCCTGGCCCTCCACCGGGCCCGCGAAGAGGGGTACGAGGTTCGCTGGGGGCTCAACATCTTTGAGGGGAACTCGGGGCTGGTCCGCTTCCACGGCACCCCGCGCCCGGTGCTGGAGGCGCAGCTCCGCGCCCTCGACCTGGAACCCCTCCTGGGGGAAACCCACCCCGACCCCTTCGAGGTGGTACTCGTGCGCCTGCTGGGCCAGGCAAAGGCCCGGGGCGCCGCCGGGGTCCTTTTCGGAAACCTCCACCTGACGGAGATCCGCGCCTGGTATGAAGACCGGGTCCGGATGGCGGGGCTCCTCCACCACGAACCCCTCTGGGAGGTCCCTCCCGAGGAGGTCTCCCGCGAGGTGGTGCGCCGGGGGTTCCGGGCCCGGGTCATCTCGGTGAATCTGGAGCGGGGCGATCCGGCCTGGCTGGGGCGGGAGCTGGACGACTCACTGGTGGACGCCTTCGTGGCCGCGGGGATCGACCCTGCCGGGGAGCATGGGGAGTTCCACACCCTGGTATGGGATGGGCCCGGCTTTTCCCGCCCCCTTCCCTTCGACGTCGATGGGGCCGAAGAGCGGGAAGGGCATCGCTTCGAGCGGCTCCGTCTCCGGGAGGATGGGTGACCGGACCCCTCCCCGTCATCCTGGACACGAGCGTGGTCATCGCCGCCCTCTTCCGCCCCCGATCCCACGCGGGACGGGTTCTGGACGGGGTCCGGGAGGGACGCTTCCTCCTTCTCTGGAGCCCCGCCACCCGCCAGGAAACCGAGCGGCTGGTCCGCCGCATCCCCCCCATCGAGTGGGAGCGGGTGGAGGCGCTCTACCGGGAAGGGGGGTGCCGCCCCGACGAGGGTGGAGGCGACTTCTCGTCCATCCCCGACGCGGAGGACCACAAGTTCGCCGCCCTGGCTCGGCAGACCGGGGCGACGCTCGTGACGCTGGATCGGCACCTCCTGGAGGTGGATCCCGCGGTGGGGGTACGGGTAGCCACACCCACGGCCTTCATGGCGGAGGCGGAGTAGCGCCTCCCCCGCCGGCCTTCCGGTCCGAGGAGCCTCGACAGCCCTCCCCTCGACGGCCATATTTCCCCTGACTTTCCACCCTCTCCCCCCTACCGATACGGCGGCCATGCTCCCGGGCGGTTACGACTTCATCCATCTCGTCTTCTGGCTGGTGGTCATCATGGTGGCCGCCGGGACCAACTTCATGGCCATCGCCCTCTCGGTGGGTCTCGGGCTCCTCGTCATGGAGGCGCTGGGGAAGGGGTGACCCTCATTCCGGTCCCCGCATGATCTGGTTCATCCTCTCCCTGGTCGCCGCCCTCCTCTTCGGGATCTGGCTGGGGCTCCCCGGGCGATACGATCAGTCCATCGACGAGGTGGACGAGCGGCTCGGACAGGAGGGGACGCACGGGAAGGCCAAACGCCACTTCACCATTCTCGGGTTCCTCCAGAAGAAGGCGGAACGAGGGTCCCGCCGCCGTCGCCGGGGCGGTCGTTCTCCCTTCAAGATGGATTGACGGGCTCCCTCCCGGAGCCGGTCAGAAGAGGGCGTCCAGCGTCACCAGCACACCCCCGATGATGGCGCCCAGGACGTATCCGAGGCGCACGATGAGGAGGAGCTCCCGCTCGGTGACTCTCCGGACGATCTCCTCCATCCGCGCCACCGGGAAGCCCATCACCTTCTCCTCCACTCGACGCCCCACGTCGAGGGTGCGCACCACCTCGGGGACCTGGGCCTGGAGCCAGCTCCAGAGGGGGTCGGAGAGGGCGGTCGCGATCCGGTCGGTGGCACCCTCGGGGAGCCAATCCGCCGGGCGTCCGATGGGGCGATCCAGGAGCCCCACGAGAGCCTTCCGAAGGGCGTTGCGATAGAGTTCCCGTGCGCCGTCGCTCCGGGCGCCGGCCACCACTCCCTCGGCGATACGGGCGGGAGGGACCGATCCCAGGAGGTCACCCCACGTCCCCTCCGACGCCTTCCCCAGCGCCTGCCGGAGTCGATCCAGGAGGAACCCGCGGGTGGCGGGATCCCTGGCCATCCCCAGTACCCATCCCACTGCCGTTTCCCGCGCCTTCACCACGTTGGCGTCTTCGGGGGTTCCCAGGACAGCGGTGACGGGGCGTGCCAGGAAGTCCAGGACTGCTTCGTTGACCCTGCGGGCGATGGCGTCCTGGACCGTCTCTTCCCGGAGCATCTCGGAGAGGCGCTCGGTTCCCTCCGCCTCCAGCGCCTCCAGCACCCGGTCCAGGGTGTCCTCGGTGACCACGAGGCGGGCCACCACCCGCTGGTGGAACTTGAGGTCCCGGAGAAAGCGCTGGAAGAGGTCGTGGAGCGCCGACTCCAGCCGGGCCCGCGCCTGCGGATCTTCCAGGACCCCTCCCAGCTTCCGGACCGCCACCGGGAGGTACCCGGAGAGAGCCCGTTCCAGGGAGCCCACGAGCCCGGCGGGGAGGACGTCCTGGAAGGTCCGATCCTCCTGGAGGAAGTTGGTGAAGGTTCGTTCCAGATAGTCATCCACCGCCTCCCGGAACCCTTCCCGCTCCACCGCCTCCGAGGCCCACCCCTCCAGGGCGCCGGTGATGGCCGCTTCCCTGGCCGGGGTGAGGAGCGCCCCCACCGGTTCGTCGGACATTCGCTCCAGGAAGCGGGAGACGGTTTCCTCGGCGCCGGACTCGAAACGCTCCGACGCAATCCAGTCGTCGAGGCGGTGCGCCATCTGGTCGGCCACGCCCTCGAGGAGGCTCTCCATTTCCCGATGGAACCCCTCGGGGACCATCTCCCGGAGGGATCCCCGTTCCTCTTCCAGGAGGCGGGCCAGGAAGCTCCGGAGCCGTTCGTCGAAGGCCCCACGGAACTCCGTGTTCCCCAGAGTTCCGGCCAGATCGGATTCGGTGAGCAGGCGCGTTCCCACCGTCTTTCCAACCGCCGCCGCCAGGCGAGCCTGGTTTTTGGGGATGGCGCCATGGAGGAAGGAGAGGCGCCGACCTCCGATGGTGGGAGGGTAGTACGGGTGAAAGAGCATCCACACCGCCACGGTGTTCGTGAGCCCTCCGGCGAGGGCCCCGAAGAGGATGGTGGCGAGTGCTCGAACGAGCTCAGGGCTCACGGGCGCCCCTCATCGTTGAACGTGCCGGACAAAGCCGGTCACCGGGAAGCTCTCGCCTTCGACCCGCACCGATCCGGAGACCTCGAAGACCGCCGATACCGGGAGGATGGGTCCCTCGCCAGGGAGCGCCGTCAGGTGGGAGGCCACCACCTCCAGCTCCCCTTCCACATCGCCTCCGGGGGAGGAGAAGCTCCACCGAGCGGGGATGTCGCGCCGGGCTCGCTCGAACCCCCGAACCTCCGACCATTCGACGGTGAGGACCGGCCATCGGAAATCCCGGAGCGCCACCCGGCTCCACCCCTGGTAGCGCCCCGGCGACCGTGGATCGCGGATGGGGATGACCTCTTCCAGGAAGAACTGAAAGCGGTCGCCGGCGTGCAGGAAGGCCCAGTCGCCCGGGCGTTCTCGGGGCTCCTCCCAGCTCCGGGCGTAGTCCACCACGTACCCGGTCACCCTCCCGGAGGGGAAGAGGGTGGCGCCCTGGTACAGGCGGACCGACTCCCCCTGGGGGCCGGTCCATTCGGTGAGGAGCCCGCCGATCTCCATCTCCAGCTCCCGGGGAGGGTCCCGGAAGAGGATGGACTCCATGGAGTCATCCATTCCGGCGATGAGGCGGATGGTGGGTCCGGGGACGATGCGCCACGGGGTGCGTGACGGAGTTCCGGTTTCCTCCTCCCGCACCAGAAGCTCCCAGCTTCCGCTCCGCCCCAGCCAGGACGAGCGGTTCCGGATGATGGCGCCGGGGCGGACGGAGGAGCGGAAGATCCAGGGGAGGTAGAGGGCCGAGTCTCCGGGGGCGGAGGCAAAGAGGAAGGATCGCTCGAAGACCGGGGTGGGGATGGACCCATCCTCCACCGTTTCTCCCACCAACCCCACCTCCGGGGTGGGGGGCGTCTCCCCTCCCTCTCCCCGGCACCCCCAGAGGAGGAATGGGAGAAGAAGGAGGGAGACCGACCGCGAAAGAGGTGTGGGGCGGGGTGCGTGCACGGAATCGCAGTGTGTGAAGAGGGGTGCCGGTCAGTGGTAACCGGAAGCGGATCGCAAGGTAGCAAACGGGTTGCAGGGGGGGGAGGGCCGGGGTAAGTTCCTCCCGCTTTTCGGGACCTGGAACCGTTCTCCCTCTCGGGCAACCTCCCTATGCAGCTCTACACCAAGATTCTCCTGGGACTCATTCTCGGGGGGGTGGTCGGCTTCGTGGCCAACATCCTGGAGCTCACCTGGCTCCAGTCGATTCTCATCGGCATGGAGCCCATCGGTACCGCCTTCATCCGGCTCATCACCATGGTGGTGATCCCTCTGGTGGTGGCCTCCCTCATGGTGGGGACGGCCTCGCTGGGAGACCTGGCCAAGCTGGGGAGGATCGGGGGGAAGACCATCGCCTTCTACCTCTGCACCACGGCGGTGGCCGTGACCATCGGGCTCGCCATCTCCAACGTGGTGAAGCCGGGGTCCCGCATCAACGAGACTACCCGCGACGCCCTGGCCGCCCAGTTCGAGGGCGAGGCGGCCGATCGGATGATCCTGGCGGAGCAGGCGCCCACGGTGGTGGAAACCCTCCTCAACATCATCCCCCGGAATCCGGTGCAGGCGGCGGCGAATCTGGAGCTTCTCCCCCTCATCTTCTTCACCATCATCTTCGGGGCGGCCATCAGCATCGTGGCTCCAAAACGAAGAGACGCGGTCATCACCTTCTTCGAAGGGGTGAACGACGCCAGTATGGTGGTCATCGACTGGATCATGAAGCTGGCGCCGTACGCCGTCTTCGCCCTCATCGCCGCGGTGGTGGCCAGGTTCGGGACCGATCTGCTCCAGAGTCTTCTCATCTATTCGCTTACGGTGGTGGTGGGGCTGATGATTCATCTGGCGCTCACCTACGGCTTTGCCGCCACCGTACTGGCGCGCCTCAACTTCGTCACCTTCCTCCGACGGATCGCGAAGGCCCCCCTGGTGGCCTTCTCCACCTCCTCGTCCAACGCCACCCTCCCGGTGACCATGGAAACGGCGGAGCAGGAGGTGGGGGTTTCCAAGCCGGTGTCCTCCTTCGTCCTCCCCCTGGGCGCCACCAT
Source organism: Gemmatimonadota bacterium (assembly GCA_050485305.1). Classification (GTDB taxonomy): domain Bacteria; phylum Gemmatimonadota; class Gemmatimonadetes; order Longimicrobiales; family Gaopeijiaceae; genus JBJHBD01. The sequence continues at coordinate 8,932 of JBJHBD010000001.1, forward strand.
CAACATGGACGGGACGGCGCTCTATCAGGCGGTGGCGGTGATGTTCATCGCCCAGATCTACGGGATCGAGATCGGGATCACCGAACAGCTCATCGTGGTTCTTACCGCCACCCTCGCCTCCATCGGGGCCGCCGGAGTGCCCAGCGCCGGGATCATCACCCTCATCATCGTCCTGAACGCGGTGGGGCTGGGACAGCATGTGCAGGCGGGGATCGCCCTCATTCTCGGGGTGGATCGGATCCTGGACATGATCCGGACCTCGGTGAACGTCACCGGTGACCTCACCGCCGCGGCGGTGGTGGCCCGAAGTGAGGGAGAGGAATTGACCCTGGCGGCACCGGGGAAGGGCGCCGCCTGAACGTTCGCCGGGTGCCCCCGGCGCCTACCCGACCGGCACCCCCTCCGAGGGGTCGAGAAGGGTATGTGCGTCGGCCTCCAGCGCTCTGTCCAGGCGACGGAGGAACTTCCGGATCCGGCGGGCGTTCGCCCCCAGGTCCCACCTCCCCCGGCGGGAGCGGGAGCTGAGGTCCACGCGCGTCTGCGCGTCTGCGTCGAGGGTCACCCGGATCTCCACGTCGTCCACGAACCGGAAGACGAGGGTCCGCGAGGTGACCCGGATGATCCCGTCGTCGTCGTCGGCTTCCATGACCGTCCACCCCCGGAGCCGTTCGGCGGCGAGGGTGAGGGCGGAATTCCAGACCTGGTCGAAGGGGATGGCGTAGCGGCGCCCCCGGAGGGTGGGGTCCGGATGCCCGGGATGGGTGGCGGCGTGACTTGTCACAGGGGAGGTGCCGTCAGGGGACGAGGCGGAAGCGGATGGTGACCTGAGCCGTGACGGTCTGGAGCCCCGCCTCTACCGGGGTGGCCTCCATGGTGTCCATGGCCACGACCGCGCGCGCCATCTCCGCCCTGAACATGGGAGGAACGGAGTAGTCCGCTCCCCCCTGCACCTCCACGGGGGGCCCCAGCCGGAGTCCGAGGGCTCCCGCCAGCACCTCCGCCTCTCCCCGGGCTCGGGCGGTGGCCTGGCGAAGGGCTTCGTGGCGGTGGGGCTCCACCTCGCGGATCCGGAACTGGAGCCCGGACATCCGGTTTGCTCCCCCTTCCAGCGCCGTATCCATGATGGAGCCCACCGCGGTCACGTCATCGAGTGTGACCACCACGGAGTTGCGGGCGGTATATCCCACGATGACGGGCTCGCCATCCCGGACCCCGCGGTATCGAGGCGACACGGAGTACCCGGAGGTCTCCATCCGGAATCCGGGGATTCCCGCGCCTCGCCCGCGAACGGCGGTCATGACCGCCTCCATCCTCCGGGCATTGGCCTGCGACGCTTCCAGCGCCGTCTCTCCTTCCGTTTCTACCGCAAAGGAGATGACGGCCCGGTCGGGCTCCACCTCCACCCGCCCCACACCCGAGACCACCACCGTCCCGTCATCGTCCGAGCGGACCGAGAGGGTGGTGCCCTCCCAGGAGCGTCGGGCCTGAGGGGCGGCGGTGGAGGTGGTGGGGGGGGCAACCTCTCCTCGGGGGGCCGGCCCCGGCTCCCCCACGGTCTGGGAGCCGACGGCGCTCCCGGAGGCGCACGCCGGGACGAGGGCGACGAGGAGGGCGAGGGGCGCGATTCGAAGGTGGGGGCGTAGGGGGGTCATGGGCTTCCCTGGAGTGGGTGGGGTGATGTGGGGCCCATCCTCCCGGAAGAGGGACGGGGGGTAACGGTGTAGTAGCGGTTCGACGCCCGGGCGGTTCCAACGGTGGGGTGGGCGTGGAGCCCCATTGAAGCGGAGCGCCCATCGTTCCATTCTACAACGGCGCGCCTCTCGTGCGTGTCCGTGGTGTATCGTCGGTACCGCCGACCCTCCCCTCCAGCCATCCATGCCATGAAGGCCATCATCCCCCTCGCGGGGCGCGGCACCCGTTTGCGCCCGCACACTCTCACCTCCCCGAAACCCCTGGTTCACGTGGCCGGTCGACCGGTCATGAGCTACATCATGGACGACCTCCGGGAGCTGGGGATCACCGAGGTCATCTTCGTCGTGGGGTACCTCCGGGACGCGGTGAAGGACTATGTCGCGAGGGAGTATCCCGACCTGACGGCGCGGTTCGTGGTGCAGGAGGTGCAGGACGGAACGGCGGGGGCGGTGAAGCTGGCTGAACCGTGGGCGGACGACGAGCTCCTCATCCTCTTCGTGGACACCCTCTTTGACGCCGACCTCTCGTTGGCGCGGACCCTCGACCCCGAGTGGTCAGGGGTGATCTGGGCGAAGGAGGTGGAGGACTACCAGCGCTACGGCGTCATCGTCACCGACGGAGAGGGGGCCATGACCCGCATCGTGGAGAAGCCGAGTGAGCCGGTCTCGAAGCTGGCCAACATCGGGCTCTACTACATCCGGGACTCGGCGCTCCTCTTCGAGGGGATCAACCATGTCCTGGCCTCGACCCCGGGGGGAGCCGGGGAGTACTACCTCACCGATGCCTTCCAGTACATGGTGGACCGGGGAGCGCGGATCCGCACCGCGCCGGTAGGAGGGTGGTACGACTGCGGGAAGGTGGACACCCTTCTCGAGACGAACCGGCACCTCCTGGAGACGGGGCGGGGCGGGGTGGATCCGGAGGCGGTGCTGGAGGACTGCACCGTGGAGGGGCCCGTGCGAGTGGAGGCGGGAGCCCGTCTCCGAGGGGTCACCCTCGCCGGGAACGTGACGGTGGAAGAGGGGGCGGTGCTGGAGCGATGCACTCTCCGGGACACCCTGGTGGGGCGCCGGACCCACCTCACCGGGTGCCGGCTCCACGACTCCATGGTGGGGAGCGACGTTCGCCTCGAGGGGGTGACGGGGGTGGTGAACGCCGCCGAGTTCACCGAAATCCTCGGGGGTGGCTGAGGGGCGTTCTTCACCCCCGCCGGAGCTACAGCTCGTTGGAGAAGGAGACGAGGCGGTACCTCCCCCGCCACTCGAAGATGCTTCCGAAGAGGCGCTGCTCCACATCTTCGCCTGTGGGAAGCTTCCCCAGGAGGGTGCAGCCGTGCCAGATCCACCCCTCCCCATACGGCTCCCCCTCGTCGGGGCACCGGTACCCGGTGTAGTACAGGGTCTGTCCTCCCAGCCGGGAGAGGGCCCGATTGAGTCCCCGGGAGCTCCGGTTCTGGAGCTGGAACCAGACCATCCCGGGAGGGAGCTGGTAGGGGGGCTCCATGTACATGGAGTGGGGGAAGTAGAGCCAGGCGAACTCCGATGGGGTCATGGCCAGCGCAGCCAGCCCGAGGGTGTCGGCTCGCGCGAGGGCATTCACGAAGGTCTCCACCAACTCGTCCCTGGAATCCACCCCCCCAAGAAAGGTGTCGATGGAGTCCATCCCGACGCGGAAGCGTCGTAGCTCCTCGTCCATGGGGAAGATGCTGTCCACCACCACCGCGGCTTCCGCGTCGCCTGGGGCCGAGCTTCGCTCCGAAGGTGCGCAGGCAGGGGTGAGTGCGGCGAGACCGGCAACGAGAAAAGCAAGGCGCATCGGAAATTGAGGGAGAAGGGGTGAGGGGGGATGGGCGCCCGGTGGAGCCGCTCTGCCGGGCGCCCGAACCCTGCCCTCACCGCCCCGGGGTCGTCCCCGGAGCGGGAGGGTCGTGGGGGGAAATCAGTTCTGGGCGTACGTCGTCCACCCGGCCCACCACTGGGGGCCGTCCGGGGCCACCGCACCCCGGTAGGTGGTGGGCTGGATGGCGCCCTCCGCGGCCTGCCTCAGGAGGTCCGGGAGCTGGCTGAAGCTGGCCAGCCCCCCGCCGGCGATGGGCGATCCGGCGCGAGGACGCCAGTCGAAGTCCGCCGCCGTGGTGGTGGGCCCGGTGACGGTGGGAAAGGCGGTGAAGAGGTCGGCCACCGGGACCGTCCCGGCTTCGAGACCATTGGGTTCCAGCTCGAGGGCGAACTGCGCCGCCTCCCCGGTACCGGTGCCGGGCTGGAAGATGGCGGCGTTCTCCGTGAAGTAGATGTTCCGGATCCGGAGGAGTCCGTCGTCGTACCGCTGCTTCGTCTGCTCGCCACGAAAGGAGACGGCGGCTCGGGTGTACCGCGCCACCACGCCATTGACGTAGAGGCCACCCACACCGCGCCGAAGCATCATCCCGATGTTCCCGCCGGGGGTCTCCCACGCGCCTGGAGGAGGGCCGACCAGGGTGAAGTTTGCGAAGATGGGGACGGTGTAGGGCTGGGACGCGCTCCGGTTGGCGTCACCGGCGTTGCAGTTCTCCGCCCAGCACCCGTCGTTTTCGATTCCCTGCGGGTCCGAGGCGGCGCCCCCGGCGAGCCCGGGGCGGGGCTCGGGACGGATGGACTGGAAGGCGATGAAGTTCTGGACCCGCCCGACGTACCCTTCCGAGGCGTCGAAGTGGTCGTCGGCGGACTCGTAGGAGACGAGATACCGGTGGTCGACGGCCCCCCCGAACCACTCGAAGGAGTCGTCCAGCCCCAGGAGCACCTGCACGTACTCGATGGTGGTTCCGCGCCCGACCGCCGCCATGGTGAGGGAGTTCAGCTCCTCGTTCGGGGCGGTGGGGAAGCCCGCGAACTCGATTCGGGCGTATCGGATCACCCCGGAGTCGTCATTGTTGTTGGTCCCCCCGGAGTAGTCCACCAGGGGGTTCTCCGGGCCCGTTCCCGTCCCTTCGATATAGGTGGGAGCGCCCCGGTTCGTGATCCCGTTCCCCACAATGATGACCCCACCCCAGTCGCCGGGCTGCCGCTGTCCCACGGGGCGTGACGAGGTGAAGACGATGGGGCGGTCCGCCGTTCCCTGGGCGTCGATTCTGGCCCCCCGGAGAATGAAGAGGGAAGAGCCGGGGATGTTGAAGTCGCCCTGGATCACCGTTCCGGGCTGGATGGTGAGGGTGGCCCCGTTCGTCACCTTGATGAACCCGGAGAGGGTGTAGGTGGTGTCGGCGAAAAGGGTCCGGTTCGTCGTGATGTCAGCCGAGATGGTGGCTACCGCGGCTGCGGCGGGAGGTGTGGTGACGGAAGCCTCGGACGAGGGGGCGCTGGGTTCCGTCCCCGCCCCTCCGCGGGCGATGATCCGATACCGATAGGTGGTTTCGTGGCTCAGCCCGGTGTCTTCGAAGGAGGTGGTGGAGGACTGGCCGGCCGTTCCCCAGCTTCCCCCGGAGGCGCCTTCGGCCCGCTCGATGGTGTAGGAGGTGGCTCCGGACACGGTGCCCCAGGACACGGTCACGGAGGAGGGAGAGGCGGCGGTCACCGTCACCCCGGTGGGGGTGGCGAGCTGGGTGTTCCCCGGTCCGGTGGGGCCGCCGTTGTCGTCACACCCGATGGTCGCCGCTGCCACGAGGGCGAGAGCGGCGGGGAAGCAGACTCTTCGGATCATCATCGTTCCTTGGCTACGATGGGGAGATTCGGGCTCACGTAGACCATGGAGCCCGGCGATTCCGGGGGTCACCGCCCCCGCCGTCACCACCGCCACGAGAGCCCGACGGACACGTTGCGTCCGCTTCGGTGGTACTCCCGGACGATGGGTCCCTGAACCACCTCGTAAGGGGAGTCCAGGAGGTTCTTCAGGTCGATCCTGGCCGAGGCGCCCCCTGCGAGGGGGACGCGCAGGGAGAGGTCCACCAGGTGCCGCGGCTCCTCCACCACATCCTCCACGGTGGATCCGGACGCCCGGGCGTTCACGATGCGGGGGCCGACCACGTTGTGGAGGAGGGTAGCGCTCAGGTCGGAGCGGATGCCGGTGTAGGTGAGGCCGGTATTCACCACATAGGGTGCCTGCCCCACCATGGCTCGCGTCGGCTCTCCTTCTCCCACCTTCACCCGACTGCGCATGAGGGTGACGTTGGAAAAGAGCGAAAAGCTCCGGAGGGAGGGGGTGAGGCGGCCGAGTCCGGTGACGGCTTCCAGCTCGATCCCGCGATTCGTGGCGCTCTCGGCGTTGATGAAGGTCCGGGTATCGGTCCCGGAACGGGCCAGGTACCGCTGCTCGATGGGCGCGTCGAAGTCCTTGGCGAAGACCCCGATGGAGAGGACTTCGCCCGGGGCGGGGTACCACTCCCACCTGGCGTCCACATTGTCGATGAGGGTGCGTTCCAGCTCCCGATTCCCGATGATCTGGTCCCCGCCCAGCACCTCCCGGTAGGTGATGGGTGCGAGTTCCCGGTACTCGGGACGGGCCAGCGTCCGGGAGGCGGAAAGGCGGAGTTGCTGCCGCTCGGTAAGCTGGAGGTTGGCGCCGAGCGCCGGAAGGACGTCGGTGTAGTCCTGCTCCACCACCGAGGGCTGGGCGAGGTTGTTCTCGGCGTGCACTTCGATGGAGTACCGCTCCACCCGAGCACCCCCGATGAGCCGGATGCGGTCGGAGAGGTTCACCTCGGCCATGAGGAATCCGGCGGTGAGCCGATCTTCGGCCCGATACGTGCCCCCTGCCAGCTCGGGCGCCAGGATGAAGATGGAATCGGCGGGACCCGAAAACCTCCCGTCGAAGAAGTCCTCCGGGTCCATCTGCCAACGGGGGTCGGAGGGAGCCCAACTGAAGCTCTGGATCCGGAACCCCTGACTGAAGGCGTCCCGCTCGGTGGACCTCCGTACCCCTCCCACCGTCACCCGCGTCGGGTTCCCGGGATGGGTTCCGAAGGTCATGGCGTACTTCGCACTCCCTTCCAGCGACTGCTCGTCCAGCTCCCCAAAGGTGCGCACCGCCCCTTCGAAGTCGTTGAACCAGACGGGAATCTCCGGATCGAGCCAGCGCACAAACTCGGATCGATCCGGCTCCGAGCGGGAAACGGCCGAAGAGGAAAGGGTCCAGTCCACCCGGTTCCGTCGACCGATCTGGTGCTCGGCCATGAGCTGGGTGGAGCGCACCACCCGCTCCACATAGGTGAGGCGGTCCACCTGGACGAGTGCCCGGGTGTTTTCGTCCTCACCCACCTCCCGGCGGGCCTCGTTGTCCCCGCTCCGGTTGTACTGGTTGTTCAGATGGAGCTGGGTGTGATTCCCCAGGAGCGCGCTCAGGTTGAGAAGCCCGCCCCAGAGGACGGAGGTGGTAGCCGACTCCCCGTCGTACCGATCCCGCTCCGTGTTCCCCGTCCCTACCCGCGCGCGCCGCTGATTCAGGCGCACCTCCTCCCCGGTGGCGTATGTGAGGGAACCCAGGTATCCCCAGGTCACGCCCAGGCCGTCGGACGAGCCTCCCAGCGACGCGCCGACGGAGGCCGGGAGGCGAGCCTGGTCCTCCTGCACCGTCCATGCGTTCCGAAAGGAGTTCACCACCGCGTTGGCGTGCGGCCCCCGGGAGGCGGTGGAGGCGAAGTTGGAGGCCGCCTCGGGGATCCGCCGGGGAGAGGTGGCACGCGCCATCCACTCTCCGGATTCGGTTGGAGCCCGGAGCACCGTCCCCCCTGTGACGCCGGGGCGGAAGCCCGTAGAGACGGAGAGGGAGGCGGTGCGCCGCGCCGGGAAGGTGGGGGTGCGGAGATTCACCGATCCTCCGGAGAAGTCTCCCGGCTGATCGGGGGTGAAGGTCTTGACGGTGGTGATGGCCTGAAGGAGCCCGGTGGGGAAGAGGTCCAGCGGCACCACCTTCCGCTCCGGTTCGGGGGATGGGATGCGCGCGCCGTTCAGCGAGCTGGTGGTGTAGCGTTCCCCGAGTCCCCGCACGAAGACGTAGCGCCCGTCCTGAACCGAGACCCCGCTCACCCGCCGCACCGCCGCTGCCGCATTCCCGTCGGGAGAGCGGGAGATCTGCTCCGAGGAGATGGAGTTCACCACTCCGCCGGCGGCCCGCTGCTCGTTGATGAGCGCCACCGAGCTCCCACGCTCCATCTGCGCGGTGACCTCGAACCCCTCCAACTCGAGGGCGGCACGGGTGAGGGAGGCGTCCACCCGCACCATTTCTCCACTCGCCAGCTCGATCCCCGTGATGGTGGTGGTGGCGTATCCCAGCATCACCACCCGGATGGCGTGCGTCCCGGAGGGAACCCGGTCCATCTGGAACCGCCCCTCGATCCCCGCCATGACGGTGCGGGAGCCTCCCATGAGTTCGATTCGTGCACCGGGGATTCCCTCTCCGGAGAGCTGGTCCACCACCCTTCCGGTGATGCGACCGTCGGTGGACTGGGACAGGGCGTGGGGCGCCAGGGTGAGGAGGAGACAGAGAACCGTGAAGGTCACGGTTCCAGGCCGACGGAGGGGAGCGTTCATGGCGAGTTCCGTTGCGGGGAGGCCATCCCGGTCGAGACGAAGCAATCGCGAACCGGGTAGGCGCCGGGTGGGTACGGGAGAAAGATTGCGGCGGTGTGTAACGGGATACCGGCGGTGTTCGGTAACAAATCGACGGCCCGACTCCCACGATTTGGTGACGAACCGCCCGCGAGGCCGGGGTTCTCACCGCACCGCCGGATGGGAGGGGATCGGGACCGGCTCCGAAACCCATCCCCCGGTGCGGTTACCTCACCGTGACATGAGGTGGCGGGGGCCGTTACAAAGGGCCGATAGACTTGGGTGACCTCTCGCGACAGAAACGATCTGGAGGTGTACGCTTGCGAGGCTCTTCCGCGATCACCCTATTTGGTTTTCCCACCGGAACGGCGCCCCGTTCCGGTGATTCCAACGGCAATAAGGGAGAGGTCGGATGGACCAGGAAGGGCTGATACACGACTGGAACGATGTGGGAGCGATCCCCGCCTTCGGAGTCGTCGAGCTGGACGACGAGACGCTCCGCGACGGACTTCAGAGCCCCTCGGTGCGGGACCCGGAGATCGGTGAGAAGCTCCGGATCCTCCACCTCATGGAAGGACTCGGGATTCACACCGCCGACATCGGCCTCCCCGGCGCGGGACCGAGGGCAGTGGAAGATGTCCGCGCCCTGGCCCGGGAGATTGCCGATCAGGGGCTTCGCATCGGGGCCAACTGCGCGGCCCGCACCATGGTACGGGACGTGGAGCCCATCGCCCGGATCTCGCAGGAGGCGGGGATCCCCATCGAGGCGTGCACCTTCATCGGCTCCTCTCCCATCCGACAGTATGCCGAGGACTGGACGCTGGAGAAGATGCTCCGCACCTCGGAAGAGGCGGTGACCTTCGCGGTTCGGGAGGGGCTCCCGGTGATGTTCGTCACCGAGGACACCACCCGGGCTCACCCGGATACGCTGAAGGCGCTGTACGGGAAGGCCATCGAGTGGGGGGCTCGCCGCATCTGCCTCGCCGATACGGTAGGGCACGCCACCCCGTGGGGGACCCGGGCGCTGGTGCGCTTTGTCCTGGAAGAGATCGTGGCCCCCTCCGGAGAGGAGGTGAAGGTGGACTGGCACGGGCATCGGGACCGGGGTTTCGGGCTCGCCAACGCCTTTGCCGCCATGGAGGCGGGAGCCCACCGGATCCACGGCACCGCCATCGGGATCGGGGAGCGGGTGGGGAATGTGGAGATGGACCTCCTCCTGGTGAATCTGGTCCTCCTGGGGATCCACGACGCCGACCTGACCGGGCTCGGCGAGTACTGCGAGCTGGTGTCGGAGGCCACCGGGGTGGAGATCCCCCCGGGGTACCCGGTCTTCGGACGGGACGCCTTCCGTACCGGGACGGGGGTCCATGCCGCCGCCATCGTGAAGGCGGAAGCGAAGGGCGATGCCTGGCTGGCGGACCGGATCTACTCCGGGATCCCGGCCGCCCTCGTGGGGCGCCGCCAGGAGATCGAGATCACCCCCATGTCGGGGCTCTCCAATGTGAAGTACTGGCTCCGATCCCGAGGGCTCGACGCCTCCGACGAGGAGCTCTGCAACCGGATCTTCGAGTACGTGAAGACCCAGAATCACACCCTTACGGAGGAAGAGGTGCTGGGGCTCGTGGGAGAGAGGTCGGGGGGGTGACCCTCGCCCCGCCGCGACGCCCAGCCCCCGGGAATAGACCATGGACGCCGCGGTCGTGAGGAACATCATGGAATCGAGCCGGACTCCGGGGTCCGCCCCACGTATCCTCGTGGTGGAGGACGAGCCGGACATCGCCGCACTCATCGCCTATCAGCTCACACGGGAGGGGTTCCGCGTCGAAACCGCCTCCAATGGAGATCAGGCCCTCGCCTCCATCCATCGGGCCGTCCCCGATCTGCTGGTGCTGGACCGCATGCTTCCGGGTGTTTCGGGGGATGAGATTCTCCGCACTCTTCGCCGCGAGGCGGCGACCCGTTCGCTCCCCGTTCTCGTCCTTACCGCCAAGCGGGAACAGGAGGATCGTATCGAGGGGCTCGAACTGGGAGCAGACGACTACCTCACCAAGCCCTTCTCTCCCCGGGAGCTGGTTCTCCGGGTCCAATCCATCCTCCGCCGCGCCGACCACGCCGGCGCCGAATCGGGGGGGCGCCTCCTTCGGGCCGGACCCCTCTCCCTCGACGTGAATGCCCACCTGGTCACCATGGATGGGGAGGAGCTGAACCTCACCCCCACCGAGTTCCGCCTCCTCCAGGCGCTTCTGGAGCGCCGCGGGCGTACGCAGAGTCGCCGCCAGCTCCTGGAGCGGGCGTGGGACGTGGAGTCGGAGGTGGCGGATCGGATCCAGACCCGAACGGTGGACATGCATGTCCGCCGCCTCCGTGGGAAGCTGGGGCGCGTGGGGGACTGGGTCGAGACGATTCGCGGGTTCGGGTACCGGATCAAGGTACCGGAGGGAGAGGAGTGACGCCGGAGCGTCCGTGGCGCTGAGCACCCGCCTCACCCTCATGGGTGGAGGGGCGCTCGCCGGAGTGCTCCTCATGGTGGGAGTGCTCCTCCATCAGGACGTTCTGGAGCGGATAGGCCGAGACGAGGCGGAACGCCTGCTCCGGGATGTCCGCGCGGCCACCGAGGTCGCCGCCGGACTCGACCCGTCGGATCCGGCCGGAGGGGCGGATCGTCTCGCCGCGCTCTTCTCCTATCAGGTGACCCTCATGGCGCCCGACGGTCGGGTGCTTGCCGATACCCGGGTGGCGCCGGGAGACGCCCCCCTTCTGGAGAACCACGCCGACCGCCCCGAGGTAAGGGCGGCGCGGGAGGGGAGGCTCGAATCGGTGGAGCGTCGGAGCGCCACCACCGGGTTTCTCACCGTGTACATCGCCACTCCCGCAGTGCTGGGAGACCGCCCCATCCTCCTCCGGCTGGCTCGCCAGGCCCACCCCCTTCGGGAGTACCGCGGGAGGGTGGCCGGGATCCTGGTGGGCGCCGGAGTGTTGGGACTCCTCCTCCTCGGGGTCCTCTTCCGCATGGAGGCGGCAAGGCTTCGCCGCCAGGTGGATCGACTGGCCAATCCGGTGGAGAAGATGTCGGGGGGCGACTTTCCCACCCTCCCCCTCCCCCATCACCTGGCGCCGGAGTTTGCTCCCCTCACCGGGGCGCTGGGGCGCCTGGGCGATGAGATGCAGGGGCGCCTCTCCGAACTCTCCCGGGAACGGGACGAGATGCGGACCCTCATCGACTCCATCGCCGAGGGGGTGGTGGCCCTCACCGACGATGCCCGGGTGCTCCGAATGAATCGAGCCGCCGCGGAGCTTCTCGGAGTCGGACCCGCCGCCGCCTTCGCACCCATCGGCACCCTGGTGCGGAATCCCGAACTCCGGGATCACCTGGAAGAATCGGTGATCCTCCCCCTCCCGCCGAAAGAGGTCACCCTGGGGGGGCGACACCTCCTGGTCTCGGCCCGCCTCCTGGAGCCGGGCGGATCGGTGGTCACCCTCCTGGACGTCACCGAACTCCGGCGGATGGAGAAGATCCGTCGGGACTTCGTGGCCAACGCCTCCCACGAGCTCAAGACCCCCCTCACCGCCATGCGCGGCTTCTCCGAAACCCTCCTGGATGGAGATCCGCCCCCGGAACTCCGGCACGAGTTCCTGAACTCCATCCGGCTGAACACCATCCGCCTGCAAAATCTGGTGGACGACCTCCTGGATCTTTCCCGCCTCGAATCGGGTGCCTGGACGATCCAGGAAGAGGAGGTGTCGGTGGGAGATGTGGCAGAGGAGGTCTGGGATGGGCTCCGGAGCGAGCATGGAGAGCGGGCGCTGTCGTTTGCGGTGGAGGGCTCCGCCGTGGCCCTCGCCGACGGTCAGGCGCTCTTCCAGATCTTCCAGAACCTCTTCACCAACGCGCTTCGCTTCACCCCGGAAGGGGGGATGATACGTGTGGAGATTGCGCCACGGGGTGGTGAGGTGGAGGTGGCGGTGGTGGATTCGGGCGCCGGGATCCCCTCGGAGAGCCTCCCCAGGATCTTCGAGCGTTTCTACCGGGTTGATCCCGGGAGGGATCGGGGTGCCGGAGGGACCGGCCTCGGGCTGGCCATCGTTCGCCACCTGGTCCAGAGCATGGGTGGAGAGGTCTCGGTGGAGAGCGAACTGGGGCGTGGTACCACCATCCGCTTCACCCTTCCCCGGGTGGAGTGATCCCAACCGGTCTCCGCCATTGCGGAGGGGAAGGGCTCTCCGTACCGTGTCCCGTCTGCGAATTCCTCGGAGGTTCCCGTGGATTCCGTTCCCATTGGGGAGGAGGGTGCGCACCGGCATGGACTCCACGCACGGCCTGGATACAGGAGGGTGGGAGGAGAGCGGTTTTGGGGAGGAGGGGGAAGACTCTACCGTTCTCCCCATCCCCAATTCTCCCGGAGCGGCGGTCGAGGAGCTCCTTTCCGAACTGGAAACCGAGCCGGACCCCCGCGCCGTTCTCACACCGGGAGGGCTCCGTGGGAGGGTGGCCATCGTCACCGGAGGGGCCACCGGAATCGGTCGTGCCGTCGCCCTCGCCCTCGCTCAGTCGGGGGTCCATGTGGCGTTCAACTGGATCCACCTCGATGAAGGGGACCGGAGCGCCGCCGAGGCCACCGCGTCGGAGATCCGGGGGCGGGGGGTCCGGGCTCTCCACAGGGAGATGGATTCGAGAGACTCGGAGGAGGTGGCCGCCTTCGTCCAGGAGGTCATCACCGAACTGGGAGGGCTCCACATTCTGGTGAACAACGCCGGAATTGGTCGAGACCGAGCGCTCTGGCGGATGACCGACGAGGAGTGGGAGGCCGTACTCGGCACCAACCTCACCGGAGCCTTCTACTTTCTCCGGGCGGTTGCTCCCCACTTTCGGGCGCAGGAGTCCGGGAAGATCGTGAACATCTCGTCGGTCCACGCTTACCGGAGCGAGTTCGGGCTGGCCAACTACGCCGCCTCCAAGGCAGGACTCCTGGCCCTTACCCGGAGCGCCGCCGTGGAGCTGGGCCCCTCCAACGTAAATGTGAATGCCGTCGCTCCCGGGTACATCCGCACCACCCGCCTCACCGAGCGGGTCCCCGCCGAGATCCTGGATCGCGCCCGGGAGCGGGCCGCCCTGGGCCGCCTCGGCGACCCCCAGGATGTAGCCGGCGCAGTCCTCTTCCTCTGCTCCGAAGCCGCCCGACACATCACCGGCGCCGTCCTCCCCGTGGACGGCGGCCACCTCCTCTGACCCATCGACGCCATGCTCGCCACCATCCTGGGGATCGCCGCCATTCTTTTCGCCCTGGCCTATCGCTTCTACGGGAAGTGGGTGGCGGCCCGGTTCCAGCTTTCCGACGAGCACATGGTCCCCTCGGAGGTGCAGTACGATGGCGCCGACTTTGTCCCGGCGAAGGCCCCCGTCCTCTTCGGGCACCACTTCTCGTCCATCGCCGGGGCGGGGCCCATCGTGGGTCCCATCCTGGCAGGGCTCTTCTTCGGATGGGTCCCGGCCCTGCTCTGGATCGTGGCCGGCTCCATCTTCGTGGGGGGGGTCCATGACTTCGGCTCGCTGGTGGCCTCCATCCGCCATAAGGCCCGATCGGTGGCGGAGCTGGCAAAGGACTACATTACCCCGCTCGCCTTCCGCCTCTTCCTGGTCTTCATCTGGCTGGCGCTGGTCTACGTCATCGTGGTCTTCATGGACCTCACCGCCGCCTCCTTCATCGACACCTTCGACGCCTCCGGCGCCGAGACGGCGCAGGGAACCGGGGTGGCGGTGGCTTCGGGGATCTTCATCCTCATGGCGCTGGTCCTCGGGTTCCTCACCTACCGGGAGATCCTCCCCCTCCGGGCCTCGACCCTCATCTTCGTCCCTCTGCTCCTCCTGGCCATCGCCTGGTCCTCCACCATCCACTCCGACGGGAGCTACATCCCCGCCATCTTCAGTGACCCCAAGCACTTCTGGATCATTCTCCTCCTGGGGTACTGCGTGGTGGCCTCGGTGACCCCGGTCTGGATCCTCCTCCACCCCAGGGACTACCTCTCCTCGTTTCTCCTCTACGTGGTGGTCATCGGGGGCGCGCTGGGGATCTTCTTCGGCACCTTCACCGGGGGGCTGGGGGCCACGACCTGGCCCGCCTTCGTGAGCAAGGACCACCCGGTCTTCACCGAGGTGGCCCACCTGGGACCCCTCTTCCCCATTCTCTTCATCACCATCGCCTGTGGCGCCTGCTCCGGCTTCCACTCGGTGGTGTCGTCGGGGACCACCTCGAAGCAGCTCCGCTGCGAGTCCGACGCCAAGCGGATCGGGTATGGCGCCATGCTGGTGGAGGGGTTCGTGGCGGTGCTGGCTCTCGCCACCATCATGGGGCTCACCTTCGGAGCCGAGTCCCTCGGGGGGAACCCGGTGGTCCTCTTCTCCAACGGGGTCGGACGCTTCTTCGCCACCATGGGGGTGCCGTACACCTTCGGGGCCATGCTGGGGCTCCTCGCCCTCTCCACCTTCCTCCTCACCACTCTGGACACCTGCACCCGCCTGGGGCGCTACGTCATCCAGGAGTTCTTCGGGTGGGACAACTCGGTGGCCATGAACCGGTGGAAGGGGACCCTCCTCACCCTGACGGCTCCCGCCATCCTCGCCTTCATGACCTACACCACCCCCCAGGGGCAGGTCATTCCGGTGTGGCGGGCCATCTGGCCGGTCTTCGGCGCCACGAACCAGCTCCTTGCCGGGCTGGCGCTCCTGGCGGTCACCCTCTGGCTCAAGCGCACCGGGCGGAGCTGGTACTTCACCGGGATCCCCATGCTCTTCATGATCGCCATGACCACCTCGGCCATCGTTCTCCTGGTGACCTCGCCCGCCACCGCCACCCCGGTGCGCGTCATCGCCTGGTTCCTCCTCATCCTCGCCGTGGTGGTGGTGTGGGAGGCGCTCCGGGCCTTCCGGATGCCGGAGGTCCCCCGGGAGAAGGTGGTGCTCCGCTCCGACCCCACCTCGCCCGTTCCGGCGGGAGGGGCATGAACCAGGTCCGCCGATTGGGGGTCGTCCTCGTCGTTTCCCTCCTCCTCGTGGGGTGCGGGGAGAGGGAGGGGCCACCGCCCATCCCTGACAGCGAGGTGCCGGAGGCTCCCGTCCTTCTCCTGGAGCTCCCCCTCGTCTACCATCGAGGAGAGGAGCCGGTGGAGGTGAACCGACAGGTTGCGGTTCCCCCTTCCGGAGAGGATGGGGATTCGGGGCCCATCCTCCAGGCTACGCTGCGTGCCCTGCTGGAGGGCCCCACGCCGGAGGAGCGCGCTTCCGGAATCCACTCCTTCTTCGGTGGGGAGATGGCCGAGCTCCCCTTCCATCTGTTCCGGGAGGATGGGCTCTGGATCGTCGACTTCGCGGATTTCCGCACCCTCGTCCCCAACGCCGCCTCCTCGGCGGGGAGTCAGGCCTTCCTGAGGGAGCTGACCGGAACCCTCTCCCGCGTTCCGGGGGTGGTGGAGGTGGAGCTGCGCCTGGAGGGAGAGTGTGAGGCGTTCTGGAACTTCCTCCAGCGGAGTTGTGAGCGGATCGATCTCTCCGGAACGATGACCCCCTGACCGGGGTTACCCCCTCCGTCCCTCATCCCTCAATCCAGGATCTCTGCATGGCAAACCGTACCGTCGTCTTCGAGACGAACCGTGGCACCTTCACCGCCGAACTCTTCGAAGACCGGGCGCCCAAGACCACGAGCAACTTCGTGTCTCTCATCGAGAAGGAGTTCTACGACGGGATCGTCTTCCACCGGGTCATCGACGGTTTCATGATCCAGGGGGGGTGCCCCGAGGGTTCGGGGCGCGGGGGGCCGGGGTACGACATCCCCGACGAGTTCCACCCGGAGCTGAAGCACGACGGCGAGGGGATCCTCTCCATGGCCAACGCCGGTCCCAACACGGGGGGCTCCCAGTTCTTCATCACCCTGGTCCCCACCCCCTGGCTCGACAACCGGCACGCCATCTTCGGACGGGTGACGGAGGGAATCGAGGTGGTCCGGGAGATCGGGAGCACCGCCACCGACGGATCCGACCGTCCCCTCGACGAGGTGGTCATGAATTCGGTTCGAGTCGCCGGCGAGGGATGAACGAAGGAGAGCTCCGGGAGCGGGTGGAGCGATCCGAGGCCGAGTGGAAGGCACGGCTCGATGCCGAGACCTTCCGCGTCACCCGGAAGAAGGGGACGGAGCGGGCCTTCACCGGAGCGCTCTGGGACGAGAAGCGCCCCGGGGTGTACCGGTGCGCCTGCTGCGACCTCCCCCTCTTCGACGCCGCCGCCAAGTACGAGTCCGGGACGGGGTGGCCCTCCTTCTGGCGCCCCATTTCCGAGGACCGGGTGGCCGAACGGGACGATCGCTCCTTCTTCATGCGGCGCACCGAGGTCATCTGCGCCCGGTGTGACGCCCACCTGGGGCACCTCTTCTCCGATGGGCCGGAGCCCACCGGGCTTCGGTACTGCCTGAACTCGGTGGCGCTTCGATTTGAGGAGGAGGGGGAGTGAGCCTCGCATCTTCCGGTGGACGCCGAACCTCTTCGGCGGCCCGCTTCCCGGCACGCCTGGTGGGGATTTTTGTCCTTTTCATGAGCGTTCCGGGGTGCGGCGGGCGTTCCATGGCACCTCCCACCGCGGGGTACCAGACGGGGAGCGTCCCGGAGCTTCGCGCCGAGCGGGTCCTCCTTCTGCCGGTGCAGCTTCTCCGGGGAGGGCATGGCGCCTTCGATCAGGAGCTGGCCTTTGCCCTCCGCTCCCGCGGGCGTGGGGGCGATTGGGTAGACGCCGCCACCATCATCGAGTCTGTCCGGCGGAGCCCTGAACTCGGAGTGGAGCTGGACCGCCTCCCCATTCGCCCCTTCCTCCAGGCCGAGGTTCGTCGTGTGGGAGATCCCCTCTTCGGTGATCTATACCGGCTGGGCGTCTTCCTCAACGCCCGCATCGCCGTCCTGCCGGTGGAGCTCCGGGAGCGCCCCGAGGGGGAAGGAGCTGCCGTTGAAGTGGTGGCCGCCCTCCTCGATCTTCGCACGGGGCAGGTCCTCTGGCACGGGGTGCTGGATGGAACCCCGGCACCATCGGGATCACTACAAGGAACTGCGTCGGTGGCCGAACGGCTTGCGGCTCGACTCCTCCCCTGAGGAGTCCGTCGGCACACCGTCCCCTCTCTTGCCCCATCTGGAGTTGTCGTCTTGCGTCGCATAGCCGTTTCCACCGTCTCGACCCTCGTGGTCGCCCTTCTCGCCCTCGGTGCGGGTGGGTGTGATACCGAGCTGGACCCCCGTCGCCCGGCAGCGGAGCTCCCACCTCTTTCGGAGGTGGCACCCCTCTTCGCCTATGCCGGTGGGGTCGAGGTGGAGTACTCGGGGAACGTGCTTCAGGTCACCGCCACCGTCGACCCCGTTGCGTATCGGATGGGGGGGACGACCTGGCTTCGAGCGTCGCCCTACATCTTCCTCTTCTCTCCCGCCACCCGGGAGGCCCTAACCGACCATCCGGGAATTGGCGGGGTTCGGGTGGTTACACGCACGCCGTCGGGAGAGCTGATCGGTTCGGCCCTCCTTCGCCAGGGAACCCTCAACTCGGTGACCTGGCAGCGGGCTCTTTCCATTGCGGGGCTGGCCCGGAGAGAGGGAACCGAGCGCCCAGGGCGGATGCGGGATCTCATCCGATGGGGTGAGGACAACGCCGAATTCGAGTATAATCCAGACTTCATCCCCGAAGCCTGAACCCCGCTTCCCATGGCGCAAACCATCACCGTGATCCCGGGAGACGGGATCGGTCCCGAAGTCACCGAGGCCACCCTCGAGATCCTCAAGGCCTCCGGCGCCGAGCTGGAGTACGAGGAACAGCTCGCCGGCGTGGCGGCGGTGGACGCCCTCAAGACCCCTCTTCCCGACGTCACGCTGGACTCCATCCGGCGGAACCGGATCGTTCTCAAGGGGCCCCTCACCACTCCGGTGGGGACAGGGTTCCGCTCCATCAACGTGGCGCTCCGGAAGGAGTTCGACCTCTACGCCAACGTGCGACCGGCCCTCACCATGGTCCCCGGTGGACGCTATGAGGACATCGACCTCGTCCTCATCCGGGAGAACACCGAGGGGCTCTACGTGGGCGTGGAGCACTACATCGGGCTGGAGGGCGACCCTCGCGCCGCCGCAGAGTCGGTGATGATCATCACCCGCTTCGGTGCCGAGCGCATCGTACGGTACGCCTTCGAGTACGCGAAGCGGAACGGCCGTAGGAAGGTGACGCTGGCCCACAAGGCCAACATCCTCAAGTGCACCCAGGGGCTCTTCCTGGATGTGGGTCGGGAGGTGGCAAAGGAGTACGAGGGGGTGGTGGAGTTCGAAGACGCCATCATCGACGCCACAGCCATGTATCTCGTGGCCGACCCGTACCGCTTCGACGTCCTGGTCATGGAGAACATGTTCGGGGACATTCTTTCGGACCTCATCGCCGGACTGGTGGGAGGGCTGGGGATGGCTCCGGCCGGGAACATCGGGAGCGAGGCCGCCATGTTCGAGGCGGTGCACGGTTCGGCCCCCGACATCGCCGGAATGGGGGTGGCCAACCCCACCTCCCTCACTCTCTCCGCAGCCATGCTCCTGGATCATGTGGGGCAGCCCGAGCCCGCCGCCCGGATCCGGAAGGCGCTCCAGGCCGCCCTCGTCCAGCCCGAAACCCGGACCGGTGATGTGGGGGGGCGGGCCAACACCCGGGAGTTCACCCGGGCCGTGATCCGGAATCTGGGGTGACCACCACCCGGGGGTGGAGGGAGCGGTACCCTGAGCAGGTGACCTGTGTCCGGTGCCTGGAGGTGAAGCCGGTGGCCGAGATGGACCGGCTCCTCTGGTGCCGGGAGTGTCTGGACGCCGCCCAGAACCGGGCCAGGGTTCGAGGGTGGCTGGGTGGGGGGGCGTTGGGTCTCCTCGTGGCCGCCTACATCTGGCTCGTGATCCGTCCCGACCCCGACCTCATCCCGGCCCTCTGGGTAGCGGTGGTGGTGGTGGCGGTGTACCTGGGGTCCAGGGTCTTCCGGGAGCTGGCCTTCGGGTGGGAGCGCCTCGGGAACCGGAGGGCGGTGGACGCGCGCCCACCGACCGACCCATCCGATCCCCCACTTCCCTGATGGCCCGACCGGGACCCGATGCCACCCTCCTCCCCCTCGCCGGCCTTCGGGTGGTGGAGGTGGCCGAGAACCTGGCCGGTCCCTGGGCCGCCCGGATCCTTGCGGACATGGGCGCCGACGTGGTGAAGGTGGAGCGCCCCGCCCCAGGCGACCCCTCCCGGCAGTGGGGTCCACCCTTCGTGGCGGGCGACAGCACCCTCTTCGCCTTCGCCAACGCGGGGAAGCGGTCGGTGGCGCTGGACCTTCGCGACTCCGCGGACCGAACGGTGCTGGACGGGCTCATCGCGCAGGCCGACGTCCTCATCCAGGCCCTTCGCCCCGGCGCTTTCGAAGCGCTGGGGTACGGGTGGCCACGCCTCCGGGAGGGGAACCCCCGTCTCATCTTCGCCTCGGTGCTGGCCTACGGCGCCGAAGGCCCCCTCTCCCACCTCCCCGGCTACGACCCCCTCATGCAGGCCCAGTCGGGGATCATGTCGGTGACGGGCCCCGCCGGGGGCGAACCGGCGCGGGTGGGGACCTCCATCGTGGATCTGGCCACCGGAATGTGGCTGGCCATCGGGATCCTGGCCGCCCTCCGGCAGCGGGACCAGACGGGGGAGGGACGGGAGGTGAGCGCCGCCCTCTTCGACACCGCCCTTTCCTGGAGCGGGTACCACCTCCTGGGGGTCCACTCCGAAGGCCACATTCCCGTGCCCATGGGTACCGAGATGGGGATGATCGCCCCCTACGGCGCCTTCCCCACGGAGGACGGCCCCCTCATGGTGGCGGCGGGGAACGACGCCCTCTTCCGGCGGCTGGTGGAGGCGCTGGAGCTCTCCCATCTGGCCGCGGACCCGGACTTCGCCGACAACGCCCGGCGGGTGGCCCACCGGGAACGGCTCACCGAACTGCTGGCGGAGCGCACTCGGCGCCTTTCCCGCGACGCGCTCCTGGCCCGCCTCCGGGAAGCCGGCGTCCCCGCCGCCCCCATTCAGGACATGGGTGAGGTGGTCCGCGACCCCCAGACCCGGGCCTCCGGGATGCTGGGCGCACTCCCCGACCCCCCGATCCTGCCCTCGGGCGGCGGGAGCGGTTATCCTATTACGGCCCTTCCCCTGCGCTGGGAGGGAGCCCGCTTCACCCCGGGGGGACCCCACCCCCGACACGACGCCCATGGCCCGGAGCTCCGCGGCGGCGAGGGACGCCGAGTCCACCCCGCACGGGGCCCGTTCCGGGACCCATCCTCCTGAACTCCAGCACCGAACCCAGCATGGCCGCCAGCTTCCAGGGAGTGGATTTCTACAACCTCGACGCGTCTCTCTCCGAAGAGGAGCGGATGGTGCGTGACACCGTTCGTGAGTGGGTGGAAGACCGCGTGCTCCCCCTCATTCAGGAGGCGTACATCGAGCGGCGTTTTCCCCGGGAACTCATTCCCGAACTGGGAGAGCTGGGGGTGCTGGGGGCGAACCTGCCCGAGGAGTACGGGTGCGCCGGGCTGAACAACGTGGCGTACGGTCTCATCAACCAGGAGCTGGAGCGGGGGGACTCGGGGCTGCGGTCCTTCTCGTCGGTGCAGGGGGCGCTGGTCATGTACCCCATCTACGCCTTCGGGAGCGAGGAGCACCGGCGGGAGTGGCTCCCGAAGCTGGCCTCCGGCGAGAAGATCGGGTGCTTCGGCCTCACCGAGCCGGACTACGGCTCCAACCCGGGGGGGATGCTTACCACCGCCCGGAAGGTGGATGGAGGGTGGGTGTTGAACGGCACCAAGATGTGGATCACCAACGGGTCCATGTCCGATGTGGCCGTCATCTGGGCCCAGACCGGCGAGATCGGCGACACGAAGGGGATCCGGGGGTTCGTGGTTCCCACCGACACCCGGGGGTTTACCGCCCGGGACCAGAAGGGGAAGCTGTCGCTCCTGGCCTCCGACACCAGTGAGCTCCACCTGGAAGATGTGGAGGTCCCCGACTCGGCCCTCATGCCGGGCTCGGGAGGGCTCAAGAGCCCCCTCATGTGCCTCACCCAGGCCCGGTACGGGATTGCCTGGGGAGCCATCGGCGCCGCCATGGCCTGCTACCACGAGTCGGTGGAGTACGCCAAGGAGCGGGTCATGTTCGATGGGGTCATCGGCGGAAAGCAGATTCAGCAGGTGCGGCTGGCCGAGATGCTCACCCAGATCACCCAGGCCCAGCTCGTGGCCCTCCACCTCGGGCGGCTGAAGGACTCCGGGACCATGACCCCCCAGCAGGTTTCCCTGGCCAAGCGTGCCAATGTGAACATGGCCTGCGAGATCGCCCGGGAGGCGCGCCGTCTCCTGGGGGGGAACGGGATCCTGGTGGAGTACTCGGCCATGCGCCACATGGCGAACCTGGAGTCGGTGTACACCTACGAGGGGACCCACGACATCCACGCCCTCATCCTGGGGCAGGAGATCACCGGGATCGCGGCGTACTGACGAGGGGAGAGGAGGCGCCCGGTCGAATGTCCCGCTCGCTTCGCGACGAGGAGCCCTTCGCCACCCTCCGGGCCCACCCCCGGCGGTTCGGGTGGGGGATCCCGGCGGTGTTCGCCCTCTCGCTGGGGGCGGCCTTCCCCTTCGCCACGTCGAACCTCTCGCTGGCCATTGCCCTGCAGCTCGGGATCCAGACGGTGGGGCTCATCTGGCTCTACCTCCCGCCGGCCCGGGCCCGATGGCGGGTGGGGGCGCCCCCCGGGGTGCCGGGTGACGGCGTGACCCCCCCGGCGCCCGCCCCCGAGAACCCACACGAGGGTTGACCCCTCGACGCCACGACGTAACTTTAGCGGCTCCGGAAGTCATTCCGGCTCCGCGCCGCTAGCTCAATTGGCAGAGCAACTGGCTCTTAACCAGTAGGTTCTAGGTTCGATTCCTAGGCGGCGCACTCCCCAGGACGACCACGAAAGAGGGCTCCCCCGCCGCCGCGGGAGGAGCCCTTTTCTCGGGAAGATGGGAGAGCACGATGGCCACACCCTCCAATCGGGAGACTCCCCCCGCCGGAGTTCCCGGTCCCGGTGTCCCTCCGGTCGCCGGTACCCCTCCGGTCGCCGGTACCCCTCCGGCCGGGACCCCCTCCGGGGCGGAAGAACTCCCCCCGGGGTACATGCTGGTGGCCACCGAGGCGCGCATCGAGCTCTTCCTCCTCCGGCTGGGGGTGGGCGGGGTCTTCTTCCTTCAGGGGGTGCAGCGCTTCCTCTTCCCGGGTGCGAAGGGGAGCGGGCTCTTCGCCGAGAACGGCATCCCCTTCCCGGATTTCGCCGCGCTCATGGTAGGGAGCTTCGAGGCGGTCTGCGGGGCCCTCCTCCTCCTGGGGCTGGGGGTGCGCGTCGCCGCCTTCCCCCTCCTCTCCCTGGTGCTCCTCATCCTCGTTCGCCTCCGCCTCCCTCTACTGGGCGAGGTGGGGGGATGGGGGTTCCTCCATGCCATCCGTCTGGATCTGGTGCTGGCCCTGGGCGCCATCGCCCTCCTCGTGGGGGGAGGAGGGCGATGGTCGCTGGACCTGCGGTTCTGGAACGAGGCGAGCCGGGCCGATCAGGGCCAGGGGAGCGGTACCACCGGGTAGCGGGGACGGGCTGAGCGGTCATCTTCCCCGGCTTCGAAGGCCCGGATCTCGCGCGCGGCCTGCGCCCGGAGCGCCCGGTCCTCATCGCTCCCACCGGTGCGCCCTTCGAGGCGAGCCCCCAGCGCCGTCAGGTGATGGGCGGCCAGCGCCCGCACCTCCGAGGTGGCGCGGCCGTCGCCGGCCAGATCCAGGAGCCCGTTCAGCACCACGCGCTGCACCACCCGCCGAAGGGCCTGGTGCTCCCGGTTTCCGGAAGGCTGGGCCTCCCAGCTGACCTGCATGAGCCCCTCGATGACCTCGGAAAGCCCCGGATTGTTGCTGTCCCGGGCATGAAAGAGAACGAGGCGCTGGGCCCGCTGGGGGTGGAGGAGGTTCTCCACCACCTCGGTGGCCAGCCCCCCGGCCAGGATGTGGGCGTCGAAGGCCGACCCGGCGGCGGTGGGGAGCCAGATCTCCGATCCGTCGGTTCCCGGGGGCGACGGGGGAATGAGGTCGGCAATGCGGGGGGGGATGGCGAGGGCCTGGGGCTCGATGGCCGCCAGCGCCATGCGGAGTCCGCGGCGCTGGTCGGCGGCGGGGAGAATCTGTGCCGGCGTCTGCCCATCTCCCCGGAAGGTGTAGGTGAAGTCCATTCCCCCGACGTACTTGATGACCCCTTCCAGAGAGTAGCGGTGCCCCAGATAGACGTGGGCGAAGCGCATGTTCAGCATGGACATGGGCTCGCCGGGCCGGATGGCGCGCTCATCGAAGGCTTCCATGGCCACCTGCCGGACCCCGGCGGTGCGCTCCAGCGCCTCGAACATGGTGCTCCCCTCCACCCACTGGGTGGCCTCGGGGATGGACCCGGCGGCGGAGGCGTGCCCTCCGGTGATGTAGCGGATTCCGGCGTCGATCCCATCCTGCATGATCTGCCGGAGCCCTTCCCGCTCCGACTCCTCGTCGGGGAACCAGGTGTAGGCCCAGCGGATGGCCAGGGAATCCCAGGCACCCCCTGAGTTCCGGTAGGCTTCGGTGAGGTCGAGGCGCCCCCGGTCATCCACCGAGACGAGGGGGAAGGGGTAGTCCATGACGGTGGAGCGTCCCTGGGACTGACCGATGAAGTTGTGCTGGATCCCCAGGGTGTGGCCGATCTCGTGGGCGGTGTGCTGGCGGCGCCGCGCCATGGTGAAGGCCTCGGCGTCCACATTGAGTCCCTGGTCCCCGGCGGCAGGGAGGAGCCCCGCCCAGATGTTGTAGTCCACAAGGGAGCGGTGCGAGTCCATCCGGACCACGGTGGAGAGGATCTCCCCGGTGCGGGGATCCCGGTACGACGGGCCCACCGACGGCCCCGGGTCCACCCGGTTCACCAGGTAGATCATGGGGTACCGGATGTCCATGGCGTTCGCCCCCTCGGGGAGCATCTCGATGCGGAAGGCGTTTCGGAAGCCGGCGGCTTCGAAGATCCCGTTCCACCACATTCCTCCTTCCAGATAGGCGGTGCGGTAGGGCTCGGGGAGGCCCGGGTCCAGGTAGTAGACGATGGGCTCTTCCGGCTCCACCAACTCGCCTCGCAGGTAGGCGTCCCGATCCCGGGGGATGAGGCGCCAGCGAGAGGCGTAGCTCTCGCGGTACGTACCGTCGATCCCCTGCCCGTAGTCCAGGAATGCGGTCCCGAAGATCCCGGCGCGCCCGTCCAGGATGCGGGGGCGGAACCCGGTGTCGGCAGGGAGGGCCATGATGGAGTGCTGCTGCTCCAGGGTGACCGCGCCTCCGTCGGGGGCGGCGCGCCGGAGGTCGGGGCCGGGCTGGTCGGTGACGTAGGTGAGAACCGAGCGGATCTCCACATTCCGGGGGAAGGCTCCCGTGTTTTCGGCGGCGATCCAGCTCCGGTCCCGATCGATCCGGAGGCTCCCCTGACCGGCCCCCCGCACCCGCCCGATGACGTCGTACACGTCGGAGTAGAACCAGGCCGAGGCGTCCACCGTTATGGTTCCCCCCTCTTCCGAGTCGATGGCGAAGGACTGGATCACCGAGGTGGGGAACGACTCACGAGCCGCCTGCCGCAGCGCCTCATCGCCCCCGAGGGCCCGAACGCTCCAGTTGTCCTGCACCACCAGGATCCGGTTCCCCCGCCGCTCCAGCCGGATCACCGAGGAGCTCCCCGTCTGCCCCCGGTCCAGCCCCAACCGGTTTACACCCATCCCGGTGGCCAGGGTGTTGAAGTAGAGGAGGTCGGTGCCCAGCCGCGCCTCGGGGATCTCCAGGTAGAGGCGGTTCCGCTCCTCGTCGATGCGGACCCCCAGGAGAGGGGTTTCCTGCGCCGTGAGGGCGGTGGCGACGGCGGCCCCGAAGGGCGCCGCGAAGAACGCCGTGAGGGCCAGGACGAAGGCGAAACGGAGGGGCGAGGGGGGGCGCATCGGGGTCATTACCGGGCGACTCCTTGGGATGGGTGAAGCGGAACGGGTAGGAACCGGGAGAGAATAGGACTCCCAGTGCCGGGGGGCTACCTCATGAGCCCCGCAGCAGCCTCAGCCCGTTCACAACCACCAAGAGGGTGCTCCCCTCGTGGGCCACCACCGCCAGGGTAAGGGGCATTCCCACCGTGGTGGCCACCACCACGAGAAGGGCCATCCACCCCACGCTGAAATAGACGTTCTGCCGCACCACCCGCCGGGCCCGCCGTCCCAGGGTGAGGAGCCAGGGAATCCGGTCCACCTCGTCGCCCATGAGCACCACGTCGGCGGTCTCGATGGCCACATCGGTCCCCGCCGCCCCCATAGCCACACCCAGGGTGGCTGTGGCCATGGCCGGCGCGTCGTTCACCCCGTCTCCTATCATGGCCACTCCGCCATGGCGCCGTCGCAGCTCTTCCACGGCGCGCACCTTCTCGTCGGGGAGCAGGCCGGCCCTCACCTCGTCGGCGCCCAGCTCCCGGGCGATGGTTTCCACCGCCTCGGGATGATCACCCGAGAGGATGGTGATGCTCCGAATCCCATCTTCCCGGAGCCGGCGGAGGGCCTGGGCGGCGCCGGGCTTGAGGGCATCGCCGAAGCTGAAGGCGGCGAGCACCCGAGGCCCCTCTCCCAGGAGGATGGCCGAGCGGCCCCGGGCACGCTGGTCCGCCAGCCAGCGGGTGGTGTCCGGGGAAATGGAGGCGCCCTCGTCGGTGGCGAGCCCCTCGTTCCCCATCCAGAGGGAGCGGCCCTCCACCTCGCCGGTGATCCCCCGCCCCGGAAGGGCGACGAAGGCGTTCGGGCCTGGGGGGGTGCCGGTGATGACCCCTTGGGCCCGCGCCGCCTCCACTACTGCCCGGGCCAGGTGGTGCTCCGATGGGAACTCCAGGACGGCCGCCAGCCGCAGGAGCTCTCCGGAGTCGGTGTCGGGCTCCAGGGCGAGCCGGTCAAGCAGCAGGGGGCGCCCCACCGTGAGGGTGCCTGTCTTGTCGAAAGCTACCGCGTCCACCGACCCCGCCAGATCCAGATAGGCCCCGCCCTTGAAGAGGACCCCTCGCCGGGCACCGTTGGCGATCCCCGAAAGAATGGCCGAGGGTGTGGAGATGACGAGGGCGCACGGGCTGGCCACCACCAGCACCGTCATGGCGCGGTAGACGGCATCGGCGGGGGCGAACCCGAAGGCCAGCCAGGTGACGAGGGCTGTGGCGGCGCTCCCCCCGAGGACCGCCAGGGTATAGGGGTGGGCGAAGCGGTCAATGAACTCCTGGGCCGGGGCCCGCTGCTCCCGGGCCTCTTCAACCAGGCGGACGATGCGGGCCAGCATGGTGTCGCCGGCGTGGCGGCGCACCTCCACCACCAGCGTCCCGCTCCCGTTGATGGTCCCGGCGAAGACCTCGTCCCCATCGGCCCGGGAGACGGGGACCGACTCTCCCGTGATGGCGGACTGATCCACCTCGCTCCGTCCCTCGGTCACCACCCCGTCGGCGGGGAGGCGCTCTCCCGGACGAACCCGCACCCGCTGACCCGGAACCAGGCGGTCCACCGGGATCCCCCCCACCTCGTTCCCATCATCGTCCAGGAGGGTGGCCTCTTCGGGGTGGAGCTTCATGAGGGCCCCGATGGCGTCCCGGGTGCGCCCCATGGCCAGCGCTTCCAGGGCGTTGGAGAGAGAGAAGAGGAAAATGAGGATGACCCCCTCCAGCGGCTGCCCCACGGAGGCCGCCCCGAGGGCCGCCGCCCCCATGAGGAAGTCGATGGAGAGCCGCCCTTCCTTCAGGGTCTCCAGCGTATCCCGGAGAATGGGGGCGCCTCCCACGAGATAGGCCACCCCCAGGGGGAGCCACCGCCAGGGGGAGGGGTCGGCGGGGAGCCATTCAAGGAGCGCCCCCGCCACCATGCCCACGGCCACCACACAGGTCACCGCCAGGTAGAGCCGGGCGGGGGAGAGGTTGGGGAGCTTCATGGGGGAAGTATAGGTACAGGGCCGGACCCGGGAGGAGGGGGCGGTCACCTTCCGGAAACTGGCGGGTACGCCGGGAGCACCCCGCTCCCCCACCTCGAGCCGTGGGCCACCGTCCGCCGCCTACCCTGTCCCCCTATGGCCTCGGCCCTCGTCATTACCACCACCCTCCTCTTCCCCTGGGTCACGGCCTGGTGGCTCCTGGCCCTTCTCCTGCGCCGGAACGACATCGCCGACATCGCCTGGGGGCTGGGCGGGGTCTATCTGGCGGGGTGGTTCGCCCTCGCCGGCGACCCTGACGCCGGCGCCTGGCTCGTCTACGGGCTCGTGGCGCTCTGGGGGCTCCGCCTCGCCCTCCACATCCTGGCCCGGAGCCGCGGCAGGAGCGAAGACTTCCGGTACGCGAAATGGCGAGAGGAGTGGGGGCGCTGGGGGTGGCTCCGCGCCTACGGACAGGTCTTCCTTCTCCAGGGCGCCATCTTCCTGGTGGTGGCGCTCCCGGTGCCGGTGGTGGCCTCGGCCGACGCCGTGGCCCTCGGGCCCCTCACCTGGGTGGGGGTGTTCCTCTTCGCCCTGGGCTTCTACTTCGAGGCCGTGGGCGACTTCCAGCTGCTCCGCTTCAAGTCCGACCCCGCCAACCGGGGCCGCCTCATGACTACCGGACTCTGGAGGTACACCCGCCACCCCAACTACTTCGGCGAAGTCGTCCTCTGGTGGGGGATCGGGCTCGCCGCGCTGGGTACACCTCCGGGAGGATGGGTCCTCGTCTCGCCCCTCACCGTGACCCTCCTCCTCCTCTTCGTCTCCGGCATCCCCATGCTGGAGGCCAGGTACGAGGGGAGGCCCGAGTGGGAGGCGTACAAGGCGCGCACCAGCGCCTTCTTCCCCCTCCCGCCGCGGAAGGGGTAGGGTCGGGCGGGCTTATTCCCTTCGGAGCGCCTCGATGGGGTCCAGCCGCGATGCCTTCCAGGCCGGGTAGAACCCGAAGAAGAGGCCCACCGCGGCCGACACCGAGACCGCCACCACCATGGCTTCGACGGAGAAGAGGGCGGGCCACCCGGCATAGGAGGCGATGATCTCCGTGGCCGCCACCCCGATGAGGATTCCGCCGATTCCGCCCAGGACGCAGAGGATCACCGCCTCGATGAGGAACTGCAGGAGGACGTCGGGGCTCCGGGCGCCCACCGCGAGGCGCAAGCCGATCTCCCGGGTGCGCTCGGTAACGCTCACCATCATGACGTTCATGATCCCGATCCCCCCCACGAAGAGGGAAACCCCCGCGATGGCGGCTAGGAGGAAGGTCATGACCCGTGAGGTTTCGGTGGCAGCCTGCGCCACCTCCTCCTGCGTCTGGATGGTGAAGTCGTTGGGCTGATCCGGGGCCAGGCCGTGCCGTTCCCGAAGAAGGTCGGTCATCTTCTCCCGGGCGATGTCCATGGCGCCTTCGTCAAACACCTGAACATTGATGACCATGGCATGGCTTCGCCCCGAGATCCGCTGGAAGGCCGTGGAGTAGGGGAGGATCACGATGTCATCCTGCACCGACCCCATGAGGGACATACCCTTGGGCTCCAGTACCCCGATGACCTCCAGGGGAACGCCGCGGATCCGAACCGTCTCCCCAATGGGGTCCGAGCCCTCGAACAGCTCTTCCACGATGGTCTGCCCTACTACCGCCACCAGGGCGGTCATCCCTACCTCCTCCTCCGTGAACATGCGGCCGCTTTCCATGGGCCACTGGCGAATCTGGAGGTAGTCGTGGGACTGGCCATACACCCGAGTTGACCAGTTCCGGTTGCCGTAGACCACCAGGGTCTGGGACCGCACCTCCGGGGAGGCGGCCACCACCTCGGGGATCTCGTCCCTGAGGGCGATGGCATCTTCCACTGTGAGGGTGTTGGCGCTCCCTCCCCCGATACTCACCCCACCCAGCGACCTCTCACCGGGGAAGACCAGCACCACGTTCTGTCCCAGGCGGTTCACCTGCTCCCGGATCTCGGAACCGGCGCCCTGCCCCAGCCCCACCATGGTAATGACCGCCCCCACCCCGATGATGATCCCCAGGGCGGTGAGCCCGGTGCGCATGGCGTTCTTCCGGAGAGCCCGCACCGCGGTGTAGGGAATGGCGGTCCACTTCATCCTGCCACCTCCGCTTTGTGGGCATCCCGGGCCTGGATCTCCTCCTCCACTTCGTCCACCTCGTCGCGCCATGCGTCCAGGGCCCGGGCGGCGTCGTGCCGCTCCCCTCGGTGGTCCGTCGAGATGCGGCCATCCCTCAGGGTGACGATCCGGTCGCTGAACCGGGCCACCTCCGGTTCATGGGTCACTATGACGATGGTGAGACCCTGCCGGTTGAGCCGCTGCAGCATGGTCATGATCTCCAGCGTGGTGCGGCTGTCCAGGTTGCCGGTAGGCTCGTCGGCAAGGAGCAGGCGGGGCTCCGTGACCAGCGCCCGCGCGATGGCTACGCGCTGCTTCTGCCCGCCCGAGAGCTCGTTGGGGGTGTGATCGGCTCGGTCGCCGAGTCCCACCCGTTCCAGCGCCTCCCGGGCCCTGGTGTGGATCTCCTTCCACCCCAGCGGCTCTTCCCGGTAGAGGAGGGGGAGCTCCACGTTCTCCACCGCCGTCGTGCGGGGAAGAAGGTGGAAGGCCTGAAAGACGAATCCGAGGGTGCGATTGCGGGTGCGGGCCAGCTGGTCCCGAGGGAGGGTCGAGACATCGGTGCCGTCCAGGAAGTACCGCCCGGAGGTGGGGCGGTCCAGGCACCCCAGGATGTTCATCAGCGTGGACTTTCCTGAACCCGAGGGCCCCATGATGGCGGTGAAATCCCCCTCCCGGATCTCCAGGTCGATTCCCCGGAGGGCATGCACCTGGACCCTCCCGGTCCGGTACGTCCGGGTGACGCCCTTGAGCCGGAGGATGGGTCCCCGGGAGGGAGCTGGGGCCATGGTCTCCGCCACCGTCAGAAGGTGGCCTGATTGCCGGTGAGGAGGCTCCGGCGAGTCCCCGAGTTCTCGGAAGCCAGGGAGACCCCGACGGTGAGCACATCCCCCTCGGCGATCCCCCCCCGGATCTCCGTATGCACCCCGTCGGTGAGCCCGGTGATGACGGGAATGGAAACGAGCCTTCCGTTCTCGAGGCGGTAGACCCGCCCGTTGTACTCGCCGGTGAGCTCGGCGTCCGGGGGGCGGAGACCGTCGGGGAGGCGGGCCCGGAGCGCCGTGTTCCGGACCCGGAGCACATCATGGACCTCGGAAATGATGATGGACACCTCGGCCGTCATCCCGGGCTTCAGGTGCCCTTCCTCGTTGGCCACCCGGATGAGGGTCTCGTAGTGGACCACATTGTCCTGAATCCGCGGGGCGTTGCGCACCTGAACCACCTCTCCATGGAACTGGGTGCCCCGATGGGCGTCCACCGAGAAGAGCACGCGGTCACCCTCGGAGACACGCCCGATGTCCGCTTCCGAGACCAGGGCGTGAATGTGCATTACCGCCAGGTCCGAGGCGATCTCGAAGAGTTCGGGCGAGCTCAGGCTGGCAGCCACCGTCTGCCCCGGATCTACGGTGCGGGAGATGACGATCCCGTCAGCGGGGGCGGTGATGGTGGTCCGATCCAGCTCCCGGCGGGCCGCGTCCAGCGCGTGGCGTCGCACCTGAACCTGAGCCTCCGCCTGGCGGAACTGGGCCTCCGCCTGATCCAGGTCGGAGGCGGGCACCACCTGCCGGGTGCGGAGTTCCTGGATTCGCTCCCAGTTCCGGCGGGCCAGCTCCAGCCCCGACTCGGCGGACTCCAGCTCGGCTGTGGCCGAGCTCACGGCGGCGGCGAAGGTGGAGGAGTCAATCTGGGCCAGGACCTGCCCCCGGGTTACGCGGGCGTTGAAGTCCACGAAGACCTCGTCCACGATTCCCGACACCTGGGATCCCACCGTCACGTGATGGACCGGCTGAATATTCCCGTAGGCCACCACGCGCTGGGCGATGTCGCCCCGGTCCACCTCTTCGGTGAGAAGCGGGGGGAGAGACCCCTCCGCCGAAGCGTAGCGCTGGGAGAGCCACCATCCACCCACCCCAACGACAAGTACCACTCCAACCCAGAATTTCCTCGACTTCATCGTCACCGCCGTGTCTCTCGGGGAACGAACCGCGTGCGGCCCGCGAGGCGTGCGTCAGACTCCCTTGCCGTAATCCCGGCCGCCGGGAAGGGATCTTCCCCTACCCCGCGGGGAATGGGTGGGTCCCCGTTCTCGGCGCCGACGCAAGTGTCCGAAGAACAGACACTTCAGCCACCCTCCACGTTGGCCTGCTTGTGGAAGGGGAGCGGTGGATCTACCGTCGGGTATGGACCGCGAACCCATCCACATCGACCCCCGCATCGCCTCCGCCTCCACCCTTCCGGGATGGGCCTATGGCGACCCCGAGCTCCACGTCCGCATCCTGGACCGGGTCTTCGCCCCCTCCTGGCAATGGCTCCCCGACCCCGCCGAGGTGAAGGCGCCCGGGCACGCTCGCCCCTTCACCCTCCTCCCCGGGTCGCTGGACGAGCCCCTGGTGCGAGTACGCGACGATGAGGGGGAGCTGCGCTGCCTCTCCAACGTCTGCACCCACCGGGGGGCGCTGGTGGTGGAGGGGGAGGGGCACCTGCGCCACCTTCGCTGCCGCTACCATGGCCGACGCTTCGGACTGGACGGGTGCCTCCTTTCCATGCCCGAGTTCGATGGGGTGGAGGGGTTTCCCTCGGCGCAGGACGATCTTCCCCGGCTTCCCATCCACCGTTGGGGGCCGCTGGAGTTCACCTCGCTGGCCCCCGCCGTCCCCTTCGAGGACTGGTTCGGGCCGGTGGCGGAGCGGGTGGGGCACCTTCCCCTCGACGCCTTCCGCTTCGACCCCGACGGCTCCACCGACTACACCCTGGAGGCGAACTGGGCCCTCTACTGCGACAACTACCTGGAAGAGTTCCACATCCCCTACGTCCACGGCGCTTCCCTCACGGCGCTGGACTACGAGGCCTACGCCACCGAGCGCTTCCGATGGGGAAACCTCCAGTTCGGAATCGGAAAGGGGAGTGAGGCGGGGTTCGAACTCCCGGCGGGGCACCCGGACGAGGGGAAGCGCATCATCGCCTGGTACTTCTGGCTCTTCCCCAATCTCATGCTGAACTTCTACCCCTGGGGGCTCTCCCTGAACCTTGTGCAGCCCCTGGGCCCCACCCGGACCCGGGTGAGCTTCCGGCGGTGGGTGTGGCGGTCGGAGCTGCTGGAGACCGGCGCCGGCGCCGACCTCCACCGGGTGGAGATGGAAGACGAGGAGGTGGTGGAGTCGGCGCAGCACGGGGTGCGTTCGCGACTCTACACCCGGGGGCGGTTTTCGCCCCGCCGGGAGGTGGGGACCCACCACTTCCACCAGCTTCTGGCGGAGGCGCTGGAGTTTCCGTAGGCCCGCACCCGGGGGCGGCGGGGGTGGACGTTACCTCCGCGTTACCCGTAGCACCGCCGATTCTTCACGTCGCGGATCTATCCTGTCGAGGGTTGATTTTACCTCTTACCAGGAGTGGTCCATGCGAACCCTTCGTGCTGGTCTCTTGGCCGCCGTGCTGGTCCTTCTTTCCGCGGCCCCGTCCCTCTCCGCTCAGGCCGGTGTGCTGACTGGACAGGTTACCAGCGCCGACGGCGCCCCCCTCACCGGGGCCGTGGTTCGGGTAGAGGGAACGAACCTCCGCGCCCTCACCAACGACGCCGGCTACTACCGGGTGGCCAACGTCCCGACCGGTCCTCGTGAGGTGGAAGTGACCTACATCGGCTACCGAGCCGTGACGCTCACCATCAATGCCGTGGCCGGTGCGACCGTCCGAACCGATTTCCGCCTAGAAATGGCCCCCATCCTCATCCAGGGCGTGGAGGTGGAGGGACTCCGGTCCGGGAGCCGGGCTGCGGCGCTGAACCGCCAGCTCACCTCCTCGTCCATCATCAACGTGGTGGCCTCCGAGCAGATCGAGCGCTTCCCCGACTCCCAGGTGGCCGACGCGGTGCGCCGCGTGCCCGGGGTGGCCACCTTCGACGACCGCGGTGAGGCCGAGAACGTCTTCCTCCGGGGTCTCGGGCCCGGCCTCACCGTGGTGACGCTGGATGGAGAGCGGATGGCCACGACGGGGCTGCGGAGCCGGGAGGTGTCCCTGTCGGCGCTCCCGGCCGAAATGCTGGGGTCCATTGAAGTGGTGAAGGCCATCACCCCGGACATGGATGCCGACGCTTCGGCGGGCGCCATCAACCTGGTGACTCGTCGCCCTCTCGGTGACCGAACCGTCTTCGAGGTGTCCGGCGCCGGCGGACTCCACGAGAACGGGTTTGGCGCCAACGCGCAGGCCGGGCTCCACTTCGGGCAGTCCCGGGGCCCCCTTTCCTACATGCTGCGGGCCAACTTCCGTCGGAACGACCGGGCCATGGACGACGTCCGGCACTTCTGGGGAACGGAGAACTTTGGCCAGGGTGATGTGGACGTCCTGGATCAGCTGCGCCTCTCCACCTACGAAATTCGCAGGGACCGCTACGCCTTCAACGCCCGGGTGGACTATACCCTCTCGGACCGCTCCTTCATCTATGCCCGGGGGCTCTTCAACCTCCTGGACGAATACTCCCTTCGGCACCAGTACCGGGTGACCCCCGAGGACGGGAACCACATCCAGGTGGGGCTCGCCGAGCGGGGACGCGTGGAGTCCATTGGACGGGAAATGTCCCAGGACGAGATCCTGGCCTCCCTCACGGTGGGCGGCGAAACGGGCTTCGGGGCCATGAATGTGGACTACTCCCTGACCTTCGCTCGCGGCGTCAACGACCAGCCCTTCCAGCGGTACCTGAACTTCCGCTCCGACCGGTACACCATCGGGTACGACATCTCGGACCGGAACTTCGCCCAGTGGTGGGTGGAGGGCGGCGATGGGCAGGCCCACCTGAACCCCGCCACCCTGGGGTTCCGGCGGCATGAGAACCGGACCAACTACAACCAGGACACCGACCTGAACGCCCGGATCAACCTGGAGCTCCCCTACCAGCTCGGAGAAGGGCAGGGCACCTTCCAGTTCGGTGGGCGCTACTTCGCGAAGGACAAGGAGCGCGAGGCCTGGGTGCGGCGGTACGGGATTCCGTCCAGCGTGCAGGCCACCTTGGCTGACATGGCGGTGGCGGGGGGGAACTACCGCCCCATCGTGGGAGGCCGCTACCAGATCGGGCACGTCACTGACTGGAGGCAGGGGGAGCGCTTCCTGCAGCAGAACTTCCACCTCTTCAACGAGGATGTGGACCGGACGTACCAGGTGTCGCTGGACGACGAGTCCATCGACTACAACGCCACCGAGAGCGTGGCGGCCGGGTACGCCATGACCACCCTGGACTTCGGGCAGTGGGAAGTGCTGGGCGGGGTGCGCATCGAGCGGACCGAGACCACCTACTCGGGGAACCAGTCCACTTTCGATTCCGGCGGGAGCCACATCGGGACCATCCGCCTGGAAGAAGGGAACGACTACACGAACATCTTCCCCATGGCCCACCTCCGGTACCGGGCCACCGATCGCACCAACCTCCGTCTGGCCTGGACCAATACCATCGCACGGCCCGACTTCTCCATCCTGGCGCCGTACGAGCGGGTGGATCAGGACGATCAGCGCATCGAGCGGGGGAACCCGAACCTGCTCCCCACCCGCGTGATGAACGTGGACGTCCTGGCGGAGCACTACTTCCAGGATGTGGGCCTCCTCTCCATGGGGGTGTTCTACAAGCGGATGAACGACTTCGACTACCGCGCCACCTTCACCCAGCCCGATGGCGAGTACGCCGGGTATGAGGTGCGGCAGCGGGTGAACGGGGCCTCCGCCGATGTGGTGGGGGTGGAGGCGGCCTGGCAGCAGCAGCTCACCTTCCTCCCCGGGGTGTGGAGCGGGCTGGGCGTCATGCTCAACTACACCTACACCACCTCCAATGCCCAGCTGGGGAGCATTGACCGAGAAGTGCGCCTTCCCCGGCAGATTCCCCATGTAGCCAACGCGGCCCTTACCTTCGACTGGGGTGGGCTCCAGAGCGCCCTCACCATGAACCACCGGAGCAAGTACCTCTTCGAGGTCACCGCCGAGGAGGTGGCGCAGCACCGGAGCCACCTCTACCCCACGGCGGACCGCTACCTGGAGGCGCAGACCCAGTTCGACCTGTCGGCCAGCTACCGGGTGAACCGGAACACCTCGCTCTTCCTGGAGGTGAACAACCTCACCAACACCCCGCAGACCTGGTACGACGGGCACCCGGACTTCCACTACCGTTCGTCCTTCAACCACAGGTGGGGGCTCCTGGGCTTCCGCTACGTGCGGTAGAGGTCCCTCTTGTCCCCGTTCGCTTCACCGTTCACTCGCCACCCCAATGATGACCTCTCCTTCCCCGCTCCATTCTCATGGCGTCCATCTCCGGGTGGCCCTCCTCCTCTGGGTACCGGCGCTCGTCGCCTGCCAGGGCCCTTCGTTGCCGGTCGGAACCCCCGAAGCCCCAGTCCACCTGGAAGCTGTCCGGGTGCCGGATTTTTATCCCCTTCCGGAGATGTCAACCGGATGGTCGCTGGACGAGGTGGTCTTCCGGGGAGCCGTCCTCGATCTTTCCGGCGAAACAGGCAATACGCGTTCGGTGGACTTCCATCCCGACGGCACGCTCCTCTTCGTGGTAGGTCGCGACACGGAGAACGTGGTGGCCTACGCGCTCTCGTCCCCCTGGGACGTGACCACCGGTTTGGCCGTGGAACAGCTCGACATTTCTCCGGAGATGGGATCCAGGGGCTACCCCGAGTCGGTGGCGCATGGCTTCTACATTCGGAAGGATGATGGGACCCGTATGTGGGTCTGGAATCGCACCGAGATCTTCGAATACACACTGGATGAGCCCTGGGGCATTTCCACGGCGCGGAACACGGCCTACCGGAGCTTCGAGGGGACGGTGTTGCGGGGGCACGACATTGACTTCCGTCCCGATGGGATGCGCCTCTTCGTGGACGACCGGGATTCCCGGGCCGTCTTCCAGTTCACCCTGGCGGAGCCCTGGGAGGTGACCACCGCCGAACTGGAATACGTGCTGGACATCTCGGACCAGGAGGAAGCGGTCCGAGGGATCGAGTTCGGGCCGACCGGCACCCGCATGTTCCTCATGGATACCGATCGGCGAGAGGTGCTGGAGTACCACCTCTCGACCCCCTGGGAGCTGGAAACCGCCCGCTTCGTCCAGGCCCTCTCGGTGGGCGGCCAGGCCGATAACCCCCGGGGGATCACCTGGCGCACCGATGGAACCCGCTTGTACGTGACCCAGGCTACCGGGACTCCGGCGCTCTTCCAGTACGACCTGGTGGTTCGGTAGGGGGAGGGCCTTTATCCCGCCTCCCCTCCCTCCAGCAACGCCACCATTTCCTCAAGCCCCTGGCTCCGGGCAACCTCCAGGGCGGTGAGGCCGCGAGCATCGGTCACTGACGCGTTGGCGCCATGGGAGAGGAGCGCTTTCGCCAGCTCCACCCGATTGAACATGGCCGCCATCATGAGCGGGGTGGCCCCTGACCCGTTCCGGTGGTTCGGGTCGGCCCCTCGCTCCAGGAGCCGGGCGCCCAGCGCCTCATACCCCTTGAAGCAGACCCCCATGAGGGGGGTGTTTCCCGCCGGGTCCGTCCCGTCCACCTGAGCCCCCCGGTCCAGGAGCAGCTCCACCATGGCGCCCCGGTCGTTGTAGGCGGCGATCATGAGGAGGGTGAACCCGCGCTCGTCCCGGAGGTCCACCGGCACCCCCGCCCCCAGGAAGGCCGCCATCACCTCGGTGTCACCGCGACGGGCGACTTCGTGATGGTCGACCTTCCCGGGGTCGAAGGGGGGCGGGGACTCCGACATGGAGGGGCGCCTCAGTCCAGCGCCACCAGCCGTCGCACCGAGTGGGCCAGCGCCCGCACCCGTGCCTCATCGGACGAGGCCGAAGCCCGCCCCTCGATGCGGTCCGCCAGGGCGTAAAGTCCATCGGCCCGGGCCGACCCGGCGCTCATTTGCTCCAGCTCGGCGAGGCGCCCGCGCACGCCCTCAAGCTCGGAGGCGGAAAGCCCCTGGCTCCGCTCCAGCTGGTCCAGGTAGGCGCGGGACACCACGAAGGCGGGGGGCCACCGCTTCCGGGGCTGCATCTGGGGGTTGAACTCCTCGAACACCACCAGGTTGGAGGCGTCGATCTCGTTCTGGGTGAGGTGCTCGCCGGCGGTGAGGCGGAAGACGTCGAGGCCGCGCCCGATCTCCGAGCCGTAGATGTACCCGTTGTACCAGTACGTGGACCAGTACCCCCCGGTCCACCGCTCGGTCTCGCTCATGGGGCCCCGGTCGAAGAAGGCGATTTCGAAGGGGTTGGCCGGGTCGGTGAAGTCGAAGACCGAGACGCCGCCCTGGTACCAGGCCTGCACCTTGATGTCCCGCCCGGGAACCGGGACCAGTGACCCGTTGTGGGCCACGCAGTTCTCCGAGTCCGTCTGGGGAACGGGGAGCTTGTAGTAGCCCACGTGGTGGAGCTTCCCGTCTTCCAGGCGGAAGTGGGCGTTGGCGCCCCAGGTGGGGAGGTCCGACTCGCGGCACCGGGGCTGGCTCCCGCCCCCCCACTCGTCGGTGAAGATTACCGTGGTGCCGTCGTTGTTGAAGGTGGCCGAGTGCCAGTAGGCGAAGTTCTCGTCCACCACCGCATCGATGCGCACCGGATTGGCCGGGTCCGAGATGTCCAGGAGGATCCCGTTCCCGGAGCAGGCTCCGGCGGCGAGCCCCAGCTCCGGATAGGTAGTGATGTCATGGCACTGGTTGGTCTGCCGGGAGGTCTGGGTCCCGGGACCATGGTCCCCTCCCGGCCAGAGGGCGGCGATCTCACCCGACTCGGGGTCGGCGAAGATCCGGGGCTCCCGGATCACCCGGGAGCGTTCGGGCGCCGCCAGCGGCACCTGCACCACGGCAATGGAGAAGTACGACGTCCCCGGCTCGGTGGGGTCGTTGATGGGGACGCATCCGGACATCTCCTCGCCGGGGCGGGCCAGGCTCGTCCCCGAGATGTAGACGTAGATGTTGGCGTCGTCGTTGGGGTCCGTCACCAGGGTGTGGGTGTGGGAGCCGCGGCAGGTCTGCACCGCCGCCACCTGACGGGGGTTCGCCAGGTCCGAGATGTCGAAGATCCGCAGCCCGCGGAGCCGCTCCGGGTCCACCGGGTCCGGGGCCCCCTCCGTGCCGCAGTCGATGCGCCCCCGCGTCTCCTGCGCCGAGTAGAAAACCAGGTCTCCGAAGATGGATACGTCGCCCTGGCCCCCCGGGCAGACCACCGAGAGGACGAGCTGCGGACGGGACGGCGTCGATACGTCATAGACCTGGAACCCGTTGTAATTCCCCACAATGACCCGGTTCCCGCTGAAGGCCAGATCGGTATTGGAGAAGCGACTGTCTCCCGGGTTCTCCGGGTTGTAGAAGCCGTCGGGGCGAGGGGTGAAGGAGAGGTGCTCCATGTTCCAGATGGCCGAGCCGGCGTCAAGAATGCCCGCCCGAAGGCCGATCCTGGGGTCAGTGGCGTCCCACCAGATCTCCCCCTCCTGAGCGTTCAGCGGCGCCGTCAGAAGTGGGAGCAGGAGAAGTGCCGGCAGGAGGAGAAAACGGAAGGGAGACCCCCGCCGGGAGGTCGGGCTCGTACGGGTGCACGGATTCATAACCAGGTCCAGCTCCGTTGGGGCGATATGAGACGGGAGTGAGAGGGCAAAATGCGGTCGGGGGACCGGGTGTCAACTCGATGGCGGGCGCATCTGGCCCGGCACCCGGTTCGAAACCGGCTCTCAGATGGTATCGTACGGGCCATCGGGAGGTTCCGAAACGGCTCACCGTATGGGAGGGGAGATGGACGAGTCCAAGGGGTATCGAAAGGTGGTCTTCCAGGACATGATCATCTTCCAGGTAAAGCTGGCCATCGACGCGGCGAAGGATCTGATCTTCGCACCGCTGGCGCTGGGCGCCACCCTCCTGGACCTGATCGCTCCGGGAGAACGGCCCGGACACCGGTTCTATTCGGTGATGCGGCTCGGCGAGCGGTTTGACGGATGGGTCTCACTCTTCTCCGCTGCCCGGAAAGAGGATGCTCTCGACGAGAGACTCACCAGCGAACAAAAAGGGGGCGCCGACTCCCTCCTTGACCGGATGGCCGGCATCGTCGCCACCGAAGAGGGGAGTGCCCCAAGGAATCAACACCCTTGATGCCGGTTCCGAACCGGTCGTAGTTTCGCACCTGGCGAGGGGGATCCCTCCTTCGCCTCCCCCTCACGGAGCGTCTCCATGAAGCGTCTGCTCTCCACGGTTGCCACCGCCGCCGTCCTTCTCATTGCCGCCTCCCCGGTCGCCGCCCAGTTCGGAATCGGGGTCAAGGCCGGCTCCCTGGGGCTCGGCGTGGATGCGGGCATCGGCCTGGGCGGCCCCCTGACCCTCCGGGTCGGCGCCGGCTACCTCCCCGTCGACCGGGACGGTGAATTCTCCGGCCGGACGTACAACGTGGAGCTCCCCCCCACCATGGTCACGGTGGGCGCGCAGCTTCACCTGACCGGCCCCCTCCACCTGGTGGGCGGCGTCCTCTGGCGGAACGAGGATGTGACCTTCAGCTCCGACATATCGGGAAGCACCACCATCGGTGGAACCACCTACACCTCCTCCGGGCGGCTGGACGGGCGGATGGAGGGGCAGCGAACGGCCCCCTACCTGGGGATCGGTTTCGGGAGTCTCACCCGATTCGGCGTCGGGTTGTACGGCGAGGTGGGCGCTGCCTACACGGGCGAGCCCACCTTCCGCATGGAGGGGAGCGGCCCCATCTCCGAGCAGCCGGGCTTCGAAGCCAGCCTCCGGGAAGAGGAGCGCCGCGCCCAGGATGATGCCCCCGGGTGGGTGAACTTCTGGCCGGTGGTGCAGGTAGGGGTTCGCATCGGGTTGGGAGGATAGGTCGATCCCTCCCGCCGCCGATGCCGTGGTGGTGGGCGCCGGCCTCGCCGGGCTGGTGGCCGCTTTGGAGTTGGCGGAGCAGGGGAAACGGGTCCTCATCCTGGATCAGGAACCGGAACAGTCCCTCGGAGGCCAGGCTTTCTGGTCCTTCGGGGGGCTGTTTTTCGTGGACTCTCCCGAGCAACGGAGGATGGGGATCCGCGATTCCCACGAACTCGCCTGGTCCGACTGGCTCGCCACCGCCGGCTTTGACCGCCGGGAAGACCACTGGCCTCGCAGGTGGGCCGAAGCATACGTGGAGTGGGCCGCCGGAGGGAAACGAGAGTGGATTCGCTCCAGGGGGGTCGGCTTCTTCCCGGTGGTGGGGTGGGCGGAACGAGGAGGGTATGGCGCCGGGGGGCCCGGAAACACCGTTCCCCGATTCCACCTTGTCTGGGGGACCGGCCCCGCCCTGGTGGAGGCCTTCCGCTCACGGCTCATGGAGGCCGCCCGGGAGGGGCGTGTGGAGTTCCGATTCCGCCACCGGGTCAGCGCCCTCGAGGTGGAGGGAGGCGCGGTGGTGGGGGTACGGGGGGAGCGGCTGGCGGAAGACTCATCCCCCCGGGGAAAAGCCACGAACCGCGAGGTTGCGGGGGACTTCCACCTCCGGGCGCAGGCGGTGGTCATCACCACCGGAGGGATCGGCGCAAACGATGGACTGGTGCGGCGAAGCTGGCCGACGGCGCGGATTGGACCCCCTCCTGCCGCCATGCTCTCCGGGGTCCCGGCCCACGTGGACGGCGAGATGCTGGCGGTGGTGGAGGGGGCCGGGGGGCGCCTCATCAACCGGGACCGGATGTGGCACTACACCGAGGGGATCCGGAACTGGGACCCCATCTGGCCCCGCCATGGAATCCGGATCCTTCCGGGGCCGTCTTCCCTCTGGCTCGACGCCGAGGGGCGAAGGCTCCCCCCGCCCCTCTTCCCCGGCTTCGACACCCTTGGAACGCTGGAGCACATCCTGGGGACAGGGCACTCCCATTCATGGTTCATTCTCACCCGGAAGGTCATCGAGAAGGAGTTTGCCCTCTCGGGATCGGAGCAGAATCCCGACCTGACGGGGAAGAGCCTGCGGAAGCTCCTGGGTCGGCTGGGGTCCGGAGCCCCGGGTCCTGTGGAGGCGTTCCTGAAGCATGGGGCGGACTTCATCGTGCGGGACCGGCTCGACGATCTGGTCCGGGGGATGAACGAGCTGGACGGGAGTGACCGTCTCTCCGGAGAAGGGGTGGCCCGGGTGGTGGCGGAGCGGGATCGGGAGGTGGAGAACCCCTTCGGGAAGGACGCCCAGTGGAACGCCATCCACCGGGCTCGAATGTACCGGGGGGATCGCCTCCTCCGGACGGCACGCCCTCACCGGCTCCTCGATTCGGGGGCGGGGCCCCTCATTGCCGTGAAGCTCCACATCCTCACGCGGAAGACGCTGGGGGGGATCGAGACGAATCTGGAAGGACAAGTGCTGGATGGGGGCGGGAGTCCCATCTCCGGGCTCTTTGCCGCCGGGGAGGCGGCGGGGTTCGGAGGGGGTGGAATGCACGGGTACCGATCGCTGGAGGGAACCTTCCTCGGCGGGTGCCTCTTCTCGGGGCGGGCCGCGGCGAAGGGAGTGGCCGCCTCGGTGGTGTGAGCGTTCGCGGGCTTTACCATGACCGGCGTTCAGGGTTAGTTTTCTCGTCTTGCTTCCCCGGTGGTTTCGGGGAGCGTGCGAGAGAGGACCGCCGGTGGGACGGGAAACCGGATCCGCGGGAGGAAAGTCCGAGCTCCACAGGGCAGGGTGCCGGGTAACCCCCGGGCGGCGAGAGCCGACGGAAAGTGCCACAGAGAGCAGACCGCCGATGGCTCCCTCGGGAGCACAGGTAAGGGTGAAAGGGTGCGGTAAGAGCGCACCGGGCCGCCGGTAACGGAGGCCGCATGGCAAACCCCACCCGGAGCAAAGCCAAGCAGGGACGAGGAGCGGCCCGCTCCACTCGAGTCCCGGGTAGGCTGCTGGAGGCCGTCGGCAACGGCGGTCCTAGAGAAATGGTCCTCCTCCGCTCCGGCGGAGACAGAACTCGGCTTACTTCGCACGCCGCCCCCGGCCTCCGGAGCCGGAGGTCAGTGGTTCGAGCCGGAGGTCGCGAGCGAAGCGAGCGACCGGAGACGGGTTGCATGAGCGAAGCGAATGCGACCCCATCCACTCGGTGCGGGTTGGTGGAAGTGACGGTGATTGACAAGGAGTACGGTGCCGCGGAACGCTTGCAGGCACCAGGCAGGAAAACAACGCGCCCGTAGCTCAGCTGGATAGAGCGTCGGCCTCCGGAGCCGAAGGTCAGTGGTTCGAATCCACTCGGGCGCATAACCTGAAGGAAAGCGACAAAGGTATCCCGAGTTGATCTGGCGAGCGTCAGCGAGCCTCATCCACTCGGGCGCATAACCTGAAGGAAAGCGACAAAGGTATCCCGAGTTGATCTGGCGAGCGTCAGCGAGCCTCATCCACTCGGGCGCATACCCCCCCACCCGCACCGTCGGCGTGGGGGGATTTGTTTTCTCCCCCCTGAGATCCATCGGAAGGATGGCCCCCGGCGAACGGGGGCCGTAGCTTGGGGCGTAACCCGTCCTCATTCAACGCCCCTTCCGAGCCCGTGCCCACCCACCCACCCTCACACCTGACCGAACCCGCCGGCGGCTGGGCCGAACTGCTGGACAGCCTGAACGCCATCATCTGGGAGGCGGATCCGGCGACCTTCCAGTTCCGGTACGTTTCGGTCGGTGCCGAAGCCATCCTGGGATATCCGCAGGCGCGGTGGATCTCCGAGCCCGGCTTCTGGGTGGAGATCATCCACCCTGACGACCGGGACGAGGCGGTCGCCTTCTGTCGGAGTCGGGTGGACGAGGGAGTGGATCACGAATTCGAATACCGCGCCATCAGAGCCGATGGCGGGGTCGTCTGGCTCCGGGATCTGGTCCGGGTCATTTCCGACAGCGACGGAAACCCCATCTCCCTTCGGGGAACGATGGTGGATATCTCCGCCGCCAAGGCGCTTCAGGAGCGTCTCGAAGATGAGAAGGCTCGCTACCGCCTTCTGGCCGACAACATCCTCGACATGGTGTCGCTCCACGACGCGAAAGGGCGCTTCCTCTACGCCTCTCCGGCAGCGAAACACATCCTCGGATACACCCCGGAGGAGTTGGTGGGGCGTGCCCTCTCGGAGGTCATCCATCCGGAAGATCTCCCGACCTTCGACGCGGCCATCGAGCGGGAGTTGGGCGGCGCCCTCGATCAACCCTCCATCGTGTTCAGGGCCGTCACCCGAGAGGGGGATATCCGCTGGTTGGAAACGAAGGGAGGGGTGGCACACCGCGGCGACTCCCCCGAGGAAACTCGCCTGGTGGGGGTGACCCGGGACTTCTCCGAAC
Organism: Gemmatimonadota bacterium; assembly: GCA_050485305.1. GTDB lineage: Bacteria > Gemmatimonadota > Gemmatimonadetes > Longimicrobiales > Gaopeijiaceae > JBJHBD01. The sequence goes on from JBJHBD010000001.1 coordinate 52,630, forward strand.
AGAAGCTCCTCCAGGACGAACTCAATCGCGCGCAGCGGCTCGAGGCGTTGGGGCGGCTCGCGGGAGGCATCGCCCACGACTTCAACAACCTGCTGACGGTGATTCGCGGACATCTGGATCTGGTGCGTGACGGGCTCCCCGGAGGTGTGGCGCAGGAATTCGGGCGTGATCTGGATGAGATGGATCACGCGGTGCGCCAGGCGGGGGCCCTCACCCGACAGCTCCTGACCTTCGGTCGCAGGGACATTCCGCGCCCCCGGGAGATCGACCTGGGGGAGGTGGTGAGCGGACTTGCGGGAATGCTGCGGAGACTCCTCCCGGAGTCGGTGGAGCTCAGGGAGGAGTTGCATCCCGCTTCGCTCCCCATCCGGATGGATCCGGCACAGCTCGAACAGATCCTCATGAATCTGGTGGTGAATGCCCGGGACGCCATGCCGGCGGGGGGGGTGATCTCCCTGGCCACCGGGCTGGTGGAGGTGGGGAGGAGTACGGCCGCCGGTGAACCCGGCCTGAGCCCTGGGAGCTACGCCACCCTGGAGGTCCGGGATACCGGGGTGGGGATGGGTCCCGAGGTTCGCAGCCGGATCTTCGAACCCTTCTTCACCACCAAGGGGGCATCCCAGGGGACCGGACTGGGGCTCGCCATCGTATACGGGATCGTGCGGCAGGGAGGAGGGCACATCCGAGTGGAGAGTTCTCCTCGTGGAGGGACGACCTTCCGGCTCCTTCTACCGGTGCGGGAGGAGGCATTCTCCGCCCGGGAAGGGCTCGGGAACGGTGACTCGCCCTCCGCCGACAGGAGCTCCGCACCCGTACCCGGAGAGACGCAGCTGCCCACCCCGCCGGGTCCCATCGGTGGTCGAATACTCTTGGTGGAAGAGGAGACCCCGGTGCGGAACGTGATACGGTCCTATCTGGTGGGGGATGGGCTGGAGGTCCTGGCTGCCGGTTCGCTGGAAGAGGCGTTGGCAGCCCAACTTCGGAGCGACTTGGTGCCCGACCTGCTCATCACTCCGTCGGTGCTGGCCCGCGGGTATGGCGCGGATCTGGCATACCGCCTCAGGAGCGACCATCCGGACCTTCCCGTGATCTACATCGTGGACGGTGGCGAGGGGGAGGACGGGGTCCGATTCGAGGGACCGGGGACCTGGTCCCTTGCTCGCCCCGTCACGCGGGAGAATCTGGCGAGGGCGATCCGACACGTCTTAGGATAGGGTCTTCAAGGTGGCTTCCGCCGCTCCCCACTTCCCCCATTGCCGGTCCCGCCATGCTCCGCTCCATCTCCCCCTTCCGATACCTGTCTCCCTGCTTCCGCCCGGGATCCGGCGGGGCCCTCGTTCTCTTCCTCCTGCTGGGAACGGGATGTGCCGGGGACCCATCCTCCGAAACAGCGCCCGGAGTGGCAAATGATTCCGGCGAGGTGGTTCTTCCGGAAGGGGCGCAGGCGGTCTCCCTCCTGGGCGAGACCTTCTTCCCGCCTCCCCTTCCGCGGGAGTTGCGGAGCGCGCGGGAGGCGGATCTGGCGGCTTCACGAGAGGCGTGGGAAGTGGACCCCCGGAATGCCGACGAGCTGATCTGGGTGGGGCGGCGGGAGGCCTATCTGGGGTTCTACCGGGAGGCCATATCCACCTTCACTCAGGGGATCGAGCGCTTCCCCGACGACGCGCGGTTCTACCGGCATCGTGGCCACCGGTGGATCACCGTGCGGGAGTTCGACCGGGCCATCGAGGACTTCGAACAGGGGGTGGCCATGGTGCGCGGGCTTCCGGACGAGGTGGAGCCGGATGGGCTCCCGAACGCGCTGGGGATCCCCCTCAGCACCCTCCAGTTCAACCTCTGGTACCATCTGGCGCTGGCCCACTACCTGAAGGGGGACTTCGAGGCGGCGGTGGAGGCGTGGCGGAGCTGCCTCGAGGTGTCGGTGAACTCGGATCTCCAGGTGGCGACCCGGTACTGGCTCCACCTCTCCCTCCTGCGGTCGGGGCGGGATGAAGAGGCCGCCGAGATCCTCGCCCGGCTACCGGCGGATGACGAGATCGTGGAGAACGATTCCTACCATCGGCTCCTCCTTCTCTTCCGCGGAGATCTCACCCCGGAGGAGGTGACGGGGGGGGAAGAGCCGGGGACGCTGGGAGGAACCACCATGGCGTACGGGATCGGGGCGTGGCACCTCCTGGTCGCGGGAGATCGGGACGAGGCGCTCAGGATCTTCCAGCGGACCCTGGATGCGCCGGAGCAGTGGGCTGCCTTCGGGTACCTGGCCGCCGAGGCCGAGGTGGCCCGTGCAACCCGGGGGGGGTGATGCGGCGTCACATCGTGAAACGTTCGATCGTCCTCTTCGTAGGGATGAGAGAACTCGAGGGGCCAACACCCTCCTACGCCGCGAGACGCCGCCATGATTTCCAACGAATTCCCCAACGCCGAACGGATCGCCCGTTTGATGGAGCACGCCCGTCGGGCGCAGCGGGATGGGGATCTTGCCCTTGCGCGAAATCTGCGACGGATGGCCCGCGACCTGAGACCTGCCCGGATCCGGCGACGGGCCTCCTGACCTCGAGGGAGCTCTGATGGAGCTCCATTCCACCCCGCGCTTCCCCGAAGGTTTTACCTGCGCCGCCCGCCACTGCGGGCTCAAGAGCTCGGGGAAAGATCTGGCGCTCTTCCACTCCCGCACCCCCTGCACGGCGGCGGCCCTCTTCACCCGGAACCACTTCCCCGGCGCTCCCGTGGTGGTGGGGAGGGAACGGATTCGGGGAGGGCGGCTTCAGGCGGTGGTGGTGAACTCGAAGATCAGCAATGTGGCTACGGGGGCGCGGGGGGTGGAGAACGCCCTCAGGATGGCGCGCGCGGCGGCAGCGGAGCTGGGGATCGCCGAAGAGCTCGTCCTCATGAGCTCCACCGGGGTCATCGGTCGACAGCTCCCCATCGAGAAGGTAGAGGCGGGGATCCGGGGGATGGGCTCGGAGCTGGTCCCCGACCCCCTGGTGGGAGCCGAGGGGATCATGACCACCGATACGGTGCCGAAGGCGCTCTCCCTGTCGGTTGGCTCCGCCACCCTGACGGCGGTGGGGAAGGGGGCGGGGATGATCGCCCCGAACATGGCCACCATGCTGGTCTATATTTTCACCGATGCGATGCTGGATGCCGACACGCTGGATCGCCACCTCCGGTCCGCCGCCCGGGATAGCTTCGAGTGCCTCTCGGTGGACACCGACACGAGCACCTCCGACACGGTGGTCCTCATGGCGAACGGGGCGGCGGGCCCGGTGGACGACGACGCCTTTGGCACGGCGCTTCGAACCCTCTGTACCGCGATGGCCGAGCGGGTGGCTCGGGATGGGGAGGGAGCCACCAAACTGCTTCGGGTGCGGGTGGAGGGGGCGGTGAACGGGTGGGAGGCGCGGCGGATCGCGCGCGCAGTGGTGGATTCCCCCCTGGTGAAGACCATGGCTTATGGCGCCGATCCAAATGTGGGGCGGCTCCTCATGGCCGTCGGAAAGTGTGTGGAGTGTCGGGTGATCCCGGAGCGGGTGAATGCCAGGATTCAGGGGGTGGAGGTGGTCCGGGGAGGGGTGCCGGCCTCCTTCGAGGATGAAGCGGTACGGGTCCTCCTTTCGGGAGATCCGGTGGAGATCACGGTGGAGCTCGGCGTCGGTTCGGGGAGCGCGATGGCCTTCGGATGTGACCTGACGGAAGGGTACATCAGGGAGAATGCCGCGTACGCCTCCTCCTGAGGAACGGAGGCGCTCCGGGCGAAAAAGCTACCGCTTGCACCATTCTTCACTTACTTTATCCTGCTGCGGGTTCCGGGTTCTCGTGATGGGTCGAGACTCCGGAGATTGCCCCGACCGGCAGGACGTCCACACCTCCTCGGAGGAGGGGTCGGGAAGGCCACCGCAGAACCGTCGTCCACCCGAAAAGGATCTTTAGACATGCGTATCAAGGCTCTTTCCGCTGCCCTCGTGTTCGGGATCGCCGCCTGTGGCGGGGATTCCGGTGAGCCGGCCCCTCAGGCCGCTCCCGCCACCACTCCCGCTGCCGAGCAGCCGGTCGCCGGCCCCCAGGAGGTGGATTGGTTCCAGGTCGATCATGACGCCCAGAGCGTGACCATCGACCTGGTGGCCGGTGCCACCAGCGCCGCCAACTACTGGAACTTCCACGGGCTCTATGGGGGGCGCGGTGAAGTGACGGTCCCCGAGGGGTATACCATCACGGTGAACCTCATCAACCGTGACCCCGCCATGGGGCACTCCGTGGGTGTGGGGGAGCGGATGGCGACCTACCCCGCATCGTTCCAGAACCCGCAGCCGGTCTTCGAGGGGGCCATGACCTCCAACCCGACCTCCATGACCGAGTCCACCATGCCCGGTGAGACCGAGACCATCACCTTCGTGGCATCTCAGGCCGGCGAGTACGCCTTCATCTGCTACGTGGTGGGGCACGCTTCAGCCGGGATGTACCTGAACCTCGTCGTCTCCGCCGCCGGGGATGCCGGAGTCCAGATGTAACGTCGGCAGGTCGCCCGACACCTCGGTGTTCGAGCATACGGGGCCACCCTCCCGAAGGGGAGGGTGGCCCCGTTTTCGTCCGGACTGTCTTCCTGTGGTGGGGACCCGTAGAATGAATCCACCATCCTCCATTGTGGCTCACCGGAGGCGGGACCCCGGAGAGGGATGGGGGTATCAGGTACCGGCGCGGGGTGGAGCGCCCCGTATTCATCGACGTCTTCGCCAAGGAGGCCTTCCATGCGCAGACCTCATTCTGCGGGAATCCGCGCCGGGATCTCCTGCGCGCTCCTCATCTGGACAGGGATGGGCGCCCAGTCCGTCGAGGCGCAGGGTGGAGATCCGGCTGCGCTGGAGGCATACACCCGGCTGGCTGCCAACCACTTCGGGGTACCCCACTCCGAGGTGGCACTCCTCGCTGAAGAGCGGATCCTCCCCGATGAAGTCGCGGTGGTTCTCAGGATCGCGCAAGCTTCCGGAATCTCCCCCTCCGTTCTCGTGGCCTTCCGCCGCTCGGGGGAGAGCTGGATGACCATCGCCCGGAGGTATGGGATGGGAGGCGCCGCCTTTCACGAGGCGATCCCCGATGGAGAGGTGGATGACCGAACCCGGCGGGTTGCCGGGCTCTATCGAAATACACCTGCCACGGGGTGGGACGCACTCGAACTCACCAATGACGAAGTGGTGGCGCTGGTGAACCTACGCATGCTCACCCGGGAACTGGGCGTTTCCCATGCCCGGGTCCTCTCCGCCCGTTCGGAAACGGGGTCGTTCATGCTGGCGTTGCGGGTTCTGGCCCGGTGATGGTCGGAGCGGACGCCACCGGGACTCCCTCCCTTCGGATCCCTCTGGACGGATATCCCGGGGTGGAGCCTGCCGAGATGCTCCGTCGCGCTCGCGCCTTCGCGGAGGAGCTGCGTCGCCGTCGGACGGTACGGGACTACTCCTCGGCACCGGTTCCCCGGGAGGTCATCGAGGCGTGTCTCTGGGCGGCGGGGTCCGCGCCCAACGGCGCCAATCGACAGCCGTGGCACTTCGTGGCCGTTTCCGACCCGGAGGTGAAGGGGCAGATCCGTGAGGCGGCGGAGGTGGAGGAACGGGCCTTCTATGGGGGGAGGGCGCCGGAGCCCTGGCTGGAGGCGCTGAGACCTCTCGGAACCGATGCCGACAAGCCATTTCTGGAAGAGGCCCCCTGGCTCATTGCCATCTTCGCCGAGAGCTCCCGCCCCGGTGAGGACGGGACCCGGGAGAAGAACTACTACGTCACCGAGTCGGTGGGTATCGCTACCGGAATGCTGATTGCCGCGCTTCACCGGGCGGGGCTGGCCACCCTCACCCACACCCCCAGCCCCATGGGTTTCCTGAACGAGGTGCTCGGGCGACCCGCGAACGAAAGGGCCTTCCTCCTTCTGGTGGTGGGGCGCCCGGCGGAGGGAGCCACCGTTCCGGCCATCACCAAGCGCCCCCTCGAGGACTACACGACCTTCCTGGAGGGGGCGGGTGGCTGAGGGGTCGGGGCTCAGCGATGTGGAGGGGATGCGGATTCTCGTGGTGGATGACGAGGAATCGAATCTCCTCGTCATCCGCAGGCTCCTGGAGCGGGAAGGATTCACCGCGGTGGAAGGGGTCACCGATCCGGCCGAGGGGGTGAGTCGCTTCCGGGCCGCCCCTCCGGATCTCCTCCTCCTGGATCTGCGTATGCCGCGGATGGACGGCTTCCAGGTCATGAAGGTGATCCGTGAGGACCTTCCCCCGGAGGTCTACCTCCCCATCCTCATCCTCACCGGCGATCTGGATCCGGAGGCGAAGGAACGGGCACTCCGTGCGGGAGCCCGCGACTTCATCACCAAGCCCTTCGATCGCACCGAGGTGATTCTTCGCATCCGGAACCTCCTGGAAACCCGGCAACTGCACCTGAGGGTCCTGGAGCATGCCGATACCCTGGAGCAGCGGGTGGCGGAGCGAACGCGCGAGCTCGCACGAGCGCAGGTGGAGATCCTGAACCGTCTGGCCCTCGCCGCCGAGTATCGGGACGACATCACCGGTCGTCACGCCGAGCGGGTTGGGGTGCTGGCCTCCCTTCTTGGCGAAAAGATGGGTCAGGAGGAGGGGTGGTGCCGCCTCCTTCGGCGCGCGGCCACCCTCCACGACCTGGGGAAGATCGGAATCCCCGACGCCATCCTCATGAAGCCGGGCCCCCTCACCCCCCCCGAGTACGAGCTCATGAAGGCGCATACGCAGATCGGGGCGCGCATCCTCTCGGGGAGTTCCTTCCCCATGCTTCAACTCGCCCGGGAGATCGCCGAGGCCCACCACGAGCGGTGGGACGGGCGCGGGTACCAGGGGTTGGCCGGGGAAACCATCCCCCTTTCGGGGCGGATCGTGGCGGTGGCCGACGTGTTCGACTCCCTTACCCACCACCGTCCGTACAAACAACCGGTCTCGCAGGAAGAGGCCCGGGCCGAGGTGGAGCGGGGGAGCGGCACCCACTTCGATCCCGAGGTGGTACAGGCCTTTCGCCACCTTGTGGAGGAGGGCGCCCTCGACAACCTGGATGAACTGGCCCGGGAGAGCATGGCCGAGGACTGACCGGGGTCAACCCGCTCGGGGAAGGGTTCGGAAAGCGTCTTCCACCGGCGGATCGAAGTGCACATCCATCTGGGGGAAGGCGATCTCGATTCCGTGGTCTTTGAAGGCCCACCAGATGGCCTCCCTCAGGGCCGAGGCCAAACGGGGTGCGAGCCAGGGGTCCTCCCCCCAGATCGAGACCTCCCAGTCCACCGACGAGTCGCCGAAGTCCCGGAGGAGGAGTACCGGCTCCCTCCCCTCCATTCGCCCCGGGACGGAGCGGGCCGCTTCATCGAGGGCCTGCTTGACGGCCCTCATGTCCGAGTCGTAATGCACCCCCACCGCACACCGGATCCGGTAGAGGGGGTCGTCCAGGGTGAAGTTCTTCACCGCGGTCTGCACCAGCGAAGCGTTGGGGATGATGATCTCCTCCTCGTCCCGGGTGCGCGCCACCGTGGTGCGGATCCCCATCTTGAGGATGCGCACGGTGCGCCCCTCCACCTCCACGATGTCCCCGGGGGTGATGACGCGCTCCACCAGGAGGATCAGCCCGGACACGAAGTTCTGGGCGATGTTCTGCATGGCGAAGCCGATCCCCACCGCGAAGATGGCACCGGCGGCGAAGAGGGCGCTCAGGTTGATCCCCACCTGTGACACCGCGATCCCCAATCCGATGGCCATGATGGCGTAGTGGATCAGACGCTTCGTCACCGCCGCCGTCCCGGGATCGGACACCCCACGGCGGAAGAGGGCCCGGTCCAGCCCCCGCTGGAGGAAGTGGGAGATCCACCAGGTGGCCACGATCATGAACCCCACGATGAGGATCGTGAGGCTCGTGATGTCCGTTCCCCCCAGGGAGAAGAGGGGGAAGTTTATCCACCCGTGGATGAGTTCGGCGAATTCGCCCAGGCGGAGTCCCTCGGAGATCTCGGTGAGGGCGGAGGAAGGGGGGGATTCGGCGTCCTGGGACATGGGATCGGCTCCTGGGATGACAGGGGTGGGGGAGGTCACCCCTCGATGCGGTCGAAGAGGGCGGTCACTCGCCCCAGAGATTCAATGAGTTCGGCTTCCGGGAGACCGAAGCCGATGCGGAGAAACCCGTCCACGCCGAACTGGTCACCGGGGACCACGAGGACGCTCTCCTCCACCCGGAGGCGCTCGGCGATCTCCGACGAGTTCACCCCGGCGCGGTACCGGAGGAAGGCGATGGCGCCGGCTTCCGGAGCCCGGTAGCGGAACCGATCCCCCTGCTCGGTCACCCAGTGGGCGAGGAGGTCTCGGTTCTCCTGGATGATCCCTCGGGTGCGGGCCAGGATCCGGGGGCGGACCTCGGGGTGAAGGGCCAGGGCGGCGAGGGCGTCGGAGAGGGTGGCGGGGGTGATGGTGGTGTAGTCGGTCCGGCTCCAGAGCTCTTCGGCCAGCTCGGGGGTGGAGATGGCCCACCCCACCCGGAGCCCAGGGAGACCGTACGCCTTCGAGAGGGAGTGGGTGGCCACCACCCGATCATGGCGGCCGTAGAAGGTGGGGGTGGGGACCCCGTCCACCTCCGCGCCCGAGTACACCTCGTCGGCGACGATCCACCCCCCGTGCCGTGCGGCGTGCTCCACGATGGCCTCCATCCGATCCGGGGTGATCCGGGCGCCGGTGGGGTTCGACGGGTTGGTCACTAGGAGTGCCCGGGCCCCCCGGGCAAAGGCGGCCCCCACCTCATCGGGGTCGGGCTGCCAGCCGTCTCCTTCCCGGAGGTGGACGGGGTGAAGGGTTCCGCCGAAGCTCCGGACCAACCCGGGGATCTGCATGTAGGTGGGGAGGATGGCCGCCCAGTCGTCCCCTTCCTGGAGAAGGCGCCAGAGGGTGGCGAAGTTCGCTTCGGCGCCACCCACGGTGGCCACCACCGCATCGGGATTCCCCCCGGGGTAGAGCGCGGCGATGCGCTCCCGGAGTTCGTCGGAGCCGTTGGATTGGCCGTACCCCTGCCGGAGGTCGAGGAGGCGGCGGGCCAGATCTTCTCCCGGCGGACCCGCCAACTCCAGGAGTTCCCGGGTGCTCAGGGGGTGGACCCCACTTTCCGAGAGGTTGAACGCCACCCGGTGCTCGTGGGTGGACTGCCACCGTTCCATGACGAAGGGAAAGAAGGAACCCATGGAGATCTCGGGGGGTGGGGTGTGGGTGTCGGGAGAACGCCGCCCATTCCGGGGGCGAGCCCCAAGGGTATATTCCCGGACGCGGGGTCGCCACTGGCGCTCCCTCCCATCGAGGACCCGAGGAGAGGCGGAATGGAGGAAGGGAAGATCCCCGACGAGCTGGTGGTGAGAGGAGTGGGGTCCAGGATCGTCTTTGTGGTCCTGGACGGGGTGGGCGGACTCCCTCACCCCGACACCGGGCTGACCGAGTTGGAGTCCGCCCGGACCCCGGTCCTCGACTCGCTGGCGGCCGGGAGCTCCCTCGGGATGCACACCCCGGTGGCTCCCGGGATCACCCCCGGAAGCGGTCCCGGCCACCTCGCTCTCTTCGGCTACGACCCCTTCCGGTACGAGATCGGACGGGGGGCGCTGAGCGCCCTCGGTGTCGGCTTCGAACTCCGCCCCGGGGATCTCGCCATCCGCCTCAACTTCGCCACCCTCGATGCCGAGGGGAGTGTCACCGATCGCCGGGCCGGGCGTCCCTCCGACGAAGAGGGGCGCCGCATCGTGGCCAGGCTGGCGGAGGTCCCCGAGACACCGGGGGTGGAACGCTTCCTCCTCCACGAGAAGGAGCATCGCGCCGTTCTCGTCTTCCGGGGGGATGGGCTTTCCGACGCTCTATCCGACACGGACCCCCAACGCACCGGTGTTCCCCCCGTCGAGTGCGAGCCCCGCGCCGCCGAGGGGGCTCGGAGCGCCCGGATCCTCAACGACTTCCTCGCCGGCGCGCGCGACCTCCTGCGGGGCGAGCCGGCCATTTCGGGGCTCCTGGCCAGGGGGTTTGCCCGCTACGAAGCCCTCCCCGGTTTCGAGGCCCGGTACGGGCTGAGGGGAGCGGCGTGGGCCAGGTACCCGATGTACCGAGGGGTGGCGCGTCTCGTGGGGATGGAGGTGCCGGGAGTCCCATCCTCCGACGAAGAGGCGGTGTCCCTCCTGGAGGCGAACTTCGGGGCGTACGACTTCCACTTCCTCCACTGCAAGGCCCCCGATGCCCGAGGGGAGGATGGGGATTTCGCCGCCAAGGTGGCCGCCATCGAGACCGCCGACGCCTGGATGGCCCGGGTGGCGGCGCTGGAGCCCGATGTTCTGGTGGTCACCGGCGATCACTCCACCCCGGCCACGGTGGGAGCCCATAGCTGGCATGCGGTACCGGTCCTCCTGCACTCCCGCTGGGCACGACCCACGGGAGCGGCCTTCTGCGAAAACAACGCCCGCCTGGGTGACCTGGGTCACTTCGAGGGGCGGCACCTCATGACGCTGGCGCTGGCTCACGCCGGGCGGCTGGCGAAGTACGGGGCATGAGAGGGGAGGGGGAGGGGGTCGGCCCGTCGGAGGAGGTGGCGCGCATCCTGGAGCGGGCGCTCGCGAAGGCCGAGGAGGGGGAGTGGGAAGAGGTGGTCTCCCTTGTCCGGGACGGGGTGGAGGAGGAGGGGGAGGACCCCTACCTCCTGGCGTGGTGGGGGATGGCGGAGCGGGAGCTGGGGATGGAAGGGGTGGCGTACGAGCGATTCAAGCGCTGCCTCGCCCTGGAACCTGAGGATCCGGTGATCCTCGCCACGGTTGGGAACGCGCTGGCGGCTTTCGATGATCCCGCGGCGGAGGCCGCGCTTCGCACCGCTGCCCTCATGGCACCCGACCTCCCGCAAGCCCGATGGATGTACGGAGCCTACCTGGCGCGGGAGGGGTTTCTGAAGGAGGGGGTGGAGGAGCTGGAGGCCGCCGCCCTCCTCTCTCCCGATGATCCCCTCATCCGGACCGAGCTGGGGGTCGCCCTCGCCCTCGGGGATCGGATGGAAGGGGCCGCCCTCGCCTTCGCCCTCGCCGCCGAGCAGGACCCGGAGGATGGGTGGGTGTTGATCCTCCTCGGCCTCGCCCGGGTGATGCTGGACGAGGTCGACGAGGGTGCCCGGGCCCTCGAGGAGGGGTCGCGGCTCCGCCCCGCCGACTTTGAAGCCCAGCTCCTGGCCGCCCTCGCTCTTGCCGCTGAGGGGTGGGAGGACCGGGCGCTGGAGATGCTGGAGCGGGCTCGCCTGTACGCAGCCGAAGAGGCCGACACAGCCCTCCTGGACGAAGTGGAGTCCCGGCTGGAGGATGGGCCCACTGCCGCCCGTACCTTCCTGGAGGCCACCCTGGCTCCCATCTCCTTCCGGGAACGCCTCATGGCGCGCCCCTGAACTCCTCATACCGGATCCTTCTTTCGTGCTGTCCCTCCCCTTCGAACGCCATCGCCTGAAAAACGGGCTCATCGTCATCCTTGCTCCCGATCCCGCCGTCCCCGTGGTAGCGGTGAACCTCTGGTACAATGTGGGGAGTCGGAACGAACGCTCGGGGCGCACCGGATTTGCCCATCTCTTCGAGCATATGATGTTCCAGGGGTCTGCGAACGTCCCGAAGAACCACCACTTCGAGCTGGTGGAGCGGGCCGGAGGGTCGCTCAACGCCAGCACCTGGTTCGATCGGACGAACTACTACGACACCCTCCCCTCCCACTTCCTGGATCTGGCCCTCTGGCTCGAGTCGGATCGGATGGGGTGGCTCCTCCCGGCCATGACGGAGGAGAAGCTGGAAAACCAGCGGGACGTGGTGCTGAACGAACGGAGCCAGCGTTACGACAACCAGCCCTACGGGGACTGGGATGAGCGTATACAGGCCCTCGTCTTCCCTGACGACCACCCCTATCGGCACACGGTGATCGGGTCCCGGGAGGACATCGCTTCCGCGACCCTGGAAGATGTGGAGGCCTTCTTCCGGACCTACTACCTCCCCAACAACGCCGTCCTCACCCTCGCCGGGGACATCGATCCTGCGGCGGCGTTGGACCGGGTGGAGCACTGGTTCGGGGCGATCCCTCCCGGCCCTCCGCCCCCACCCATCCCCGGGCGGTCCGATCCGGGGGCGGTCATCGGCGAAACGGTCCGGGAGGTGGTGCGGGCGAAGGTTCCCCTCCCCCGGGTCTACCTGGCCGCCCGAATCCCTCCCATCACCGATCCGGAGTTCTATGTGGCCGATGTGGCCACCTCCCTCCTCTCGGACGGGCGAGCCTCGCGCCTCTACCGCCGGCTGGTGCGGGAGCGGAAGGTAGCGAAGGACGCCAACGCCTACGCCTTCCCCCTCACCACGGGGCGAACCTTCTTCCTCGCCTGGATCACCGGGTACCCGGGGGCCGATCCCCGAGAGATGGAGGCGGCGCTGAGTGGAGAACTGGAGGAGTTGGCGAGTGCCGATACCCGAGAGGTGGAGCGGGCCGTCGCCCTCGCGGAGACCCAACTCCTCCGACAGACGGAGCAGCTCGCTTCAAGGGCCGACCTCCTCTCCATGTACCAGCAGACCTTCGGCGATCCCGGGCGGCTCCGGGATGAGGTGGAGCGCCTTCGAGCCGTGACGCCGGAGCAGGTCCATCGCTTTGCCGAACGCTACCTGGGTCCGGACAACCGGGCTCTTCTCCACTACCTCCCCGAGGAGGAGGGCTGATGGCCATCCTGGATCGCACCCGCCCCCCCGAGGCGGGACCCCTGCGCCCCTTCCACCTCCCGATTCCCGCGACGGGGAAGCTGGAGAATGGGCTCCGAATCCGTTCCATGAAGCGCTCCCAGGTCCCCCTGGTGAGCGTCTGTCTCGTCCTGGATGCCGGTGAGACCGGGGTGGCGCCGGGCTCCGAAGGGATTGCCGTCCTCGCAGGCGACGCCCTCCAGGGGGGAACCACCCGCCGTAGCGGGGTCGACTTCGCCGAGGCCATGGAGCGGCTCGGGACGGCCATTCGCGTCTCCACCGGGTGGGACGCCACCACGCTGACCTTCACCTGCGTGGCCGAGCGCCTCGACGAGGTCCTGGCACTGGGGGCCGAAGCGGTTCGCCATCCCCTCTACCCCGAGGATGAGGTGGAGCGGGTCCGGGCCCAGCGACTGGCGGCCATCCGCCAGCGGAAGATGGAGCCAGGGCAGATCGCCGACGACTGGCTGGATCGGGTCGTCTTCCGGGAAGATCACCCCTATCACCGACCCCTTTCCGGGACGGAAGGGTCGGTGGGGGCCTTTTCTCTCGAGGGGGTACGGGGGTTCGCCCGGGAGTCGTACACCCCCAATCGGGGCGGGGTGGCGGTGGTGGGCGACCTGGATCCCTCCGAGGTGGAGGCGCTCACGGAACGCTACTTTGGCGAGTGGGACGAGCCGTATCCGGGGCGCCGCTCCCTGGGTCTGGCCCAGGGGCCGGTTTCCCGCAGGGTCGTCATCGTCCATCGCCCGGGAGCCGTTCAGTCCGAACTCCGCATCGGCCACCCGGCACCGGCTCGCGGGCACGAAGCCGAGACGGCGATTCGTGTCGCCAATTCCATCCTGGGGGGCTCCTTCTCCAGCCGCCTCAACCTGAACCTCAGGGAGCGGCACGGCTTCACCTACGGGGTCAGCTCCCGCTTCGCCTTTCGACGGCATGGGGGAGCCTTCACGGTGCGCACCGCCACCGCTACCGAGGTGACGCCGGCGGCGCTGGAAGAAACCATGACGGAGCTGGCGAACTTCCAGGAGGATGGGCCTACCGGGGAGGAAGTGGCGCGGGCTCGCGACTACCTGGCCGGAGTCTTCCCCCTCCAGATGGAGACCACGGCTCAACTCGCGTCCCGGCTGGCCGAACTCCTCATCTTCGACCTCCCCGACAACTACCATGTGGAGGCCAGGGAGCGCATTCGGGGGGTGGGGGTGGAGGCGGCCGCTGCTGCGGCGGCTCAGCACATTCGCGTGGACGATGCCGCGGTGGTGGTGGTGGGAGACGCGGAGGTCCTTCAGGGGCCGGTGGAGGCGCTGGGTCTTGGAGCGGTGGAGGTGGTGGATCCCTGACCATACGGTGAACTGAGGGTCCTCTCCGCCGATTTGCCTCGGGGTGTCCACATTCCACCCCCCTGGATCGTCCACTTCAGGGGACAGCGATCCCGTCCACGACGGGGGCACCCCGGGAAATCGCGCGGATTTCCACCCGTTCCAGGTCTGGTACGGATCCTGCAACTGTTTCGGAGCAGAGTTCCCCGACGGAACTCGGCCCGACGGAGAGGCCGCCTCTCCGGACTCAGGAGGAGACCCATGTTCGCCAGAGCGACGCGGAAAACCGAGGCCACCCACCCGCCGGACTCTGCCCGGAGCTTCCGGAAAGAGCTGAAGAGCCTCACCGACAGCGAGGTCGTTCAGAGCTTCCTGGACGGGGAGTCACGGGCCTTCGGGGAGCTGGTGAGCCGATACGACGGCCGTCTGCTCAACTTCGTCTACCGCACGGTCGGTGACCGGGAGCGGGCCCAGGATCTGGTTCAGGAAACCTTCGTCCGGGTCTACCGGCACCTGCATCGCTTCGACCAGACCAAGAAGTTCTCCACCTGGATCTACACCATCGCCGGGAACCTCGCGAAGAACGAACTTCGGAACCGGTCCCGGAACCCCCTGGTTCTCTTCCAGACCATCAAGAAGAACTGGGATGCGGACCATCGCCCGCTGGAATGGGAAGATGAGTCGCTCAAGCCCGATGATCTCTTCCGGAAGCGCCACCTCCGGGAGATGGTGGAGAAGGCCGTTCAGGAGCTTCCCGAGCATCACCGTATCGTCTTCGTCCTCCGGGAGCTGGAGGGGAAGACCTACGAAGAAATCGCCGAGATCACCGACACGAACCTCGGCACGGTGAAGAGCCGGCTGAACCGCGCCAGGAATAACTTCGCGCGGGTCATCGCTCCCATGATCGACTGACGACTCCCCGAACGCCGGGTCGCGACCTCGCCCCCCACGCGGGTCCGCCGGCCAGCCCCCCACCGGTCCTGCCGGTCGGGGGGCGATTCGTTTCGGGAACCTGGACCCCCTTCCTGCCGTACAACCCCGTGCTGGTCGGTATGGGACCGACCGGTCACGAACCGTGGGACCGCAGGGAGAGCGCCGGACATGACCTGTTCCGAGTTCCTGGCCCACTTCTCCGAATTCTCCGATCAGGAGACCCCGGAGGAGGCCAGAGCCCCCTTCGACGCCCACCTCCAGGGCTGCCCCTCCTGTCGCCGATACAAGGAGGTTGTGGAGCGGGGGGTGGAGCTTCTCCGTTCCCTCCCGCCGGCTCCCTTCCCGGATGACTTCCGGGATCGGGTCCGGCACTCCATCTACTGGGAGGACGAACTTCGGCGCAGGAAACGGATGGCCCGCACCGGATCGGGGTTCGGTGCCATGTCGCTGGTAGCGGCGGTGACCATCGTTTCGGCGGTGGTGGCGACCCCCTTCGTTCTTTCCTCCACCCCGTCGGTGGATCTCCCCGCCATCGTGGCCGCCCCTCCCATGGGAGGCGGGTCTCTCTCTTCGGCCTCCACCGGCAGCCCCCGCGCGGTTCCGGTAAACGCTCCTCATCTGGAGTTGGAGGATGGGTCCCGTCTTCACCCCCTCCTTCGGGAGATCACCCCCCCCTCCCGCTTCCCCGAGGGAGCACTCATCCGGACGGGGTTCGATTGACCGGGAAGGGGTCGTGATTCCAAGCGGCTTTCGACCTCGCCTGGGAGACACCCCCGGCGGCGTCTTCTACCTCCACGGGGAGGACGAGTTCGGGAAGGAGGAAGCGGCACGGGCTCTTCTGGAATCCCATGTGGATCCGGGTACCCGGGACTTCAATCTGGATTTCCTCCGGGGATCCGATGTCGATGCCGAGCGCCTGGCTTCCGTTCTGGGGACACCGCCCATGATGGCGGAGTGGAGGGTGGTGCTCCTGCGCGAAACCGAGGCGCTGGCCGGATCCCCTCGGGCGCGGGACGCCCTCCTCGACGTGGTGCGAAACCCACCGCCGGGGCTGGCCCTCATCCTCATGTGTTCGGTTCCCGAACGTTCGGCGGCGAAGTTCTACAAGGAGCTGGAGAAGGGTGCGCGGGCACTGGAATTTCGCGCGGTGGGCTCCAACGACCTCCCCGGGTGGATTCTGGCGCGGGCTCGTGAGCACTTCAACCGAGAGATGGAGGAAGAAGCCGCGCGGGCCATCGCCGCCGCCGTCGGCACAGACCTGGCGGTGGTAGTGCGTGAGCTGGAGAAGCTCCACACCCTCGCCGACGAGGGCGAAACTCTTACCCTGGAGCATGTAAAAGCTACGGGGACCCGAATCCCCCGCCAGGACCGGTGGGAGTGGTTCGACCTGGTGGGGGAACGCCGATTCCGGGAGGCGCTCTCCGGGCTCCCCATCCTCCTTCAGCATGGCGAATCCGGGGTGGGGCTGACCCTTGCGCTGGGGACCCACCTCCTCCGACTCGGGTTGACGGTGGCGGGTGGTCCGGGGGCGCTGGAGGAAGCTCTTCCGAGACACCAGAAGTTCCTGGCCCGAAGGTACATGGGGCAGGCCCGGAAGTGGACGCTGGACGAGGTGGAGGAGGCTCTCGAGGAGCTCCTGAAGGTGGATCGGCTCCTCAAGGCCTCCGGGTTCTCGGATCGGCACCTCCTGGAGAGCTGGCTCCTGGCACGGCTCGCCGGGGGTGGGGAGGTGGCGGCATGAGGGGGGGAGTGGTAGTGGGCGCGCTTCTCGCCCTGGTGGCGACCACCTCACCGACGACGGTGGAGGCGCAGATCGCCGAGTTGAACCGCGCCTTCGCCCTCGTGGAGGCCGGCGGGCTCGATGAGGCCCGGGATGTGGTGGGGGGGTGGTGGGAAGCAAACGCCACCGGGGGGACCCGCCAGGAGCAGGAGCTGGCGCTCTGGCTCCGGGGACTTCTCACCATCGATCCGGATCTCGCCGAGCGCGACTACCGCCGGATCGTCCTGGAGTTTCCCGGGAGCCGCTTCGCCGACGAAGCGCTGGTACGTCTCGCCCATCTTTCGGAAGCGCGGGAAGATCCGGAGGCGGCCCGGCGACATCTGGAGATCCTCCTTCGGGACTATCCCCAGAGCCCCCACCGGGTCGAGGCGCGAGCCCGACTGGCCCGACTCCCGACGGATGCCTCGCCACCTCCGGATGTGACGGAAGCGGCGGAGGTGGCGGATGCACCACCCACCGAGGCGCCTCCGGTCGAGCGCCTCCCCGAACGGCCTCCCGTGGACGATCCTCCGGTGGAGAGTTCCCCCCCCCTCCCATATGCCATACAATTGGGAGCCTTCTCGACTCTTGAGAGAGCCCGATCATTGGCCGAGGAGGTTCGCGGGCGAGGGTATGAGGTTCGAGTGGTGCAGGTGGAGGGGAGTGCCCTGGTCCGGGTTCGGATGGGTGCGTTTCCCACCCGACCCGACGCCGAAGAGGTGGCCCGGGCGCTGAGAGGGCTGGGACTGGAGGCGGTGGTCTCGTCCGACCGTGAACGTGAAGGAGAGGTCCGTTGAAGGGACAGCGAGGTTCCGCCCGGCCGTGGGATGTGGTACTGGCCGACGACAATGACGATCACGCGCTCCTCATCCAGATGTCGCTGGAGCGGGTGGCGCCCATGCCCCTGAACATCCGGCGGGCTCGGAATGGGGATGAGGCGGTGGAAATGGTGGAAGCCTCTCCTCCCAACCTCCTTCTCCTGGATCTGAACATGCCCGGACGTTCCGGTCATGAGGTGCTGGAGCGGCTCAAGGGTGACGACCGATTCCGGCGCGTTCCGGTGGCGGTGCTCACCTCCTCGGATCGGGACGAGGATGTGGCGGAGAGCTATGGCCTCGGGGGGAACCACTTCATCACGAAGCCGGGGGACCCCTTCGAGCTGGATCGGCGCCTCGCCTCCCTCTTCCGCAACCTCAAGGAGCTGGAGGACATCAAGCGGGGGGCAGGGGGAATCCGGGCCACCGCCGCCGCGGCGGAACGGGCGGGGAGCTACACCTTCAAGCGGATCCTTCCGGTCATCATCTTCACCATCCTCCTGGCCGCTCTCCTGGTCTGGGCGTGGCAGTCGGGGATTCTGGCGAACTGACCTCTCCAGGTTGCCCCAAACTCCTCCCGGGCCCTACTCTCCCTCCCTTCACCCATAACCGGAGGGAGGAATGCTCGCACGTCGTGCGCTTTCGTTGTTCGTTGTCGGAGTCCTCGTAGCCTGCGGGGTCGATGCCCCCGATCCCCCGTCGGAGGTGGCCGGCATGACGGAAGAGGAGATCGTGGAGCGGGCCCGGACCATCCACGATCGTGTCATCACCCTCGACACCCACGTGGACATCCCCTTCACCTTCGGTACCGACGAGGTGGATCCGGGGGAGCGGGGACGGTTCCAGAACGACCTGCCGAAGATGCGGGAGGGCGGGCTGGATGCCGCCTTCTTCATCGTGTATCACGGGCAGGGGGAGCGGACCCCGGAGGCGTACGCCGAGGCCCTGGAGCGGGCCATGATGAAGTTCACCGGGATCCGGCGGATGGCATACGAGCTCTACCCGGACCAGATCGAGCTGGCGTACACCGCAGCCGACGTGGTGCGCATTCACGGGGAGGGGAAGCTGGTGGCCCTCATCGGCGTGGAGAACGCCTACCCCATCGGGGAAGATCTCTCTCTTCTGGAGGAGTTTTACCGGTTGGGGGCCCGTTACGTCTCCCTCACCCACAATGGCCACTCCCAGTTCGGGGACTCCGCCAACGAGGCGCCCCGCCTGGGCGATGACGGCCCCCTCTGGGGCGGGCTCTCCGACCTGGGGCGCGAGGCGGTGGCGGAGCTGAACCGCCTGGGGATCATGGTGGACGTCTCCCACAACGCGCGTTCCACCATGATGGAGATCGCGTCGCTGTCGCGAGCGCCCATCATCGCGTCCCACTCCAACGCCATGGCGGTGACCGAGCACCCCCGGAACCTGGATGACGAACAGCTCCGGGCCATCGCGGACGGGGGCGGGGTGGTGCAGACCACGGCGCTGGGGGCCTTCGTGAAGGCGCAGCCTCCGGAGCGGGGCGAGGCGGTGGCCGAACTCCGAGCCCGCTTCGGGATCGAGACCGGCGCCGACATCCAGGCCCTCTCCGACGAGGATCGGGCAGCCTTCGATGCCGGCATGGCCGAGATCGAGATACGCTTTCCTCCGGCCAATGTCTCCGATTTCGTGGATCACATCGAGTACATCAAGAACCTCATCGGAGTGGACCATGTGGGGATTTCGTCGGACTTCGACGGGGGCGGCGGCGTCCAGGGATGGATGGACTCATCCGAGACCTTCAACGTGACGCTGGAGATGGTGCGCCGCGGGTGGAGCGAAGAGGAGATCGGGAAGATCTGGAGCGGGAACCTCCTCCGGGTCATGGCCGAGGTGGATCGGATCGGAGCCGAGATCCGGGGGGAGGGGGAGTGAGCTGACGCCCTGATTCCATCACCGGGTCACGGACTCAGCCCCGGCTCGTAGTTCCCCACGAACTGGAGGAACCGGGAGATCTCCACCATGTCGGCGCCCCGGTAGCGGATGGTTCGGGCCGCCGGTCGCTCCACGATGGAGAGAAAGGCCAGCACCTCCGCCGGGCGATAGTTCTTGAAGGTGAGTTCCAGCACCGGGGGCCCGTCGAGGCGATGGGGGCGGAAGTCCGAGAGCCGCTCCACCGCCCGGCGGGCCCCTTCGCGGATGCGCTCCTGCGCCGCCGCCGGCGTGAGGGTGCGCGCCGAGTGGAACCCCAGCGCCTCCTTCACCACCACCCCCTCCACATCGCCGAGGAGCTCCACCATCTCGGCCACCGTGGCATCATCGCCGGTGACCAGCGCCACCGGGACCCCGAAGTGGCCGGCAATGGCCGCGTTCACCCCTCCCTCGGGGACGGCCCGCCCGTTCAGCACCACCGCCGCGTAGTTGGCGCTGGAGAAGGTGTGGGCCCGGACCCCCTCCAGGTTGGTGGCCGCCGAGTGGTAGCCGATGAAGAAGGCGGCGTCGAAGCTCTCGTCCAGCCCGCCCATCATCCCCAGCTCCCGGGGCCAGGCCCGGACAATCTCCACATCCGGGGGGAACTGCTCGATGAGGAGGTTCTGCCCGTTCCCATGGGAATCGGCCACCAGGAACGAGGTGGCCCCCGCCTCCCGCGCCCCGGCAATGGCCGCCAGCGTCTCGTCGGTCATGAACTGCCTGAAGCGCTGATACTCGAACCCCGACGGGCCGAGCTGCTCCGGCGTCACCGCCCCCGCCACCCCCTCCAGATCCACCGAGATGAAGATCCGGTACCCGTCCGGCGTCGCGGGCTCGGAGGTGGCGCCGGGGTCCGGCTGGGGAGCGAGGGGGTTCACGAGGGTCATGAGGGCGACAAGTGGGAGTGCGGAGAACGGAGACATGGTCCCTCCGGGGGAAACGGGGAGCGGAGCCGGTGTGAGGCACCCGCGTTCACGCGGTCAAGAGCCAGGCCACGGGGCCCCTTCGGGGGATGGGCTGCCGGGCACCCGCCAGTCTGCGGCGGTGAGCGGAGTTCGGCAACGGGGGAGCGTCCAGTGGTCGGAGAGATGTCGTGTGCCTTCGTCAGGCCCCGGCCCTCACCCTGCGTCGGCTCATGTCACTCCGTCGCCCTTCGAAGGTTTCCATCCTTCAGGGTCGACACCGGGTCACTCCCCAGCACCGGGGGCTTCCACCGGCCGTTGAAGTGGAGCCCTCCGCGGGGATTGCGGAACAGCACCTTTCCGTCGCGCCCACCCTCCACGGCCCACCCACCCTCATGCACCTGGCGGTGGTGGTGCCGGCATAGCAGGATGCAGTTGCCGAGGCTCGTCTCCCCGCCATCGACCCAGTGCCGGATGTGGTGCG
>JBJHBD010000002.1:0-61315 GCA_050485305.1 Gemmatimonadota bacterium
GTACAGCGCCTTCGTCCAGGGGTTCATGCCGACCATGGCCAGACCGGACGTGGACGTGCTGGAGGGGCTCACCACCGCGATCCTCGTGGATCAGGAACGAATGGGCGCAAACGCCCGCTCCACGGTGGGGACGGTCACCGATGCCCACGCCATGCTCCGGGTCCTCTTCAGCCGCCTCGGCGAACCGCATATCGGGCCACCCACCGCCTATTCGTTCAACGTCCCCACCCGGAAGGCCAGCGGGGCAATGACGGTGGAGAAGGGGAAGGGGGAGCGGGTGGTGGTGCGTGACCTGGTCTACCAGGGGGGGATGTGCCCCCGGTGCGAGGGGATGGGTTCGGTGTCCGACATCGATCTATCGCAGCTCTACGATGCCGACAAGTCACTCAATGACGGGCCCTTCTCCATCCCGGGGTACAAGGCGGGGGGATGGGAGGTCCGCCTTTTCAGGGAATCGGGCTTCTTCGACCCGGACAGCCCCATCCGGGACTACACCAAACAGGAGCTCAACGACTTCCTCTACCGGGAGCCCACCAAGGTCAAGGTGGCCGGGACCAACATGACCTTCGAGGGGCTGATCCCGCGGATCCAGAAGTCGTTTCTCTCCAAGGACCCCGATGCCATGCAGCCGCACATCCGGGCCTTCGTGGAGCGCGCGGTGACCTTTACCGACTGCCCCGAGTGTGAGGGCACCCGGCTCAACGAGGCGGCCCGGTCTTCGAAGGTCCGGGGAGTGAACATCGCCGAGGCCTGCGCCATGCAGATCAACGATCTGGCCGGGTGGGTGCGGGAGCTGGACGAGCCCTCCGTGGCACCCCTCCTGGCGACGCTCGGAAAGACGCTGGACGCCTTCGTGGAGATCGGGCTCGGCTACCTGAGCCTCGACCGCCCCTCCGGGACCCTGTCGGGAGGGGAGGCGCAGCGGACCCGGATGATCCGCCACCTCGGGTCGTCGCTCACCGATGTGACCTACATCTTCGACGAGCCGACGGTGGGGCTCCACCCCCACGACATCCGGCGGATGAACGACCTTCTCCTGCGGCTTCGGGATGCGGGCAACACCGTCCTGGTGGTGGAGCACAAGCCGGAGGTCATCGCCATCGCCGACCATGTCATCGACATCGGGCCCGGCGCCGGCACCTTTGGCGGTGAGGTGGTCTTCGAGGGCTCGACGGACCATCTCGCCGGCAGCGATACCGTCACCGGACGCCAGTTGAACCGCCGAGGCCGCGTGAAGCCCTCGGTACGGACCCCGTCGGGGGTCATGGAGGTGCGGGGTGCCCACACCAACAATCTGAAGGGGGTGGATGTGGACATCCCCCTCGGGGTTCTGGTGGTGGTGACCGGTGTGGCGGGATCGGGGAAGAGCTCCCTCATCCACGGTTCGGTCGCCGGTCGGGACGGAGTGGTGGCGGTGGACCAGGCTCCGATCCGGGGTTCACGTCGAAGCAACCCCGCCACCTACACCGGGCTCCTGGACCCGGTGCGGAAGGCGTTCGCCAAAGCCAACGGGGTGAAACCCGCCCTCTTCAGCGCCAACTCGGAAGGGGCCTGCCCGACCTGCAATGGGGTCGGCGTGATCTACACCGAGCTGGGGTTCATGGACACGGTGGCCACCAGCTGCGAAGAGTGCGAGGGGCGGCGGTTCCAGCCCGGAGTGCTCGGGTACCTCCTCGGCGGTCGCAGCATCGCCGACGTATTCGACCTCCCCGTGGAGGAGGCCGTCGAG
The DNA here is from genome assembly GCA_050485305.1 of Gemmatimonadota bacterium. Lineage (GTDB taxonomy): Bacteria > Gemmatimonadota > Gemmatimonadetes > Longimicrobiales > Gaopeijiaceae > JBJHBD01. Next base: position 1,730 of record JBJHBD010000002.1, read on the forward strand.
TTCTTCAGGACCGGGGAGGCGCGGGTTCCGGCCGCCCACAAGATCCTCCGGCAGATGGCTGATGTGGGGCTCGGCTACCTCCGCCTCGGCCAGCCCCTCACCACCCTCTCGGGCGGCGAACGGCAACGACTCAAGCTCGCCATGCACATGGGAGACGAAGGCGGGGTCTATGTCCTCGACGAACCGACCTCGGGGCTCCACCTGGCCGACCTGGAACGACTTCTCGGACTTCTGGACCAACTGGTGGACTCCGGGAAAACGGTCATCGTCATCGAACATCACCAGGGGGTGATGGCGCACGCGGACTGGATCATCGACCTCGGTCCGGGGGCGGGGCACGATGGCGGTGAGGTGGTGTTCCAGGGCACTCCGGCGGAGCTGGTGGCGGCTCCATCGACCCTCACGGGGGAGCACCTGGCGGCGTATGTCGGCGCATCCCCATCATGACACGCGAGCAAGCGGCGACACCGCTCCTGCGTCCCACCGATCCTCAGGCAAACCCATGACCCCCTCCCTCGACACCCTCCGCTACCCGACCGGCCCCTTCACCCTGGTGACTCCCCTCATCGACGAACTCCGGGAGAGGTGCATTGCCGAGATCGAAGCCCTCCCTGCCGCCCTCGGCGCCGCCGTCGCCGACCTCACCGACAGCCAACTCGACACGCCCTATCGTCCGGGGGGGTGGACGGTCCGGCAGGTGGTCCACCATGTGGCCGATAGCCACATGCACAGCTATCTCCGATTCAAGCTGGCCCTCTCGGAGGATGGGCCCCGGATCTCGGGATATGACGAAGGAGTCTGGGCCACCTTTCCGGACGCCGCCACCCTCCCCGTTGCGGTCTCCCTTAACCTTCTGGAGGGGTTGCACCGGCGGTGGGCGGTCTTCCTCCGGGCGCTCCGTCCGGAAGACTTCAACCGGACCATCCGGCATCCGGAGCAGGGCGAGGTGCCTCTCGCCACGAACCTCCAACTCTACGCCTGGCATGGGCGACACCATGTGGCCCACATCACCGCCCTCAGAGAAAGGGAAGGGTGGTGAACCGATCCTCCCGGTGACGCGACCCTCCGCTACCTGCTGCCGACGATCCCTCCCGACTCTTCTTCGGAGCGTGCATCCAGCGTATCTCGCACCGCCTGGAGAAGGTCCTCGATATGGAAGGGCTTCAGGAGCAGGTGATGGCGGCGCAGCACGTCCGCCCGCCCCACCCCTTCCGGGTCCGGATACCCGGACATGAAGAGGATGGGGAGCCGGGGGTCCAGGTCCCGGGCCGCCATGGCCAGCTCCGGGCCGCTCATCCCCGGCATGATGACGTCGGTGAAAAGGAGGTGGACGGCCGATCCCATCTCCCGGAGGACCTCGAGGGCCCGCTCGCCGTCGGCCGCCTCCACGACCCGGTAACCGGAATCCTCCAGCATGGAGCGGGTGACGGCGCGAACCAGGCTGCTGTCCTCCACCACCAGAATGGTTTCGTTTCCACGCAGACTCCCTACCCTGCGGCGCCGCGGCTCCCGCCCCTCGCCGGCTTCGGCCCCGTCATCCTCCACCGGATCCCCTTCGAGGCGGGGGAGGAAGATGGAGAAGGTGGTTCCGCGCCCCACCTCGCTGTCCACCCGGATCTCACCTCCCGCCTGCCGGACGATTCCGTAGACGGTGGAGAGCCCCAGGCCGGTCCCCGTTCCCGGCTGTTTGGTGGTGAAGAAGGGCTCAAAGATCTGGCCCTGCAGCTCGGCGGGGATCCCCTCACCCGAATCGCTCACCCCGATGAGGACCGAGGGGCCTGGGGGAAGGGATCTCCGCTCCGCCTCCGCCGCATCGACGGTCACGTTGCGAGTTTCGAAGAGAACCATCCCCCCGTCCGGCATGGCGTCCCGGGCATTCACCACCAGGTTCATGAGCACCTGTTCGAGCTGATGCCGGTTGGCCCGGACGGGGTAGAGGCCGGTCTGGAGGTCGAGGGAGACGGCGATGCGCTCTCCCACCAGGGGACGGATGAGGGACTCCATCCGTACGAGGAGACGGTTCACATCCACGATTTCCGGGGTCAGTACCTGCTTCCGCGAAAAGGCGAGGAGCTGCTGTACCAGGGCTCCGGCTCGATGCGCGGCCTGGCTCATCCCCTCCACGTCTCCTCGAAGTGGGTCTTCCGGCTTGAGCTGGTGGAGGAGGAGCTGGGCGTGCCCGGTCATTACGGAGAGGAAGTTGTTGAAGTCGTGGGCGATTCCTCCGGCAAGACGCCCCACGGCTTCCATCTTCTGCGCCTGAGCGAGCTGATCCTCCAACTCTCGCTCGCGGGTCACATCCCTCGCCACCGAGACGAAGTGGGTGATGGCACCCCGATGGTCACGAACCGGGGTGATGGTCTTGAGTTCCCGAAAGAGGCGACCTCCCTTGGCTTTGTTCACGAATTCGGCCTTGAATGCCTCGCCCCGGACAATGGTGTTCCAGAGTCGTGCGGAGATTGCGGATGTGGCCCGCCCGGAATTTAGGCAGTACTGGCGCCGACCGATGACCTCCTCGGCGGCGTATCCGGTGACCTCTTCAAAGGCGGGGTTCACGTACTCGATCAACCCTTCCCGGTCGGTGATGAAGATGGAGTCGGCGCTCTGGACCACCGCATTGGAGAGCCGCTCGGCTCGATCTTCGGCGGCACGTCGGGCTTCCATGGTGCGGTGGGTGCGGGCGACGGCGGTTCCCGCCATGGCGCCTACCAGTTCCAGGAAGCGGAGGTCGTCGTCGGCCAATCCACCGGAGAAGACGAGGACCACCCCGAGGGGGTCCGACTCCCCCAGAGGAGGGGGGGCACCCACCCCTTCACCACGAACCGTCCCCGATCGGGAAATGAACGGGGTGATGACGGCCTCGTGGAGCTTGTCCCGGGTCCCCCCGTTCCGAACGCCGGCGGCGCCGGGGAGTTGCCACCCCTCCCCGGGAGGGTGGGGAAGCACCGTCGGGTGCTGCAGCGCGGAATGGGCGGTAAGTGTCGCGAGAAGCGTATCCCGGAGTCCGTTCTCCGTCATTCCCCGCTGGCGGAGGGCTCCGTTCCCCGAATCTCCTTCCGGTGCCTTCACCAGGAGGGCGGCGGCTTCCGGATCGAGCTGCTCGACCACCACCCGGAAGGTGGCGTCGGCGATGGACTCCAACTCCACCGCGGCCAGGAGTTCTCGAGAAAAGGCGAGAAGCCGATCCCCTTCCGGGAGCTCGCCCTCACCACCTCGGCGAAAGAAGAGGATGATCCAGAAGATGGCGATACTTGCCACCGCCAGGAGAAGGAATCCCACCTGAAATCGGCTCAGCCACGCCATTTCCTGGAGGGATGTAGCACGGAGTCCGAGCCCGACGGAGAGGATCCCCAGGAGCCCGAGAAGTGCAAGCTGAATGGTGAAGAGCGTAGGGAGGGACCACCGCGTCAGGGGTCGACGCGCAACCCCGGTCCGGGTAGATGGGCGTCCGCGCTTTGCCGGGGCTGAGGGCATCCGATACTCTGTTGACGAGCGTCCGGGTCGGAGGGAGCTGCTAACGCGCCACGAGCGCGGGCGGAACCACATTGCACGGATGGTCCGCCGGAGGGCACGGCGACTCCTGTCGGGGTTGTGTCGGGCGATAGGGTACGGGGGAGTGGACCGATGTGCAAGATTTGAGACGAATGGATACGATCCATGACAGACTGGCGCGGGTGCGAACACGCACCGGTTTCAGCACCCGGGGGTTTGCCGTGGAGTTGGAACAGCGCGCCGGATACACGGTTTCGCACTCTTCCGTCAGCCAGTACGAGGTGGATACCACCGTTCCCGCCCTGTACGTGGAGGCGGTTGCGCGCGCCTTCGACGTGGATCCCGAGTGGCTCCTCACTGGCGATGGCCTCCCGGAGCGGGTAGCGCCCAACGAGGCGGAGCGAGCGCTCCGCTCCATCGTGCAGGTGGTACAACGGATTCGCCCGGCCCCCACCGTTCTCGAGTCCCAGTTCGACTCCTTCTTCCGACTCTCGCCCCTCTTCATGGGGATCATCACCCCCGACGGCTACCTGATCCGGGTGAACCCGGCGTGTGAGCGGGTCACCGGGTACTCTCCGGACACGATGATGGCCGTCCCCTGCTGCGACTTCCTCCACCCCGACGACCGGGACGAGGCTCGGAGGATCCTCGACCGCCTCCTCGGTGGCGAAGGCCCGCTCTCCCTTGAAAACCGACATCGCCGGAAGGAAGGTGGGTATCTCTGGATGGCATGGGAGGCGGTGGCCTCCGACGGACTCATCTATGTGGCCGGTCGAGATGTGAGTGATCGGCGTAGCCTGGATCGGCTCGTCCGCGAAGATCGGGACTTTGTGGAGGGGATCCTCTCCACCGCGGACGCCCTCATCGTGGTGACCGACCGGGAGGGGAGGATCGTCCGCTTCAACCGGAAGGCCGAAGAAATCACCGGGTCCACCTCCCACGATGCCGGTGGCGTCGGATTCACCACCATCCTGGTCTCCCGCGGACAGGAGGCGGACTGGGCGGCGCGCCATCGCCAGGTCCTGGAAAATGGGGCCCCGGTGACCTGGGAGACGGGAGTGCCCGTGGGAGAGGAGCGCCCTCCTCGTCGCATCCGGTGGTCGCTCAAGGGGCTGAGGAGCGGAAATGGCGAGGTCACCCACACGGTGGCGGTGGGGCTGGATGTCACCGAACTCAGGGAGGCGGAGCAGGCCCTCCGGAAGAGCCGGGAACTCGTATCCCTCGCCCTCGAATATGCACCGGACGGGCTTGCCCTCGTAGACGGTGATGGTGTGATCCGGGTCCTGAATCGCCCCTTTGCGGAGATCTTCGGATACCTCCAGGAGGAGCTGGAGGGGAAGGGAGTGGACCTTCTGATTCCGAACGAAATGCAGGGAGAGCACAGGGATTACGTGCAGAACTCCACCCACGCTCCTGACGAGCAGCTCATGGCTCCCGGGCGCCGGACCCGCTGGATCCGGAAAGATGGTTCCCAGATCGAGGTGGAGGTCCGTCTCCGGGCCGTCGGACGCTCCGGGGAGGGGTGGGTGGTAGCTCGGGTCACTCGGACGTCGGGTAGCTCCAGGTGGGCCGATGCCGTGGGCCGGGGAGCCGATTAATTTCCCCGGGCGTGAACACCTTTCTCGCCCCGGCCTCGGGGCACCCGTCGAACCTCCTACCCGTTGACGGCCCTCACATGTCCCTCATCACCGATCTGCTGGAGAGCTGGGCTATCCACAACCGGATTCACCTCTACCTCCTCGACGCACTCGACGAATCCCACCTGGAAGACCTGTCGGCTTCGAAGGGGAGGACGGTAGGGGAGCAGTTCGCCCACATCCACAACGTTCGCCTCATGTGGCTCAAGTCCGCCGATCCGGCCCTTCTGAAGGGACAGGAAAAGCTGGAGAAGGGACCCACCCTCACGAAGGCCACCCTCGCCGAGGCTCTCAATGCCGGCGCCGGGGCCGTCGCCACCCTCCTGGAGCGTGAATTGGACGGGGGAAAGGTGAAGGGGTTCAAACCTCATCCTGCGGCGTTCCTGGCCTACCTCATCTCCCACGAGAGCCATCACCGTGGCCAGATCATTCTCACCCTGAAGCAGGCCGGGCACCCGGTGGATCGAAAGGTGGGCTTCGGCCTATGGGAGTGGGGGGTCCGATAATGGACCCCATTGCGCCCCCTGCCTTCGTGCACCCCTGTCGGCACCGGAACGGAGTTTCCACATGACCATTGCTCGAACCCGCTTTGCCCTCTTTCCGCTCCTTCTCTTTACCACCTTCGTCGCCTGCACCGACACCGATCAGGAGGATGGGCTCGCCGTCGCGTCCGACGCCTCCGCAGAGGCCGTGACCCCCGCCGGGCCGGCACCGGAGGCCACATCCCCCCGCGGGGTGACCCTCTTCGCGGAGGGAGCCATCCCATCGGAGTGGGAGAATTACCGGGTCACCTTCACCCCGTCGGGAGATACGGCGTACTTCGCCGCCGGGGCGCAGTTCTTCCCCTTCTCCCGGGAAGCCACCATCTACGAGATGGTGCGAGAGGGGGCAGGGTGGAGTTCACCGACCCCGGCACCCTTCTCCGGGACCCACTCGGACATCGATCCCTTCGTGGCCCCCGACGGACGGCACCTCTACTTCTCCTCCATCCGTCCCATGGAGGGTGAGTTGAGGGACGCGGTGGACCTCTGGCGGGTTCCGCGTGAGGGGCTCGGGTGGGGAACCCCGGAGCGCCTCACCATCAGTTCGGCGAGAGACGACCTCTTCCCCTCGGTGGACGGCGAGGGGCGCCTCTACTTCGGTCGCCCCCTCACCGACCCGGAGCGGAACGGGGAGTGGGGGATCTGGGTGGCCGAGCCCCGCATGGGTTCCGGGGAGGGCGGTCAGGACACCTCCATTTCCGGATGGGAAGAACCCATCCCCCTGGGGGAGGAGGTGAACCTCCCCGGGTGGTGGACCTTCAACCCGACGGTGTCCTCCGACGGCACGCTCCTCCTCTTCACCCGGTTGAACCCGCAGGACGGCCCGGGGACGGGCTTCGGGGACATCCACCTGAGTCGCCGGTCCACGGGGAGCGGATGGAGTCCGGCCCTCTCCCTATCGACGGAGGTGAACACCCCTGCGGACGAATTCCACCCCTCCCTCTCCCGGGACGGGCGCACCCTCTACTTCATACGTCGGGATCCCCGGGTGGAAGGGGATGTAGGGCGCCTCCACGCCGTCCCCCTGGAGGAGGTGCTCCCCTGACGCCCCGGCGGATCCGGTGAGCCTCGCCTACCGGGAGTATCCGCCGCCGGCGGTGCTGGCGGGACACGTCTCCTGCTTCTGGACGCTGGAGGGGGAGTCGACGTGGGAGGCGGCGCCGGATCGGGTCATCCCGGACGGGTGCACGGAGTTGATCTGGAATCTGGCGGATCGGTTCCGGCGGTATGCGGGGTCCGGGGGAGCCCGACGACAGGAAGCGACGCTCGTGGTGGGGCAGATCACTCGCCCCATCTATCTTGCTCCCGGGCGACGCATCTCCCTGGTGGCGGTTCGCTTCCGTCCCGCGGCGCTGGGAGCCTTTCTCGGGGGGGTGCACGCCGCCGAACTCACCGACCTGGATCTCCCCCTGGAGGATGTGGTGGGGCATCGTCTCCGGGAGGTGGGAGACCGGTTGGCGAGCGCGTACTCCGTTGAGCGGGTCCACCTTCTGGGGGAGGCGCTCACCGCAGACCTCTCCCGGGCCGCTCCGGTGGATCCGGCGGTGGCTGCGGCGGTGGACTGGATCGCCGCCACCGGAGGACGGATCCGGATGGGAGAGGTGGCCGGTCGGGTGGGGCTCAGCCGTCGCCATCTGGAACGGCGATTTCTCGCGGCGGTGGGGCTCACACCGAAGCGGCTGGCCCGCATCGTTCGCTTCCGGAGCCTCCTCGCCCGATTGGACGAGGGAGACCCCTCCGGATGGAGCGGTCTGGCAACGGCCTGCGGGTACTATGACCAGCCCCACCTCATCCGCGATTTCCGGGAGCTGGCCGACTGCACTCCCGGGGAGTATCTCTCGATGGACCTCCACCTGGGCCGTCTCTTCCTGGGGGAGGGGTAGGGGAGGCGTGGCCACCCCCTCGGTCCCTCTCCGCCGCCCGTCGCATTTTTCCAAGACAGGGAGCCGGCGGTACGCCAATGTGGGGGGAAGCTCGAAGGAAGAGCAGCCGGAACCCATCCTCCCAACATGAACGGAGACAACATGACACAGGACGGTACCCCCTTCACCGGTCAGGTCACCCTGGCCCTTGCCGTACATGACCGGAAGGCGAGCGCCCGATGGTACGAGACGCACCTGGGCTTCCACCTTCTCTACGATGTGGAGGAGATGGGGTGGTGCGAACTCTCCACCCCCGTTCCCGGAACCACCCTCGGACTCGCCGACGGGGTGCCGGTGACCCCCGGAGGGATTACCCCCACATGGGGGGTGTTCGACCTGGACGCGGTGCGCGCGGAGATGGAGGGGGCGGGGGTCCGGTTCGAGGGGGCCACGGAGGTCACGGAGGGGTTCGTGAAACTGGCCACCTGCCTGGATCTCGACGGCCACCGGGTCATGCTGGCGCAGGATCTCCAGGGAGGATCGGAATGAGCCCCCGCCGGTGTGTGGGCTCCCTCGGGGTGGCGCTCGCCGTCGGGTTCCTTTCCCTGGCTGCAACCCCTCTCCATGGGCAGGGGACCGGAGACTCACCCCTGGCCCCATTTGCCTGGATGCCCGGGTGCTGGGAAGGGACGCTCTCCAACGGAGCGCTCTATGAGGAGTGGTGGATGCCCGAGGGCGGGGGGCTCATGCAGGGGATTGCCCGGATGACGCGGGAGGGGCGGACCATCACCTTCGAGTTCATGGTCCTGCGGGTGGAGAACGGGACCCCCGTGTTCATGGGGCAGCCCGCCAACGCCTCCACCCCCACCCGCTTCCCCCTCTCTGCCCGCGAAGGGGAGCGGTGGGTCTTCGAGAATCCGGAGCACGACTTCCCCCAACGGGTCATCTATGCAAACCCGGCGGCGGGAAGCGCACCCTTCGCCCGCATCGAGGGGACCACCGGAGGTGGGGAGCGGTCGCTGGAGTTCCCCCTGGAGCGGGTGGCCTGCCCGGGGTGAGGTGCTGCCGGGAGCCTACGCCATGGCGGCGATCTGGATGAGGTTCCCGCAGGTGTCGTCCAGGACGGCCACCGTCACCGGGCCCATGTCGGTGGGGGGTTGAACAAAGCGTACACCCATCTCGCTCAGACGCGTATACTCGGCCCGGACGTCGGCCACCCCGAAGGAGGTGACGGGGATCCCGTCGGCCATGAGGGCATCCCGGAAGGGGCCGACGGCGGGGTGCCCGGCGGGTTCGAGCACCAGCTCCGGTCCCTCCGGGGCCTCCGGCGACACCACGGTGAGCCAGCGGCTCTCCCCCATGGGGATGTCACTCTTCTTCACGAAGCCGAGGGTGTTGGTGTAGAAATCGAGAGCCTTCTCCTGATCATTCACGAACACGCTCGTCAGGACGATCTGCATGGTTGGGGTTCTCCGGGGTGGGTGGGGGCCAGCGTTCGGCGATGGCGCGGAGCGGGGTTGAGTCCAGGAAGTGGAACTTGCTCCGCCCGCGCCACTCCGTGGTGACGAGCCCCGCCTCTTCCAGGACGGCGAGGTGCTGGGACACGGCCTGCCGGGACATCTCGAGCCCCTTTCGCATGGTGAGTCGGGTGCAGAGCTCGAAGAGCGTCTGACCGTTTCGCTCGGCGAGTTCGTCCAGCAGGGCCCGCCTGGCTTCGGCGGCGAGGGCGTGGAAGATGTCACTCACGGCAACGATGATACGCAAGTATATACTTGCATGTCAACCCTCCGTGTCGACGCGGCTCCGGCGCGGGTAGGATCGGCCGAAGGGTCGAAGGATGATGAGGGCCACCCCTACCACGATGAGGGCCATGGCCCCCACCATCCCCCGATCCACCACCTCCCCGGCGAAGAGCCATCCGAGGAGGACGGCGATGCCGGGGTTCACGAAAGCGTACGACGATGCGACCGCCGGGGTGGTCTCCCGGAGGAGCCAGATGTACGCCGAGTATCCCATCCACGCTCCGAAGACGATGAGGTAGAGAAGGGCGAGGAGCGACGCGGCGCTGACCTCGGAGGGGCGGAACCCGGCCCACTCCCCTGCAACCACACCCATGATCAGAAGAACGCAGCCTCCGGCCAGCATCTGCATGGCGGTGAGAAGGAAGGGGGATCGGGGGACGGCGAGCCCTCGGGAGAGGATGGATCCGAAGGCCCATCCCACCGAGGCGAGGACGAGGACCAGGGCGCCCGGCGGGTGAATCGGCCGGGCCAGGAGGCTTCCTCCACCGGAGACGAGGAGGACGATCCCACCCATCCCCAGCGCGAGCCCCGCCACCTCGGCCAGGAGGGGGCGGCGCCCTCCGGGGCGGAGCCAATCGAAGAGGAGCATCCATCCGGGAGTGCCGGCAATGATGAGGGCCGCGGTCCCCGAGGGGACAATCTGCTGCGCCCAACTCACCCCCCCGTTCCCCACCGCCAGGAGGAGGGTGCCCACCATGAGGGCGGTTCCCCAGTGGCGCCGTTCAGGTGCCGCGGTTCCCCGCAGACGGAGAATTGCGTACAGGATTCCTCCGGCCAGGGTGAACCGGATTCCCGCCATGGTGAAGGGAGGGAGGGTCCGGACGGCGAAGTGGATGGCCAGGTAGGTGGAGCCCCAGAGGAGATAGACCGCCGAGAGGGCGAGCCCCACCCCCACGCGGGACGCCGGGGGTGGGGATTCCGGGGCGGGGGCCGGGACGGCGGTGGAGGGAACGCCAGGTGCGGGAGGAGAGGGGGGTGTGGGGTGCGCCGCCGGGGTGCGGAGCGTCATGGGGAGGCTCCCTCCAGGATGGGAGGATGGGGTTCCGGGAGTCGCCAGGCTCCGGAGAAGTCGGGCTCCGCCACCTTCTCCTTCCCACTCCACCGCTCGATCTCCAGGACGTGGACGGCGGTGCGGGACAGCTCCTCGGGCGTGATGGGGCGGTAGTCCTCGCCGGGAGTCAGATGAGGTGCGTACTTCCGCATGATCCCATCCAGGACGGAGAGGCGGAGGGTGGGATCCTCCACCGCCCGGAAGGTGCCCCAGGCCACGACCGATGCGTACTCGATGGAGAACTCGAGGGCGGTGGGGGCGGGGAGCATGCGTCCCATGACCCCCGCCGAAAAGACCGCAGGAACTCCTCGACGAGCCGCCTCCGGAGTGGCCCCGGGGCGTGCGGTGTGGGTGTAGATCCGGGGGCGGGCGTCTTCCGGGCTCCGGTTCCCCGACTCGGGGAAGAGGTCCCCGTCGACGAAGAGGAAGAGGTTCAGGTTGGGGAGGGGAAGCCCATCCACCACCGAGGTGAGGGTGCCGAAGGGGGCCACCCGGAGGAAGTGGCGGATCCAGGCATCATCTTTCCCTCGATCCCGTCGACGGGGGGTGACGAGGGAGGGGTGGGCAGCTCGGGGATCCGGCGGGGATGGTTCGGTCAAAGTAGTCCTCCTTCCGGTGGGTGTCGGAGTTCGGAGAAAAGTTCGATGAGAATGGCCCTTTCACAAAGATCCAATTTTGTTATCGTGATGGGGCCATTTTCTCCCCCATCTCCTCTTTCACCCCCGGGCCGCCGTGCTTCCCCACCTCCGGCTGGATCGATCCCTCCCGCGCCCCCTCCACGACCAGCTCACGGTGCAGCTTCGGGAACTCATTCTTCGGGGCGATCTCCCGCCAGGAACGCCGCTCCCATCGAGTCGTCGGGGCGCCCGGGAGATGGGAGTGAGCCGGAACGTGGTGCTTTTCGCCTATGAACAGCTCGGTCTGGAGGGGTACCTGGAGGGGCGGGTGGGTTCCGGAACCCGGGTGAGTTCGGCCCTCCCGGCGCACCTTCTCCGACCGGAGGAGGGGGGAAGGGGGAGGAGCTCCGGGAGGAGTGAAGGGGAGGGCGTGCCGTCGGTCGGGATGCATTCCGAATCGAGAGGTAGGGGGCGACCTCCTCCCCGCCTCTCTCCCGCCGGGGAGCGGCTGGCGGAGACACGGGGGCTCATGGTCCGACGACCGGGGGTTCCGGGCCCCTTCCTCCCGGGGGTGGTGGGAGCGGAGGATTTCCCGGCACGGGTGTGGTCCCGGATCACCAGCCGCATCTGGCGGACCCGATCGTCCGAGGTGCTGCGCTACGGAGATCCCCAGGGGTACCTTCCCCTCAGGGAGGCGCTCGCCGACCACGTTCGGCGGTACCGCTCGGTTCGGTGCAGCGCCGACCAGGTGGTGATCACCTCCGGCTCCCAGCAGGCGCTGGACCTGACGGCGCGCATCCTCGTGGCGGAGGGGGAGGGTGTGGCGGTGGAAGACCCGGGGTACCGGGGGGTGTGGGCTCCCTTCCGGGCGGTGGGGGCGCGCCTCATTCCCATCCCCGTGGATGGGGAGGGGGTGCTTCTCCCCGATGACGCCGATGGGTACGGGGGAGCGCGGGTCCTCTGTACCACCCCCTCCAACCAGTACCCCATGGGGGCGACCCTCACGGTGGAGCGACGCCTTCGCCTCCTGGAGTGGGCCTCCGAGGTGGAAGGGTGGATCGTGGAGGACGACTACGACAGCGAATTCCGATACACCTCCCGCCCCCTCCCCTCCCTCCAGGGGCTGGATGGTGCCGGACGGGTGATCTATGTGGGGACGCTCAGCAAGATGCTGGCTCCCGGGTTCCGGCTGGGGTTCCTCGTCCTCCCGGAGGAGTTGGTGGAGGTGTTCCGGAATGCGAAGCAGGGAACCGATTCCCACTCCCCTCTCATTCTTCAGGCCACCCTTGCCGAGTTCATGGAACGGGGGTATCTGGAACGACACATTGCCCGACTGGGGAATGTCTACCGGGAACGACGGGATCGGCTCATGGGGGCGCTGGAAGCGGTGCTGGGAGGAGTGGGTGAAGTCCGGGCCGGGGAGGGAGGGCTTCACCTGACCCTCCTCCTTCCCGAGGGAGTGGACGACCGTGCCATTTCCCGGGAAGCGGGACGGGTAGGGATCGAGGCGCCACCTCTTTCCGACTACGCCATGGGGCCCATCCCTCGCCCTGGCCTGGTGCTGGGGTTTGCGGCGGTACCGGTGGAGGTCATCGCCGACGCGGTGGAGCGGCTGGCCAGCGCCATTGCCCCCTTTCTGAGAGGAGGGCCCTCCATGTCTTTCTCCGACTCGCGGCGGGGGAGGGGACACTCTGCATCAGGAGGAAGCGGATGATTACCGTTGTACCCCTCGAGCCCGCGCACCGGGAAGCCGTTCTCGCCATCTACCGGGAGGGGATCGCCACCCGAAACGCCACCTTCGAGACGACGGCGCCCGACTGGGAGCGGTGGGACGGCGGGCATCACCCCTTCGCCCGCTTCGCCGCGTTGGGAGAGGGGAGGGAAGTCCTGGGGTGGGCGGCCCTCTCGCCGGTGTCCCGACGTGCCGTCTACTCGGGAGTGGCGGAGGTGAGCGTATATGTGGGCGAGTCCGCCCGGGGGAAAGGAGTGGGCGCCCTCCTCCTGGAGTCGCTCATCGAGGGGTCCGAAACTGGAGGGATCTGGACGCTTCAGGCAGGAATCTTCCCGGAAAACCGAGCGAGTCTGGCCATTCATCGACGGTTCGGGTTCCGGGAGGTGGGGGTCCGGGAGCGAATCGGATGCCTCGACGGCGTGTGGCGGGACGTGGTACTTCTGGAGCGAAGGAGCGAGCGGGTGGGGCGGGAGCCGGACAACCGGTAGGGGAGGGGGAGGGGTGTCAGGGTTGGGGCGGGTGGGTCGTTCCCGGAGTAGTGGCTCCCGAGAACACTGAGGTTCCGGAGCCCGCGGCAACGTTTCCGCCGGATCACTCCAACCGGAATTCCACCCATGCGAACCCGACATATTCCCGCCAGCTTTCGGGCATTGCGCGTACTCTCCGCCGCCGTGGCCGTCACCTTCCTGGTCGCCGCCTGCGACAGCTCCTCCACGAGTCCCGATCCCGACCCCGTTGCGGCGGAGGTGGAGCTGAACACCACCACCGTGGTCCTAACCGAGATCGGTGAGACCTATGAACTCGAGGCCACCGTTCTGGACACCGAGGGGAACGAGATGTCCGATGTGTCCGTGACCTGGACCTCTTCAGACGAAGAGGTGGTCACCGTGTCCGAATCCGGAGTAGTTGAGGCCGTCGGCGCGGGATCGGCTACCGTCTCGGCATCTACCGGGGACCTCTCCGCCGCCGCAGCGGTGTCGGTGGAGATCGACGACGATGACGACGACGAAGAGGGCTGAGCCCTGAAGTTCCTCCGGACCAGGGGCGGTCCTCCCGCGTTCGAACGACGGGAGGGCCGCTTCTGACCGTCGGGGGAGGTCAACCCGCCTGGCCTGCCTCGCCGGTGTTGCCGGCCTCTCCGGGAAGGGCCTGGCGCGCCGCAGGGTCCCCCGCCTCAATGGCGGTGCGAACGGAGGCCACCAGCTCCACCAGGGTGAAGGGCTTGGGGATGAAGAGTCGGTTCGGGCCAAGCCGGAGGGCCGAGGTTTCCGCCTCCCCCACCCGTCCGGAGGTGAAGAGGACGGGGAGCCCGGGAATCCGTTCCTGCAGGAGATCGGCCAGGACGGTCCCCTTCGGCCCCGGCATCATGACGTCGGTGAGGAGGAGGTCCAGCTTCCCCTCCATCCCCTCCATCCTTCGCAGTGCCGAGGGTGTGTCCGAAGCCTCCACCGTATGGAACCCCGCTCGCTCGAGGGCCCGGATCATGGTGCGGCGGACGCCGTCTTCGTCGTCCACCACCAGGATGAGAGGAATGGCGACCGGACCCTCACCCTCCTCCGCGATGGGAGCCGTCGTCTCGACCCTGAAGGCGGGGAGGAGAATGGAGAAGGTGGCCCCTTCTCCGGGGCGTGAGCGAACCCGGATCACCCCCCCGGCCTGCTGAACGATCCCGTACGCGGTGGCCAGCCCGAGCCCGGAAGCGTCCGGCTTGGTGGTCACGAAGGGTTCGAACATCCGATCCCGGACCTCCTGATCCACTCCGTGTCCCGAGTCGGTGATGTGAATGGCGGCATAGGGTCCCACCGGAAGTTCATCTCCCTTGCGGAGATCTCCGGCGGTGAGGGTGCGCCCCTCCGAGCGGATCACGATTCGGCCCCCGTCCGGCATGGCATCCCGCGCGTTCAGGACCAGGTTCAGAATGACCTGCTCCATCTGTGCGGGATCCACCCGAACCGGGGGGAGTTCGGGATCAAGCGTGTGAAGGAGCCGGATCTCCCTCCCCAGAAGCTGATGGAAGAGCCCCTGGGTCCGATGCAGGAGGGCGTTCAGATCGGTGACCTTCGGAGAGGCGGGGAACTGGCGCGCGAAGGCGAGGAGCTGGCGGGTGAGGTTCCCTCCACGGATGGCGGCGGCGCGCCCGTCCTCGAGGGTGGCGGACAGGGGGTCGTCCGGTGTGAAGCGCTGAAGGGCCAGGTCGATCCCGCCGATGACCGAGGTCAGGACGTTGTTGTACTCACCGGCCACCCCGCCGATGAGTTCGCCCAGCGCCTCCCGACGTTGCGAGGCTGCGGCCCGCATCTCCATGTAGACGAGTTCGGTGATGTCTGTGAGCCATCCCTCGATCCGGCGCGTGCCATTCTCCTCCACCACCGAGCCCCGGTCCCAGACCCAGAGGGTGCGCCCCTCTTCCCTCAGAAGGCGATAGCGAATGCTGAAGCCGTTCCCGGACTGAAGCGCCTCTTCCACCGCCCGGTCCACCGCCGCTCGATCCTCCGGGTCGATGATTCCCCGGAGAGGCCGCCCGTTCCCCGCGGTGAGCTCCGCACTCCCGATCCCCGTCAGGACGCGAGCGCCGTCACTGGCGAAACGAATCGACCGGTGAAGATCGGCCGCGCACTGATAGGCCATCCCCGGAAAGTGGGAGAGCAGGCGGCGGATCAGATCCTGCCGGGGGTCGTCTGCGGACATCGTGGAGGTACGGGGATCGTCGGCGAGGAGCGAGGTGGAACGAGGAGAAACGGAAGTCGGCAACCGAAATCGCCAGCGTAGCAGGAGCATCCTCGGAGGTTCGTAGCGTTCCCGCAAGTACCTTTCGCATATATCACGATCTTGTGACGTGCTCCCGGTAGTATACCAATCAGGCGATTTGCAGGTTTCGGCGGGGGGCACCGGGTGAACATGCGACGGTTTGCGGGGTTTCGGGGGGAGGTTTACGCCTGGCAACCTGCGAGACGTTCCCATCCACGCCGATGGAACCATGAAGGTCGAAATCTATTCCGATCTGGTATGCCCCTGGTGTTATATCGGAGAACGGCGATTCTCCGAGGCCCTCCGCCAGTTCGACGATGAGGCGAAGGTGGAGGTGGCCTTTCGCCCCTTCCAACTCGACCCCGATGCCGGAACCCGGCCCATCCCCCTTCGGAGCTATTTGGAGCGCCGATACGGCGCCCGCTCGTCCGCAATGATGGAGCAGGCCGGTGCCGCCGCTGCCGCCGAAGGGATCGACATGCGATGGGACGACGCCCTCGCGGCGAACACCTTCCACGCACATCGCCTCCTCCACCTGGCCCTCATGGAGGATGGGGAGGAAACCCAGCGCGCCCTCGCCGCATCCCTTTTCGCGGCCCACTTCACGGACGGGGCCGATCTGGGAGACCCGGAAGTCCTGGCCGCTCGAGGTGAAGGAGTGGGGATGAAGCGGGAGCGGGTGCGTGCCTTCCTGGCATCCGACGAAGGTGTCGAAGAGACCCGGGCCGAGGTGGACAGAGCCCGACGCATCGGAGTCCGCTCCGTCCCGACCTTCGTCTTCGAAGGGAAGTGGGGAGTGACCGGTGCGCAGTCCACCGAGTACTTCCTGGAGACGCTCCGGGAAGTGGCCGACCGAGGAGAGGGGTAGGGGAACCATGCACGCATGCTCCTGCACGAACCGCCACGACACCCGGCGAGTGGTCCTCACCGGTGGCCCGGGTGCCGGAAAGACCGCCATCCTGGAGTTCATGAGCCTCGCCTTCTGCCGTCATGTGACGATCCTCCCGGAATCGGCGGGGATCCTCTTGAAGGGTGGATTCCCTCGAAGTAAGGAGCCGGGAGGGCTCCGGGCGCTCCAGCAGGCCATCTACCATGTGCAGCGCCAGCTCGAGGAGAGCACCGCCGAGGACAACGCGGCCATTGTGGTGTGTGATCGGGGGACCCCCGACGGAGTCGCGTACTGGCCCGGGCCCGACACCCTCTGGGACCGGGTGGGGAGCACCCTCGATGAGGAGCTGGACCGGTACGCGAAGGTCATCCACCTTCGCACGCCCTCCGATGAGAACGGCTACAACTATCGGAACCCGCTGCGCATCGAGTCTCCGATCGAGGCCATGGAGATCGATCGACGAATCGGAGAGTTGTGGAACAGCCATCCGGGGTATGTGGAGGTGCCGTCGCACCCGGACTTCCTGGAGAAGGCGCGAGGGGCGCTGAATCTCCTTCAGGAAGAGCTCCCCTCCTGTTGCAGGGATTCGGTTTCCTGTTCCTTCGTCTTCTGAAGGGAGGGGCTCGTCACTCCCACCACGTCGGTCGGTAATCCGAACCTGCCGACAAAGGATTCATCCGACACCGGACCCCCGTTCATCGATTCGCCTCAGCCGCGCCGTCAACAACTCCTGTTCGCGGAGATTTTGTGTCAGGGCGATGGCGCGCCGGGTTTCCGCGTACGCCTCGGCGAAGTTGCCCAGCTTCATGAGCAGGTCTCCGCGGACACTATGAAGCAGATGATGGTCATGCAGCCCGGAACCGTCCGTGTAGGTGGCGATGGCATCAACTGCGGCAAGTCCGGCGGCCGGGCCCTGCGCCATACCGACGGCAACGGCGCGATTCAGGGCCACGATGGGCGATGGTGCGATCTGCATCAGCGCGTCGTAGAGGAGGACGATCCGGTCCCAATCGGTTTCGGCGGTGGTGCGAGCCCGCATGTGGCAGGCGGCGATTGCCGCCTGGAGGGCATAGTATTCAGCGCCTCCGTGCAGCCGCTGCGCCTCTTCGAGCGACGCCATCCCTCTTTGAACCTGCGCTTCGTCCCACAGCGAGCGATCCTGATCGGATAGGAGCACCGCCTCACCGTCGCTTCCCCGGCGGGCCGCGGAGCGCGAGGCCGTGAGTTCCATCAGTGCCAGGAGTGCGTGCACCTCGGATTCGCCAGGGAGAAGTTGTGCCAGCATACGTCCGAGCCGCAGCGCCTCGTCACAGGGTGCCGTCCGCATCCACTCCTCCCCCGAGGTCGCGGTATATCCCTCATTGAAGATGAGGTAGACGACGGAAAGGACCGACTGTACCCTGCGGTTCAACTCCTCCCCGCGCGGCGTCTCGAAGGGCACTCGGGCCTCCGAGAGCGTCTTCTTCGCGCGATAGATCCGCTGGCCGATCGTCTTTTCAGGCACGAGGAAGGCTCGGGCGATCTCCGCCGTCGTCAGGCCGCCGATCAAACGCAAGGTCAGCGCGATGCGCCCTTCGGCCGGGAGAACCGGGTGGCACGCGATGAAGATGAGCCGCAGTACGTCATCATCGATCACCTGATCCAGTGCCTGGTCCATCGCTTCGCCGAGCCGCTGCTGTTCCGCCACATGCTCCCAAGCGATGGTTTCATGCTTCTGGGCAAGCCTCTGCCCACGGCGCAGGCTGTCGATGGCACGCCGCTTGGCCACCGTCATCAGCCAGGCGGCGGGATTGGCGGGGATCCCTTCGTCAGGCCACCGATCGAGAGCCGCAACCAGCGCGTCCTGGGCCAGTTCCTCCGCGATGTCGACGTCGCGGGTGACACGGGCGATCGCTGCGATGAGCCGGGTGGACTCTCTCTTCCAAACCGCTTCGATGGTCCGGTGGACGTCACTCATCCTCCCCTGACTCCTTCAACCGTCTCCGGACAAAGGTGTTATTGATGTGCCGCGGGTGTTCCGTCGGACCATGTGGTCGTCCCGACCAGAAATACCAGAATCGGCGGCAGCTTGTTCACCTGAGGTCCTTCCTGGGGTGAGAAGAACCAGTAGGGGCTGGATAGCACCGGCGAGTCCGGTGCACCGGCCCCCCAGTCCCTCCCGTCGCCAAGGAGGGTGTAGAACATGAGATGGGGTGAGTTGTGGTCTCCGGCGTCGGTCAGATAGGCGGATTTTGCCATCATATAGGCCATCGCTCCGCTCTCGAGGTGCGGCAACCGGTCGTTCTCGAATGCAGCGGCGAGTGCCGACACGATCTCTTCCCTGGAATGACCGGCCAGCGCCATCCTGGTGCGCAGTTCCGCGACCACCAACAGCGAACGTGCCGCCTGGGGGTTCAGGCAAACGGAGGCCCTCACCTTCGGGTTCCAGAACTCGGGCCAGTCAAAGGGTCCCGTAAAGCTCCGGTCCACCATGCAGACAAACCCGTTTGTGCCCTCGACCGCCGTCTCGTAGCCTTCGGGTCCCAGAACCATGATCGTGGCATCCCCGGAAACCGACTCCGGCGCCGCACTTCGCGCCAGGGCGACCTCCTCTTCCCGGTCCGGCATGAGGTATTGATGGATCGGGGCCATCGTCGGATATGCGGTCCCGGCATCCTGCGCCGTCGCCTGGTGTGCCGCACCGAGTACTACGAGTAGCAGTGCCATTGGTTTGACGACGAACGCGCCAATCGTCTCTACGCGCATGCGATTCTCCTGAACACCAGTTCGTTTTTTGCGGGGCCGGACTTTAGCGCCAGCTTCAGTCGGTTTCAGGAGCGGGTCTGAAGAAGATCTCCCGTACCTCCATGGGCATTCGACCGGCTTTGGCACCCCTGCGCGCCCACTTCAACGCCTCGTCCCAATCGGCGGCTTCCACGATGGTGATGCCGCCCACGAACTCCTTGGTCTCCAGATATGGCCCGTCGGTCACGAGGACCTCTCCACCGGGCTGAGGACGCAGGGTGCGGGCTGCGCCCAGCCCTCCGGCGAATCTCCGGACACCCGCAGCGACCATTTCACGATTGAGTGCGTGGATCTCCTCCACCATCGCTTCATCCATGGTGGACGGGTCGAAATCGTCGGGGAGGTACCCTGCAATCAGGTAGTGCGGCATGTCGTCTCCTGGAAACGGTCTTCAGCCGGACCGGATGTCCGGCCTTCACCACGTCCGACGAACGGCGAATCCGGATTTCTACATGTTGTCCGCACTCAGCGCCTTCGAAAGTGCCGAGAAGACGGCTCAGCGGAGCTCCAGCCGCATCAATACACGTGGAAATCCGGCCAGAACCGATGAGGTGTCGGCCACCTTCCGAAATCCGGCCTTCTCGAACAGAGCGCGAGTGCCGACGTACGCCATGGTCAGATCGACCTTGTCGCCACGGTTGTCAACGGGATATCCCTCGATGGCCGGAGCCCCGTGGGATCGAGCGAACTCGACGGCGCCCGCGAGCAACGGGTGTGAGATTCCCTTGCCACGGTGTCCTGGCCGTACACGGATGCACCACACCGACCACACATCCAGGTCGTCGACATGCGGGATCGTTCGGCTGCGCACGAAGGATGTGTCGGCGCGCGGTGCAACCGCGGCCCACCCCACCACTTCGTCACCATCGTATGCAAGCACCCCGATCGGTCCCTGGCTCATGAGCGCCGCCACCTTCCGACCGCGTTCCGGACCGCGGAGAGACACATTCTCCTTCGATGGAATCCGGTAACTCAGACACCAGCAGACGTTCGCATCGGGCCGTTTTGGCCCCACCATGGTCTCGACGTCCTCGAACACGGTCGCAGGTCGAATCTCGATGGCCATGCGCGCTCCAAGCCTGGGAGGAACAGGAACTCCGGGCGGCCCTCATTGCCCGGAGTCGCCGGGACGGTAGCGGCGGACGATAACCGGGGCAAGAACGCCATCGGGGCGAGGAGGGGCGACCGGACAGTCCGGTGCGCGGTGGCTCGGGAGCGCCGGAGAATCTCCTTCCATCGCGGGCCCGAAACCACCGGTCCCCTCCCCTCGTACGACCCCGGATCGGGAGGATGGGTTCATCCCCGAACCCCCTCCCTGGACGGGGCAGATGCCCACTTTCACGGAGCCTCGGTCATGAAGACCGCATTCCCATATCATCCGGTCGCGCCCGCGTGGGGTGGCCTCCCATTGGCAGCCGCTCTCTTTCTCGTTCTCCTGGCGGGGCTCTCTCCCGCTCCCCTGGCCGGGCAGGGAGGGGCTGAACCTCCGCCGGCTCGGATCCTGGTGGTGGGGACCTACCACTTCCACAATCCGGGGCTGGATGTGGTTCAGACGGTGGTGCCGGACATCCTCGGCGAACCCCAGCAGGCTTCGGTGCACCGGGTGGTGGCGGGGCTGGACGGATTCCGGCCCACCAAGGTGGCGGTGGAGCACCTCCCTGCGTCCGCCCCGATCCTGGATAGCCTCTACACCGCCTTTCTCGCGGGAGAACACGAACTGGCGCGGAGCGAGACCCAACAGATGGGGTTTCGATTGGCTCGATCGGCGGGACTCTCCCGGGTGTACCCGGTGGATCACACCGGGGAGTTCCCCTTCATGGAGGTGGTGAGCTACGCCATGGAACGGGAACCGGGGACGGCCATGGAGATGCAGGGTACCATCGCCCGGATCACCGAGGAGATGAACCGGCGGCACCGGGAGTGGACGGTGGGGGAGATTCTCCGCGCCATGAACGACCCGGCCGAACTCCGGGAGGCTCACGCCACCTACCTCCGAATGAACCGGATCGGCGCCGGCGACACCCAGGTAGGGGCCACCCTCCTCGCCCGATGGTACGAGCGGAACATCCGTATCTTCTCAAACCTCCAGGCCCTGGCCGAGCCGGGGGACCGGATCCTCCTCGTCATCGGCCAGGGGCACGTCCCCATCCTCAGAGAGCTGATCGCCGCCGACCCTGCCATGGCCCTCGAGGACCCTCTCCGATATCTCCCGGAGCGGTGACGGGTTCGGGCCCCCCACCCCTCCCGCTCGTCAGAAGCTCCAGCGGTAGATCAGGGAGAGATTCCGGGCCGGCATGGGGAAGCCGCGCTCCTCCACCCGGGAGAGGTGGTCCCGGTAGAGGCGGTTTGTCGCGTTCTCCACCCGGAGGACGATGGTGTGGTTCCCGGGTGGGTCCACCCGGAAGCCCGCGCTCCCGTCCAGGAGGGCGTATCCACCGGTGGGGTCTTCCTCCTCCGCTACCCGGTTCTGGGAGGCAACGGCCCGGAGGGTCCCGGCGGCCCACCAGCGGGACTCGTTCCAGCGTGCGGAGATCCGCCCACGAAAGGGAGGGATGGTGGGGAGAGGTACGGTCTCCCCTCCGAGGCGGTCGCCACGTACCCAGTCGATCCCCGCACCCAACTCCAGCGCCTCGGAGATGCGGAATTCGCCCATGAGCTCCCCGCCGAGGAGGCGCGCATCCGTGCCCTCGTACCGGAAGATGGGGAGTCCGGACGCTTCGTCGATGCGCCCCTGGGGCTGGAAGGCGACGAAGCCGGAAATCCGGTTGTAGAAGAGAGCGACCTCCACCCCCCCGCGGGTCCACCCTCGGCGCAGGAAGAGGTCCACCCCATGTCCGATCTCGTCCTCGAGATCGGGGGTGCCGATCTCGTAGGCACCGGCCCCGAGGTGGGGGCCATCGGCATAGAGTTCCTCCACCGAGGGGGTCCGGTGGGCTCGAGCCACCTGGGCACCCATCTCCACACTCGATGTGGGGCGCCAGTTCACTCCGGCGGAGCCGGAGAAGGTCGTGGAGCTTCGCCGGTCCCGGGCATCGGGGAAGAAGTCGTTGGCGCGTGCGCGGCTGCCCTGGTGTTCACCCCGGGCTCCGAACTGGAGGCGGAATTCAGGGGTGAGGGGAATTTCCTGGAAGGTGAAGAGGGCGATGGCTCCCTCCCGCACTCCGGGAGTGAACGCTTCCTCTCCGCCCACGTCGAGGGTCCGGAATCGATACGCCACCCCCCAGGCTCCCGAGTCGAATGGGCCGAAGGGGGTGTGACGCAGGGTGGCCGTGGCCGATCCGGCGTACTGGTCGAACTCCAACGCCACCACCTCCTCCATCACGACCCCTCCCGGGGCCAGCTCCCGCGCCAGTTCCTCCTGAATGAAGCGGGCGACGTTCGCGCGGAGGTCCACTCGCTCGATCCACCCCGGAGCGGAGGGGGTCCAGTCCAGTCGCCCCTGAAGGGCCTGCCGCTCCATGATGAGGAGGGCATCCTCCTCCGGGTCGTCGATGGCGTCGGGGATCCCGTAGCTCCGGTCTACGAAGGAGGCCGAGAACCCCATGCGGAGGTCCCCCGCTTCACGGACCACTCCCACCTGTCCGTCCCGACTGGAGAGGGAGGTGCCCGGAAGGCGGGCTTCCGGGGTGCGAATGTCGCCCGATTCCCGGAAGGAGAGTCGTCCCGTGGCCACCCAATCCTCCCTGCCGTGCCGCACCTCACCCCCGGCGGCCGCGGATCGATTCATGGACGCGGCGTGGGTGTGGAGGGTGCCCCCCCACCCCATGGCCCACCGCTCCGGGAGGTCGGTAGTGAGGAGGTTCACAACTCCACCGAGGGCGCTCGAACCGTAGAGAAGGCTGGCCGGTCCCCTCACCACCTCCACCCGACGGAGGGCCAGGGGGTCCATGGCTACCGCGTGGTCGGCGGCGGACTCGGCCAGATCTCCCATCCGCTCGCCATTTTCCAGGACAAGGACCCGGTCACCGTCGAACCCACGAATCACGGGTCGGGTGGGTGCTGCCCCGAGAGAACGCATGGCGATCCCGGGCTCTCCGTCCAGCATACTCCCGATGGACGAGGCCAACCGCTCCTGGAGCTGGTCGGGGCCCAGCGCCTGGGTGGGCTGGTAGGTGGTGGAGCGCCCGGTGGGGGTGGCGGTGGCCACCAGCTCGTCCAGCCGGAAGAGTCGGGTCACCTCGAGGCGGAGAGGGGCGGCGAGGGGGAGATCCACCTCCATCTCCAGCGGGGTCACCCCAAACCCATCCACAAGGAGGCGAACCCGCCTCGCGTCGGAGGTGCGAATCCGAAACCGTCCCTCCGCGTCGGTGACCGTCTCCTCTCCGGGGATGGCGCGTACCCGGAGTCCCTGGATGGGATGGTGGGGAGAGCGGGCGTCAACCACCTGTCCCTCAAGTTCCTGATCGGAGAAGGGACGGTGGAGCGAGGTGTCAGGGTGAAGCTCCGAGGCTCCCAGCAGGGGAGGAGTGACAAGGAGGACGAGAATCACCGCACAGAGCCCGGAAGGGCGCACGAGAGTTGGGATGGGCAGGGACATGGAAATGCAGGGTTGAGGTATTCCTAAAATCGAATTTAGGCTAAACTAATAGGCGGGGTGTGTCAAGGGGTAATGGGAACGCATTATCATAAAATGGAGTGGGGATCCGATGCCGGCAAGGGGAGGGAAGGTGAGACGGAGAATGATGGCAGGTTGGGGGTATGGGACACTGCGGGATCCAAAGGGGACAAAATGCCCCTGGCCGGTTGCCGCGCCCTCACCGCCAAAGATCCTCCCGATGCGGTAGCGCCAAGGAACTCCCCCGCTTCCCCCTTTCGGCACACACCTTGCCCACTCAATGCGTGCGGACGACCCTTTGAATGGACGCCGCTCCGCCCCTCCCTCCGTCACGAGGATATCATGTCCGGTAGGCCCGGGATCATCCCCTCCGTACTCCTCCTCTTGGTGGCGGCGATCACGACGCCGCTGGTCGGTCAGGAGAGCCCCGAAGCGCTGGTCCGGCATGTGGATGAGCTGCTCCGAGGGGAGTCCAGCGAGGGGAGGGTCACCATGGAGGTGGTCACTGACCGATGGACCCGCTCCATGGAGATGGAGATGTGGTCGCTGGGGGAGGACCTCTCCCTCGTCCGGGTCCTCTCTCCCGCTCGGGAAGCAGGGACCGCCACCCTGAAGGTGGGACGGGACATCTGGAACTACCTCCCCAGGGTCGATCGAACCATCAAGGTCCCCGGCTCCGGAATGGGGGGATCCTGGATGGGTTCCCACTTCACCTATGACGATCTGGTGCGTGAGAGCAGTCTGGTGAACGACTTCACCGTCGAGCTCACCTTCGAGGGGGGGCGGGACGGGGTGGAGATCTGGGAGCTGACCCTCACGCCACGCCCCGAAGCACCGGTGGTCTGGAGCCGCCTCGAACTGGAGGTCCGGAAGAACGACCGGATGCCCATCCGGACGCGCTATTACGACGATCGCGGACGC
Source organism: Gemmatimonadota bacterium (assembly GCA_050485305.1). Classification (GTDB taxonomy): domain Bacteria; phylum Gemmatimonadota; class Gemmatimonadetes; order Longimicrobiales; family Gaopeijiaceae; genus JBJHBD01. Next base: position 26,362 of record JBJHBD010000002.1, read on the forward strand.
CTCGCCCGGACCATGCGCTTCGACAACTTCCGCACCATGGGAGGGCGACTCGTCCCCACCGAACTCTCCATGCACCCTGAAGACCGGCCCGGGGAGCGAACCACCATCCACTATCGGGAGCTCCGCTTCGACATCGGTCTGGAGCCCGGATTCTTTTCTTTGCAGCGCCTCCGGGACGGTCGATGAAGGAGCGGTCCTTCTGGCTCCGGGTGGGGTGGCGAAATCTGGGGCGGCACCGCCGGCGGAGCGTCATCACCGCGCTGGCGCTCTCCATCGGTTTTGCCGCGGTGGTGCTCCTGAACGGGATCATGGAGGGGCTGGGCTCCGACTTCATCCGGAGCGGGACCGACCTCATGGCCGGTCAGGTCCGGATGCAGCACCCGGAGTTCGAGCCGGAGCGGGAACTCTGGGACGTCATCGGCGGTGACGAGGGGGTGGAGCTCTCCGCCCTCCTTCAGGGGGTGGAGAACGACGCCGAGGTGACCGCCGCCGCCCCCAGGGTCTACGGATCCGGGATCGTGGCCACCGACTCCACCTCCCGGGGCGGGCTCCTCATGGGGGTCCTCCCGGAAGAGGAACGGAGGGTCACCCACTTCCTGGATGGGCTCTTGGAAGGGGCGCTCCCCACTCCCGGTCGTTGGGAAGTGCTCCTCGGGGTGGAGTTGGCTCGTCAGCTCCGGGCCGAGGTGGGAGATGAGGTCGTCCTGGTGGCCCCTGCGGTGGACGGGTCGCTGGGAAACGAACTCTTCACCGTGAGCGGGATCCTCCGCACCGGAGTTCCCGAGCTGGATGCAAGCCAGGTGGTCCTGCACCTGGACGATCTCCAGTTCCTCCTGGCGCTCGGTCCGGGGGAGGTGCACGAGATCGTGGCTTCCGTCACCGACCCGTGGGGGGCCGAGGCCACCGCGCTCCGCCTCCGGGAGTCCCTCTCACCCTTCGGCTCTCACATCGAGATCCTGGCCTGGTCCGAGTTCCGTCCGGAGTTGGTGGACTTCGCCGGGCTCATCCAGGGCGCGAACTGGATCATCCTCCTGGTGGTCTTCCTCATGGCCGCCTTCGGGGTGGCGAACACCATGCTCATGGGGACCTTCGAGCGCCGTCGGGAGTTCGCGGTCATGAAGGCGCTGGGGATGAAGCCCATTCACATCGTCGGGGTGGTGGTGGGTGAAGCGCTGGTTCTGGGCATCCTCGCGGTGGGAGGAGGGGCCCTCCTCGCCACCCCCGTGGTCCTCTGGCTCACCCACTTCCCTCTGGATCTCACCACGGTTGCTGGGGAGCAGATGTTCATGGAGACCCTCTTCCGTTTTGTTCTGCGAGTGGAACACTCCTGGCGCTTCCCGGCGCAGGCGGCGGTGGCCCTCGTGGTCACCGCGGCGCTCGCGGCCCTCTACCCCGCCTTCCGGGCCGTTCGCGTCCCGGCGGCGGAGGCGCTGGCGGGGCGATGAGCGAGCGCGCCGCCCTCCTCGTCCGCATCGCGATCCGGAACGTGGTGCGCCAGGCTCGGCGGAGCCTCCTCACAGCATCCGCCATGGTCCTTGGGATCGGTCTGCTCATGTTTGTCCGAATGCTCGAAGAGGGCGCCCACGTCATGTACGTGGATTCCGCCGTGCGGATGGGCACCGGGCATGTCACCCTGGAACACCCCGAATATGCAGGCTCCCGAGATCTCATCCACCGGATCCCGGCGGCGGAGCTGGCCTCCACGGAGAGGACGGTGCGACGGGTGGCGGCCCCCAACGCGGTGAAGGCGGTCTTCCCCCGGATTTCCGTGGGAGGGCTCGTCCAGTCGGCCTCCTCCTCCATTCCGGTCCAGATCCATGGGGTGGATGCCGGACGGGAGGTGGAGGTCTCCTTCATGGCCGAAAAGGTGGTGGAGGGGCGGTTCCTGGAGCCGGGGGATCGGCTCGAGGCCATCATCGGTGCCGGGGTGGCCGAGCGGCTCCGGGTGGAGCTGGGGTCGCGCCTCGTCCTCATGGCACAGGGGGTGGAAGGGGATCTGGAGAGCCAACTCATCTTCGTCACCGGGATCTTCCGGACCGGGATCCCCGAAGTGGATCGCGGGGTGGTGCAGCTCCCCATCGAAACGGCCCGCGAGTGGCTGGCCATCGGCGACGACGCCACCGCCCTCTCGGTGGTCCTCACCTCGGATCGGCACACCGAGGGGATCGCCCGCTCCGTACAGGAAGAGATCCCCGAGGGGTCGCCCATCGAGGTGAAGAGCTGGTGGGAAGCCCTCCCCGACCTCCACGCCGGACTCCAGGCCGACAAGGTCTCGACGTACATCATGTTCTTTGTCCTCATCGTCATCGTGGCGTTGGCGGTGGTGAACTCGATCCTCATGGCGGTCCTGAACCGGACCCGGGAGTTCGGTGTCCTCCGGGCCATGGGGCTGAATCGAAGGGAGGTGGGGGCCATGGTCCTCATCGAGGGCACACTCCTCACCCTGGTGAGCGGGGTAGCGGGCTTCCTCCTCGGTATTGCCGTGGGGTTCGGCCTCTTCCGGAATGGGGTGGACATCCGGACCTTCATGTCCATCGAAGACCTCTCCTTCGGCGGGGCCGTCACCGAACCCATCGTCTTCCCCGTTCTCGCCGCCGGGGATGTGATCGCCATCCTCACCATTGTGATGACGGTGGGAATCGTCGCCTCTCTCTATCCGGCCTGGTATGCCACCCGGATTCACCCCGCGGAAGCCATGAAGACCGATGACTGAATCGAAGGAAGGGGAGACCATGACGAGTCACACCGCACCGGAGCGCACCGGTTCCGCACCCCTCTCCATCCCTCCCGCCGTACGGACGGAGGGACTCTGGAAGACCTACGGGGAGGGGGAGACGGCGGTTCACGCCGTGCAGAACATCTCCATCACCATTGAACCCGGGGAGTTTGTCGCCCTGTGCGGTCCCTCCGGGTCGGGGAAGACCACCCTGGTGAACCTCATCGGCGGGCTCACCGACCCCTCAAGGGGTGAGGTCCGGGTGGATGGCCGCGAAGTGGGCGGGATGTCCGAACGGGAGCGGGCGCGCCTCCGAATGGAGCGCATCGGCTTCGTCTTCCAGTCGTACAACCTCCTCCCCGTCCTCACCGCGCTGGAAAACGCCGAGTTCCCCCTCCTTCTCCGGGGAGTGGACCGGGACTCCCGCCGCGCACAGGTGCTCGAACTCTTCGAGGAGATCGGCCTCGACGGCCTCCACGACCGCCGCCCCGGGGCCCTCTCCGGGGGGCAGCAGCAGCGGGTGGCGGTGGCCCGGGCGGTGCTCGGCGCCCCGGCACTCGTCCTGGCCGACGAGCCCACCGCGAATCTGGACACCGCCGCCAGCGATGCCCTCCTGGGCGTCATGGAGCTCCTCAATCGGGAGCGAGGGGTGACCTTCGTCTTCTGCACCCACGATCCGCGGGTCATGCGGGTGGCCCGCCGGATCATCCGGCTGGTGGACGGGCATGTGGAGCGGGACGAGGAGAAGGAGCCGGGCGAACTTCCGGAGTGGGTGCTGGCGCCGGTGGCGGCGGGAGGGTAGCCCTTTGTCCGGGAGGATGGGTTCCGGGCACCTCACCCGTAGCCGCCATCGGCGGGGGAGTCGGGGAGTCCGGATCGTGGCCGGAACGGCACTCGCCGTGGGAGGCGCGCTCCTCCTCCCAGGGGGAGGGGCGGCTCAGCTCGCCCCCGTCACCGGATACTACCTGCACGCAACCGCCGTACTGGAGGGGTCGGCGCTGAATGAGAGCGGGGTCCTGGATGTGCAGCGGCTTCGCCTTATGAACCGCCCCCGGTGGGGGAGGGTGAGCTTCGACCTGGCGTGGGAACATGTGGTCACCCTCCGTTCCGGCCAGGTGGAGTTGGGGCGTGGCTTCGGGGAGGACCGCTCCGGGATCGGTCGGCTGAATCTGGACGGAACGTTGGCCCGGGGGAGCCGAGGGCGGTGGGTGCACGGCGTCGACCGCCTCGGGGTGACGGTGCCCGTTGGAGAACGGACCCGCATCACCGTGGGGCGGCAGACCGTGTCCTGGGCCACCACTCTCTACTTCACCCCCGCCGACCCCTTCGTCCCCTTCGATCCCGCCGACCCCTTCCGGGAGTACCGGGCCGGAGTCGACGCGGTGCGGGCGGTGGTGGCCACCGGCCCCTTCTCCCGGGTGGAGGGGGTGGTCCGGGTGGCTCCCGGGCTCGACGGGGAGGGGGAGTCCATCACCGCCCTGGGGCGGTGGCAGGGGATGGTGGGGGGCGTGGAGATGTCCGGGTGGGGTGGGGTGGTGCACGATGAACCGGCGGCTGCGGTGGGGTTCACCGGGAGCCGTGGGGAGTGGTCGATTCGGGGAGAGGGGGGCGTCCGGAAGGAGGGGAGCCGGGCCGTCATCCGGGGAGCCGTGGGGGTGGATCGGCGCTTCGAGGTGGGGGGGCGGGATCTCCGGTTCCTCACCGAATTTCAGCACGACGGCTTCGGCGCCTCTCGCCCGGAAGAACTTTTCGCCACCGCCCTCTCCCCGGCGGCTCGGAGGGGGGAACTCCAGCTCCTGGGGAGAGACGCGCTGGCGGTGAACGTGGGGTGGCAGCTCCACCCTCTCACCGAGGTGGGGGTCCTCACCCTCGTGAACCTCCGGGACGGGAGTTCCCTCTGGGCGCCGACGCTCACCCACTCCCTCGGCGACGAGACCGCGCTCCGGGTGGGAGCTTTTGCCGGGGTCGGGCCGGGTGCGCGGGTGCCGGAAGGCGCCCCGATACCCATCCTCCGATCCGAACATGGGATGACCCCGTTGGTGGGGTTCGCGGCGCTCACCTGGTTCTTCTGACCGTCACTCCCCCCGGATCACCAGGAGGCGGATCTCGCTGAGATCCTCCATGGCGAATCGGACCCCTTCCCGCCCGATGCCCGAGTCCTTCACCCCCCCGTACGGCATGTTGTCCACCCGGAAAGAGGGGACGTCGTTGATGAGAACCCCTCCCACCTCCAGGGTATCCCACGCCCGGCGGATCTTCCGGATGTCCCGGGTGAAGACCCCGGCCTGGAGTCCGTAGCGGGAGACGTTCACCTCGGCGAGGGCCGCGTCGAAGTCGGTGAAGCGGCTCACCCCCACCACCGGCCCGAAGACCTCTTCGTGGTAGAGGCGAGCCTCCCTTGGGACCTGTTCCACCACGGTGGGCTCCACCATGACCCCGTCCCGCCCCCCTCCGGTGAGGACCCGGGCACCTCCGGCCACCGCCTCCTCCACCCACTCGACGATCCGCTCGGCGTCCCCTTCGGAGATGACGGGGCCGATGAAGGTCTCTTCGTCCCGCGGGTCCCCCACCTTGAGTTCCTTCACCCGCTCCACGAAGCGCACCACCACCTCGTCGTAGACCGACTGATGGAGGAGGATGCGCTGCACCGAGATGCAGGATTGCCCCGACTGGTAGAAGGCCCCCACCACCAGGCGCTCCACCACGTCGTCCAGATCGTTCGCGGCATCGGCGTCCACGATGCAGGCGGCGTTCCCCCCGAGCTCCAGCGTCACCCGCTTCTTTCCGGCCTGCTCCTTCAGCTTGAACCCCACCGCGCGTGACCCGGTAAAGGAGAGGAGCTTGATTCGGTCGTCGGTGGTGAGGGGGCCGGCCTCGTCCCGGTCCACCGGAAGGATGGAAAACGCCCCCTTCGGGAGATCGGTCTCCGCCAGCACCTCCCCGATGAGGAGGGCGCCGATGGGGGTCTTCTCCGCCGGCTTGAGTACGAAGGGGCACCCGGCGGCGATGGCGGGCGCCACCTTGTGAGCCGCCAGGTTCAGGGGGAAGTTGAAGGGGGTGATGAAGGAGCAGAGCCCCACGGGGACCCGCTTCCACATCCCCGAGTACCCCTTGGCCCGTTCCGAGATCTCCAGGTTCATGACCTCGCCGTGGGGGCGCACCGACTCCTCGGCGGCCACCCGGAAGGTATCGATGAGGCGGGTCACCTCCCCGCGGGCGTCCCCGATGGCCTTCCCGGCCTCCAGGCAGAGCGCCTCGGCCAGCTCGTCGAAGCGCTCCCGGAACCGCTCCACGCAGTGTACGAGCACCGCCTGCCGTTCGTAGGGGCGGGTCCGGGCCATCGCCCCCTCCGCCTCCGCCCCCGCCGCGATGGCCTCCTCCAGCGCCTCGGGCCCTCCCTGCGCCACCCGGGCGAAGACCCGTCCCGAGTACTTGTCGGTGACCTCCAGCTCTTCGTTGGCGTGGACCGCCTCGTTCGCCAGATAGTAGGGGTAGGTGCGCATGCTTTTGCCCTGTCAGACCCGTGCGGCCAGCGCCGGGATCTCCTCGTGGAGGGTATGGTGGTCGTCCGCGTAGGTAACGGGGAGCTCGATGAGGTCCACCCCGGGGCGGTGGAGCGCACCCGAGAGGATGGGTCCAAAGTCCTCCACCCCCTCTGCCCGGTGCCCCCGGGCCCCGTACGCCTCCGCGTACCGGACGAAGTCCGGGTTCCCGTAACTCAGCCCGAAGTCGGGGAACCCCATCTCTTCCTGCTTCCAGCGGATCATCCCGTACCCGTCGTCCCGGAGCACGAGGATGGTGAGGTCGAGCTTCAGGCGCACCGCCGTTTCCACCTCCTGGGAGTTCATCATGAACCCTCCGTCCCCGCAGACGGCCAGCACCGGTCGGTCAGGGTGGACCATGCGGGCCGCCAACGCCGAGGGGAGTCCCGCGCCCATGGTGGCGAGGGCGTTGTCCAGGAGAAGGCTGTTCTGTCCCCGGGCGGGGTAGTTCCGGGCAAACCAGATCTTGAACATCCCGTTGTCCAGCGTGACGATCCCCTCCTCGGGAATGGCGCGACGGACCTCTCGGACGAGGCGTTCCGGGCGCATGGGGAAGATGTCCGCTCCGGCCCGATCCTCGAAGTGGGCGCGGGCCGCCTCCCGGATGGGCTCCAGGTGGGAGAAGTCCCACTCTGGAGGGGTGCCGATCCGATCCATGAGGCGGTGGAGGGCATCCGCCAGATCCCCCACCACCTCCACCTGGGGGAAGTAGACCGGATCCACCCGGGCGGGGGCGAAGTCCAGGTGGATGACCTTCACCCCGTTGTCCTCCATGAGGAAGGGGGGCTTTTCCACCACCGTGTGTCCCACATTGAGAATGACGTCGGCTCGCGCCACCGCCCGATGGACAAAGTCCCCGCTGGAGAGGGCCGCCGTTCCCACGTACCAGGGGCTTCGCTCGTCCACCACCCCCTTCCCCATCTGGGTGGTGATGAAGGGAATCCCCATGCGCTCCACGAAGTCTCCCAGCCGGTGGCAGGCTCGGGTCCGGTTTGCCCCGCTCCCGATGACGAGGAGGGGGCTTCGGGCTCCCCTGAGAAGGTGGGCCGCCGCCTCCACGCTCTCCTCTTCCGCCACCGGGATCCGCACCTTCCCCGGTCGAAGGGGGGCTCCCTCAACCTCCTCCCGGAGGATGTCTTCGGGGATCTCCAGGTGGGTGGTGCCCGGTCGCTCCTCGGCGGCGAGGCGGAAGGCCTCCCGCACCCGGGCCGGGAGAAGGGCCGCTCCCACCACCTGACGGGTGTACTTGGAGATGGGGGCCATCATCTGCACCACATCGAGGATCTGGAAGGCCCCCTGCTTACTGGTGCGAATGGGCTTCTGCCCGGTGAGGAGGACCATGGGCATCCCGCCCAGGTGGGCGTATGCCGCCGGGGTCACCAGATTCGTGGCGCCCGGCCCCAGGGTGGAGAGGGCTACCCCCGGCTTCCCGGTGAGGCGCCCCCAGGTGGCCGCCATGAACCCCGCTCCCTGCTCGTGTCGGGTCACCACCAGGCGAATCTCCGACTCCCTGAGCGATTCCAGGAGGTCCAGGTTCTCCTCGCCGGGGAGGGCGAAGATGTACTCCACCCCTTCCGCTTCCAGGCACTTCACCAGTAGGTCGGAGGCTTTCATGGATGAGGTTCCGGCTTCGGGAGGATGGGTCCGGAGGCGGACTTCGGGCCTCCACACCCATCGACCCCGGAACCCGTCCGAAGGTCCGGCCTTCCCCTCTCCGGACGACAGGGAGCGTCCGGCAGGGGTTCAGGAGGGAACGAAGGTGGCGAAAACGGGTCATGGCTGTTACGTCCGGAAGGGGAGGGGACGGGAACCCATCCTCCCGGAGTACGAAACGAACCTGCGGAACCCAAGTCCGGAGGAGGGGATCCAGGGTGGACGAGCGTGTGCGCGAACTCGAGCGCCTCCTCGAAGAGGAACGCGCCGAGCGACGAAGCGTGGAGCAGCTCCTGGACGCGGAACGGAGAGTGCTGGAGGGGCTCGGGGAGGGAGCGGACGCCGACGCCGTTCTCCTGACGCTCATCGAGACCATCGAGGCGCACACCCCCGGCGCGAAGGGTTCGGTGGTCTTCCTGGATGGGGACCGGATCTACCCGGGGCCGGCTCCCTCCCTCGACCCGGAGTACACGGCGGCGCTGGAGGGGCTCCGCATCGGTCCCGAGGCGGGTTCATGCGGGAGCGCGGCGTACCTGGGCGTCCCGGTGTATGTGGCCGATGCGCGGACGGACCCTCGCTGGGCGCCGTACCGCGACCTGGTCCACCGGTACGGGTTTTCCGCATGCTGGTCGATCCCCATTCGGGAAACGGGAGGAGAGGTTCTGGGGACCTTCGCCGTCTACCGGGACGAGCCGGGGCTCCCCGATCCCCACACGGTGCAGCTTCTCGAACGGGCCGCCCGGCTCGCCTCCATCGCCATGGAACGCACCCGGATGCTGGAACGGCTCCGGGAAACGAGCGAGCGGCTCACCCTCATCCACCAGGCGGCGCCGGTGGGGATCGTCCTCACCGTCATGGAGTCGGGACGGGTCCTGGAGGTGAACGACGCATGGCTCGAGATGGTGGGGCGCACCCGTGACGAGGTGGTGGGGCGAAGCACCGTCGAAATGGAGCTCTATGCGGACTTCGGCGAGCGAGAGGAGATGCTCCGGGAGCTCCGGAGCACGGGGGAGGTTCGGGGGAAGGTGGTTCGCCTTTGCCGCCCCGACGGATCCATTCGACACACCCGCTTCCACGTCCACCTCGTCGAGGTGGAGGGGGTGCGCTGTGCGGTGTCGCTCCAGAGGGACATCACCCAGGAACTCGAAGCCGAGCGGAAGCTGCGGCGCGCCGAACGCCTCGCCACGGTGGGGACGCTGGTGGGAGGGGTGGCGCACGAACTGAACAACCCACTGGCCGCCATTCAGGGGTTCAGCGAACTCCTTCTCCAGTCGGATGGGCTTGTCGGAGAGTTCAGGGAGACGTTGGAGCTGATCCATCGGGAATCGGAGCGCATGTCCCGGGTGGTGTCCGACCTCCGGGTTCTGGCTCGCGAGTCCCACGATCCGGAGCCGGGGGCCGCGGTGGATGTGAACGAGGCGGTGCGGCATGTGGTCCGGATCCGTTCGTATGCCCTCGACACGGGGAACATCCGGCTCGTGGTGGAGCCGTCCTCCGGACAACTCCATGCGCGGGTGAATCGGAGTGATGTGGAACAGGTGCTCCTGAACCTCATCACCAACGCCGAGCACGCCATCACCGACGGAGGCGCCATCGGCGAGATCCGGGTTCGGACCGAAGCCTGCGGTGATCGGGTCGTGCTTCGGGTGGCGGATACGGGTCCCGGGATCGCGCCCGAACACCTGGAGCGGATCTTCGACCCCTTCTTCACAACCAAGGCGCCGGGGAAGGGGATGGGGCTGGGGATGAGCCTGGTGCAGAAGCTGGTCCAGGAGGCCGGTGGCGAGATCCGGGTGCGGAGCGAAGTGGGTGAGGGCGTCGAGGTGGAGGTGGAGTATCCGGCGGTCCTCCCCCGCTCCGAGAAGGGGAGTCAGGGAGGCGCAGTCGGCGCGGTCGAAGATCTCACACCCTCCCAGGCCATCCGGATTCTCGTGGTGGACGACGAACCGGCGATCCGGCGTCTCCTGGATCGAATGCTCTCCCAGCGGGGGCACTCGGTGGTCACCGCCAGGGACGGAGGAGAGGCGCTGGAAGTGCTGGCCCGGGAGGGAGAGGCGGAATACGACCTCATCCTCTCGGACCTCAGAATGCCGGGGCTCTCGGGGGGGGATCTCCTGGCCCGGCTTCGGGAGCGGGGGAAGGGGGAGGAGGGACGCCTCGTCTTCATGACCGGGGACAACGCCACCCCGGCGGCGGCCGAGACGCTTCGCACCAGCGGGGTGCCCTGGCTTCTCAAGCCCTTCGCCCTCCCCGACCTCCTCGCCCATGTCCGGCGGGCCGGGGAGGTCAGGGAGCCGGGGTGACGGACCTTCTCCCCCGGCTCCCTGTGCCGTCTGTGGTACCGTTCGCAGGCGGAGCCGCTCCCTACCAGAGAGAGTGCACGATGGGCGCGCTGTGGACGGCGGTGACCTTGCACTTCCCCGCCCACTCGATGAGGGCCGGGAAGTCCTCCCAGGTGGTGGCCCCCAGATGCCAGTGGTTCGACACGGCCTCGTGGCTCTCGTAGGTCTCCGAGATTACGAAGCACATGTTCCCGGTGGGTTCGGACCCGGGATCGAGGGGATTGGAGAGTTCGGGGCCCCGGATGAGATCGTAGCTGTGGAGCGCGAGCTTCCCCTCCCGCGGGTGGGTGCGCTCCATCCAGGGGGCGTGGCTCGCAAAGATGCGATCTCCCTCCGCCACGAGTTCGGGAGGGCATGTGAAGACGACGGTGAGGTGAATCTTCCCCTTGTAGGCCATGTTCGGGTCTCCTGCGTGCTGGGTGACGATGCCGGGCCGGGGTGACCCGGGAGTGGGAACCTGCGCGGGGAAAGGTGCGCCCCGGTCCAGGGGGAGTGGGAACCGGAGCGTGGCGGATCCTGATCGCCTCGTCCCGTGGGACAAATCGACAATCAAGAGGGAAGGGGAGGTCAGAGCCGGGGAAGGAGCCGGGCAACCATCCCCCTTATCCGGGAGGCGTTGAAGGGTTTTGGGAGAAGGTGGAGGTCCGGATCCGCCTCCACTCGCGCTCGAAGACTTCGATCCACTCCCACCCCCGTCACCAGGAGGATGGGGATCCGGGCCGTTTCGGATCGTTCCCGGAGTCGGGCCACCACGCCGAGCCCATCCAGGCGGGGGAGGACGAGGTCGCAGATGATCAGGTGCGGGTGGAAGGCGACCGCGACGGCGAGGGCTGCCTCCCCATCCCCAGCCTCCCGACACACCACCGAAGCGTCTCCTTCGAGGGCACGTCGGAGGTACTCCCGCAGCTCGGGGTCATCGTCCACGATGAGGATTCGATGGGGGAGGGGCATGGAAGGGGGAGGTGAGAGGGGACGCTCTCCCTATCTGGCACCCCGAAGGGGTGCGGCGGTAACCGATGCGTGACGAAGGGTGGCCGATCCGTCTCCCGGAACGGGGAGATACGGATCCGGGAAGGGGAGGTCAGCGCTCCCCCTCCCTCCAGGCGGACGGGGTCACACCGAAGTGCTCGCGGAAGGCACGGGAGAAGTGGGACACCGTCTTGAATCCGACCCGGTACGCGATATGCCCCACCGTTCCGGCCCGCCCTTCGAGGAGGTGGGCCCCCCGTTCCAGCCGGAAGCGCCTGAGGAGCTCGCCGGGGGACTCGGTTCCCGCCTCGGCCAGTCGTCGATAGAGGGCCGAACGAGAGTACCCCAGGGTGTGGGCGAGCGCCTCCACATCGAATTCGGGGTCGGAGAGGCGCTCCTCCAGCAGGTCCCGGACCCGGGCCAGGAAGCGGGACTCCGCCGAGACCACCTCCCCCTCCTCCGGATGCAGCGCCGGCGGGGTCGGGCGGGAGCGGATCCGATCCCGATACCGAAGGAGGCTCTCCACCCGCGCCACCAGCTCCGCCCGCTGGAAGGGCTTCGTGAGGTAGTCGTCGGCGCCCCGCTCCAGCGCGCGTACCCGATCCTCCACGTCGGCCCTCGCCGAGAGAATGAGGATGGGGATCTCCGCGAAGTCGGCGTCATCCCGGAGTCGCTCGGTGAGCGCCACCCCGTCCACCCCGGGCATGACAAGATCGCTCACCACCAGATCGGGGGGTGTGGCACGGGCCTGCTCGAGGGCGTCGGCGCCATTCGCCGCCTCCACGACGCGGCACCGTGGGGAGAGGTGGCGGCGAAGGAGGGCGCGCACCTCTGGGTGATCGTCGGCTACGAGGACGAGGGGGCGATGGGACTCCGTCTCGTCGGCGTCCGGCGTTGCCGGTTCTTCGTCGGAGGTGGGTTCCGGAGCGATGGGCGGGAGAGGGGGGCGCAGACCTTCCCCCCGGGGCTCCCGCCGGGAGAGGAACTCGGTGCCGTTGGGGAAGTGCTCGGTGCCCAGGGGGAGTCGGAGGGTGAAGGTGGCGCCGAACCCCTCCTCACTGGCGACGGAGAGCAACCCCCCGTGGAGGTGGGTGATCTCGCGGGCCAGCGCCAGCCCGATCCCGGTCCCCGGGACCGCTCTCGCGCGAGACGCGGACCCTCGGCGGAACCTCTGGAAGAGGTCGGGGAGCTCATCGGCGGGGATCCCCGGTCCGCTGTCCCGCACCTCCACCGCCACCTGTTCCCCGTCCAAAGACGCGGAGAGTCGAACCGCCCCTCCCTCGGGGGTGAACTTGAGGGCGTTGGAGAGGAGATTGGCCAGCACCTTCTCCAGCAGATCCGGGTCAAACCAGAGTTCGGGGAGGGGGTGGGAGAGGTCGATGTCCAGCCGGATCCTCTTCCGTTCGGCCAGGGGTGTGAAGGCTTCCACCATCTCCCGGAGGAAGGAGTCGAGACGACCCGAAACGGGCCGGATCTCCATCTCTCCGGCCTCGAGTCGGGCCACGTCGAGAATCTGGTTGACCAGCTCCAGAACCCGGTGCGAGCTCCGGAGCGCCAGCTCGAGATCCCGGCGGGCCGTGTCGGGGAGGGGGCCTCTCAACCCCTCCTGGAGATCTTCCAGCGGACCGATGGTAAGGGTGAGGGGGGTGCGGAGTTCATGGGAGACGTCGGCGAAGAAGCGCGACTTGGCCTCATTCAATGCCCGGAGCTGGCCCGCCTGCGACTCGACGGTTCGGGTTCGTTCCACCACCATGGCCTCCAACTCCCTGGATCGCTCCCGGAGGTTCCGCTCCCGGATGCGCAGGGTTCCGGCCACCATGAGCCCGATGAGGAGGAGGAGCCCCCCCCGGGCGGGCCAGGTTTCCAGGAAGTAGGGGGCCACCTGGATCCGGACCCGTGCCCCCTCCTCGTTCCACACACCATCGTTGTTGGAGGCGGTCACCTGAAAGTGGTACTCGCCCGCCGGGACATTGGTGTAGTACGCGGTACGGCGGGAGCCGGCCTCGACCCAGTCCGGGTCGAACCCCTCCAGCCGGTACCGAAAGCGGACGTTCTCGGGAGCCACGAAGGAGAGGGCGGTGAATGCCACCTCGAAATTGCGTTCCCCCCGTGCCAGCCGAACGACCCCGTCCTCGGGCCACCGGGGATCTCCGGCCACGAGGATCTCCTCCAGCGATACCGGAGGGGGAATCTCATTGCGCTGAACGGTGGCCGGGTCGATGCGGGCCACTCCCGCGATCCCTCCAAACCAGAGCTTCCCCTGGCGATCCCGGATCCCGGCAGCGTGTACCCCGCCATTCATCTCCCGATTGAGGAGGCCGTCCCGCTCGGTGTACGAGGTGGAGTGGACCCGGGAGACCCGTCGGTCGAGGAACCCCATCAGCTCGGTGCGGGAGACCCAGAAGATTCCGCGGTTCGAACTCATCCAGAGTCGGCTCCGGTCGTCCTCCAGAATCTGGTGGATCCCCTCGTCGAAGAGTCCGTCCCGGACTCGAATCACCCCCACGGACCACCCCCCGTCCGGGGTTTCAGTGATCCGGTTGAGCCCCCTCCCTTCGGTTCCCACCCAGAGAACCCCTTCCTGATCCAGATGGAGGGAGCGAACGACGGGGCTGGAGAGCCCCGACTCGGTCCCGATGGTGACGATCTCTCCATCTCGGAGGTGTGCCACGCCCCCCCCGTAGGTGCCGATCCAGAGCGCGCCGTCGGGGCCCTCGGCAAAGGTGCGTACGTCGGAATGGGGGAGCCCGTCGGCGGTGGAGAGGTGACTCCATGCGCCGGTGGGGCTACGGAAGTGGAGCCCTCCATCGGTTCCGAACCAGAGGGTTCCGTCCGGGGATTCGTGGATCCCCCGTACCAGTCGATCACCGAGGGGCTCGAACTGGGAGGGAGGGCAGCGATTCCCCACGAGTCGACAGACGCCCCCCTCCCAGCGCCCCACCCAGATGGTTCCCTCCCGATCCTCATGGATGGCGAGGGCGATGTTGGAGAGTCCCGAGGCGGGGTCCGTAGCGAATCGTTCCACCTCACCCCCGTACAGGCGGAGGAGTCCACCTCCGAGGGAGCCGAGCCAGATTCCACCACCGCGGTCTTCGTGAATGGCATAGACGTTGTCCACGAGCCCGGCGGCGCTCCCCCACTGCTCCACCACGCCGGGGCGAAGTCGGTGGAGTCCCTCTCCCCAGAGCCAGACCGTCCCCTCGTGGTCGAAGTGAAGCCCCTCCAGCCGCCCCGGTCCCGTGAAGAGGAGCTCTCCGTCACGGAAGACCCTGGGCCCTGCCACCGTCCACCTCCTCCCATCGGGACCGGGGACCCCCAAGGGGAGGTCCATTCGTGAATCGTCCGGAGAGAGGGGAGAGCGCCACCGCACCCCGTCAAAGGCGAGGGGCCCACCCCAGGTCTGGATCCAGAGGGGGTGGGTGTCGGTGGGTGGGTGAAGCGCGGTGGGGAGGGCGTCTCCGTGGGAGGGGTACGAGACGACCTCCTCTCCATGGATCCTGGTGATGGACCGGCTCCCACCCACCCAGATGGCACCGTCCGGCGCCTCCTCGAGAAGGTACAGGGGGTCGGCGGCGATCCCATCCACCCGGGTGAGGGGAGGAGAGAGGTCGGGGGCGCTTCGATACAGCTCTCCATCCAGGGTTCCCACCCAGAGATGTCCGGCGCCGTCTACCAGAAAGGTCTGGGGTCGGCGGAGAGCAGCGGGGAAGAGGGGGACGAAGCTCCCTTCCCGGAAGTGGTACGCTCCGTGGGGGGTGCCCACGAACACCCCCCATTCGGGGTCCACATGGTACCCCAGGACGGGACCACCTCCGAGGGACGGGGTGTGATCCCGGAAGGTGTCGCTGCGGAACTCCAGGAGATGGCCTGCCTCGGTACGGACCCAGAGCGTGCCGTCCGTGGATTCCCGGACGTTGGTGAGGCGCCCGGTTGGGAGCTCCGGGTGCGATGCGGTGTTCAGGACGACGAAGCGGTGGCCGTCGAAGCGGATGAGCCCGTCGAAGGTGGTGAACCAGAGATATCCGTCCTCGGATTGGATCAGGCGGGTGAGCTGGTTCACCGGGAGGCCTGCGGCGGCGCTCCAACTCTCGTGGACGAAGGGAGCGGGGGGGGCGGTTCCGGTCGGTGGAGCTCCTGGAAGGAGGGGCTGAGCCCCCACCCTGGAGGGTGCGAGAAGGGTGAGGAGGAGTCCGATGGAGAGTCCTGGGGAGCCCCACCGGACCCATCCTCCGATCCGATCCCTGCGCAAGACGGCCATAGCGCCGGGAAAGTAGATGGGGGGGGCGGAGGGGGCCAGAAGCCGAACCCCGCCCCACCCCCGCCGGGAACCGTCTCAGGGCTGGAAGAGGTGGCTCACCTTGAGGAGGATCTGCCGGTCGTGTTCCACCAGCCCGGAGGTGGAGGTCGACGGGTCCGCGTGAATGGGGCGACCGTCATTCACTACCAGGTGTACAAAGGAGAGGGGGGCGAACTCCCAGGAGATGCGACCATTCAGCGAGCTTCGTCCACTCACCGTGTTTCGCTGATAGAGCGAGGTGACCTGGAACCGGGGATTGAGCGCGGATCGAACCCCTACCGAGACGAGATGGGTGGTGAGGGAGAAGTCCGGCTCACCACCCACGCCCCGGAACCGGTTCCCGGTATAGTCGAAGGTGAGGGAAAAACGTGGACCCCTCACGGGGCTCGCCTGGTAGACGAGCCGCTGTGTCCGCCCGTCATAGAACCCCCCCGTCGCCACGGTGACATAGCTCCAGAAGGGGCGGGAGAGGTCGGGCTGGTGGGTCACTCCCACGGTGCGGTACCCATAGTCCCCCGGGGGGATGGGCATACCCCTGACCGGCCGGAATTCCCGTTCCAGCCGCTGCTCGTCGAATCGGGTCCAGAGGTTCAGCTCGGACCCATCCTGAAAGGCGAGGACTACCGGGCGCACCGTGACCCATCCTTCCTCGAACCGGCGATCCGATGCACGATGATGGATCATTGCGGTGATCCCCGGGCGGAGGGCACGAATACCCTGTGGGAGCCACTCCGGGCGCAGGTCCAGATTCATGGCCGGACTGGTGGTGATGAGATCGGCTCGAGGCACAAATCCCGTCCGAGCCCGGTACTCGGGGGAGATGATCACCTGGACCCACCCCAGATACCCCCAGGAGAAGTTGTTGGAGAGATGGGTGAAGGTGGACCACCCGTCGCCCCCCTCGACGTCGGGGGTCCGGGAGGCGGAGACCATCCCCCGGAGGAAGGTGGTGGGGCGCGGACGGTAGAAGAAGTCCACCGCCCCCACATGGTTTTCTTCCCCACCCGATTCCACCCGGCTCACCGCCAGGGCGCCGAGGCGGTGTTCCCCGCCCAGATTCCACTGAAGGCGACCGATGGCGAAGTGGGTGGTGGGCGACTCCTCCCCTCCCCGCTGACGGAGGAACATGGCCCCGCCGCTCCCCCGGGCGGACTGGTGGGTGACCCGGACCCCTCCATCCAGGGGGATGGGGCGTCCGGTGGGGTCGAGACCGACCCTCCGGGAGAAGAAGGGCTCGACCCATCGATCCCCTCCGGCGCGGAAGAGCGCCCCGTTCTCGAGGAAGAATCCGCGCTGTTCCGGGAAGAGAACGGAGAAGCGGGTGAGGTCGAGGACCTCCCGATCCACGTCTGCTTCGGCAAAGTCCGTGTTGACGGTGAGATCGACGACGGTGGTGGGAGTGACCGTCCACTTGGCGTCGCCCCCCACATCCACCTTCCGACGTTCCCCCAGGGTGCTTCCCAGGCGGGGGTTTCCCTCGGAGCGCACCGTGACGTACGGCTGGAGCTCCACGTTCCGGGAGGGAGGGGGAGGGACGAGCCCCACGAGTTTCCCGCCGTAGCGCATGGTGTAGGCGTTGTTCTGCCGGGGCCACTCTGGCCACCCCACCTCCTCGTTGAGCCGGCGGGTGCGGCGAACCAGGATGATCCCCCACTCCTCCGCTCCCGGGTCGTAGCGGAGGGTGGCCCAGGGGATGCGGATTTCAGCGGTCCACCCCTCCTCATGGATGCGGGTTCGCGCCTCCCATACCCCCTGCCACTCCCGATCGAAGAGGTGGCCTTCCTGGACCCGCAGATCCCGGAGTGCGCCGAGGGGGTTCACCTGGAAGGCCATGGCACTCCGGCCGTCGCCGAAGCCGTCGAGGGCCACCCCCACCATGTCGTTCACGAAGTATCCGAAGTTCCTGCGCATTTCCGGGACCCTGAGCCCCAATGCCCCCTCCGGGTCGCGGACCTCGATGCCGAGGTAGAGGTTTTCGTCGTCAAAGGGGATCCGGACCTCGGTGCGGAGGAAGGGGAGGGCTCCCTGCACCGGTTCGATCTGCCGGAATCCGTCGATGACCGGGGCCCGCTCCCAGTCCGGTTCGTCCAGCGCTCCATCGACCCGGATGGGTGCGGTGACCGCACGCGCCTCGGCCACGAACCGTGAGGTGGAGGCGGAAGTAGATCCTTCCTGGGCCTGGAGCGTGTCGGCGGCGGCCACCACCCCGACTCCGTTGAGCGCCCACACGACGAGGGAGAGGCGAGGGAAGCGTCCACGGATCATTCTCATCGCTCCCCTCCCTTCCGGGTGAGTCGTTTGGCTTCGGTGAGGGAAAGCGCGCCCACACCACCCGAGAGGAGGAGGAGGAAGGCCAGCGCGGGGATGGCCCGTTCGGCCACCTCCGGAGTCTCCTCGTCCCGGAAGGACCAGGTGGGGATTCCCTCCAGATCGGCCGGAGTCATCCTCCGGTTCTCGTAGATGGCCGGGCCGAAGAAGGCCACCCATTCGGCATGGACGGTCGAGAGTTCGGCCTCGAACCGGTCCAGTCGCTCGTCTCCCGTTCCGGCGAGCTGAAGCTGGATGTGGTGGACCAGGATGGCGGGGGAGAGCCAACGGAGCGTCCGGATGAACCCGCGTTGGCCCTCGAGCTGAACGCGGTACCGCTCCCGGAGGTGCGCCGTACGCCGGTTCACCTCGTCCTGGACGGCATACGCTCGGGTCTGGAAGTCCACCTCTTCCACCGATCCCTCGGGGAGGAGTTCCGGGTGGTCCTCGTAGTACCGGGCCAGAACGGCGGAAGCTTCCTCCTGCACCACCCGTGTGGCTTCCCGCTCGGCCCCCACCAGTTCGGCCCGGGAGGGAACCGGGTGAAGGAGGGAGGCACCGGCCTGGATCGCGGCCGGCACCAGAATCACGAAGACGAGCCAGGCGAAGGAGAGGACCACCGCGTTTCGCGCCGATCCGGAACCCATCACGTTGACCAGCGCCGCCAGCGCGATCCAGAAGGCGAGGTAGAGTCCTACTGCCCCGGCCCAGAGGAGGAATCGATCTCCCGGCGGAGGGGAGGCCAGGAGGGCAAGGGCCCCCCACGCCAACCCCGTCACCACCGCGAAGAGGAGTCCCCAACGAGCCAGAGCCTTCCCCAACACCAACCGTCCGGGGGAGATGGGTTGGGAGAGGAGGATCGCCAGCGTTCCCCCCTCCCTCTCCCGGGAGAGCATGTCGTAGGAGAGGGCGATGACCAGGAGGGGGAGAAGGAAGGTGATGAGGAAGGCCAGATCCAGCGGCCCGGAAAGGAGGTGGATGGGGTTTTCGATCTCTTCCCGCGCTCCCCGGGGACTGGCTCCATCCAGACTCACCGGGACCACGGTGGGGGCGAGGTCCGACTGCCCCACGGCGATGCTCTGGAAGGGCGAGGGCGGGAGGGTGGCGGAGCGCTGCCCCTGGGACCTCCCGAGGGTATAGGGGCGGCTCGGGTCCTGGAAGGGAGACCCTGCCGCTCCCCCTCCGGCGATGATCTCCAGTCGTTCGGAAAGCCGCGCATACCGCTCGGCTTCATCGGCTCTCGCCTCCTCCACCTGTCGCTCCTGGGCGCGAACGAACCGGTCACCCACCCCCACCGCGTACCCGGTAAGGAGGACCAGTGCCGCAAAGGCCACCCAGACGATGCGGTCCGCCGCGAGACTCCGAACTTCGTGCCTGATGATTCGGATGATCATGATGCGCCCCTTCAGAGCCGATGCCGGAGTGTGGCCACGCCCCTGCCGGTGACCCATCCTCCCAGGAGTATCCAGAAGAGGAGTGCGCCTCCGGCGGCGCTCTGTCCCGCGAGGGCGAAGGGGAGCGGTGGGCCCTCGTACACGAAGTCGGGGACCGAAGCCCAGAGGTCGGGACCCGCCAGGTACGTCTCTCCGGGGACGGCGTGCATCATGATGTCTTCGTTCAGGATCCGTTGGATGAGTCGCCGGTGTCCCTCGGCGTGGGAGGCAAAGCGCTCATGATGGGCGGGGTCGGTTCCGGCGAGCGCCATGGAGAGGCTCCGGATGGCCAGATGAGGGGCGATGAATCCGAGCCGGCGGTGAAGTTCCTCCTGCTCCGCGATGCGCCGGGCGAGCGCGCCGAAGTTCCGGTCCCACACGAGATCGGCGTACTCCTCACCCCGCTGGAAGGAGAGCCCCGCAAAGGCGAAGGGGAGCTCCTCGGGCCGATCCACCCCGTGAGCCGCCAGGACGCTGTCGGTGAGGATTCGTTGCCGGGTGGCCTGATCCGGGTGGGGACCAAATCCCTCGCGCAGCTCCCGCTCCATGGTGGCCTGGAAGTCCGCGACGGTGGGGAGGGGTTTGAGGGTGCGGGCCACCTCGGAGGACATGCGCGGAGCCACAAGTCCATTCCCGATCCAGAACACCACCAGGATGGCAAGCGCCGCGCGGGAGGAGGGCGCGCGGGCGGAAACGGCGAGCGCCACGAGGGCAAAGAGGAGGAAGTAGAGTGCGTATCCCAGGACGAGGAGGAGGAAGCGCGCTCCCTGGTCCTGGACGGCATCGCCTCCCGGCCCGGAGAGGATGAGCGCCAGGGCGCCCAGGAATGCCGCCGGGAGAACGAGGATGGCCAGAGCGGTGAGGGTTCCGGCCACCTTTCCCATCGCCAGCTTTGTGGGCGACACCCCCAGGCTCATGACCTGGCGTAGCGTTCCGGATTCCCGCTCCCCCGAAAAGGCCTGGAAGGCCAGGAGGAGGATGAGGAGTGGAACCAGGAGCTGAAGGGTGGTGGCGGCCGTGAGTTCTCCGAATCGGGCCAGGGCGGGGGTGTCCTGTATCGACCGAAAGGTGAAGGGGTTCTGATAGCGGGCCTCCAGCCAGGTGGAGACCCCCACATAGGGATCCACTCCCCGATCCACCAGCGAGAGGGGAGAGACCGGCTTGAAGACGTAGATTCCGTAGTGGGCCGCAGAATGGGGATTCTTCTCCCCCTGATCCAACCAGTGCTTCCGGCTCTGTTCGGTGGCGGCTGCGTGCGCCGTGGCGATGGCCGTGCGCTGGCTCCACCCGGCCAGGAGGGCCACCAGGAGGAGGCTCCCCACCAGGAGGGCACCCCACCGGAACCTCCCATCCCGCAACGTTTCTCGAACCTCTTTCCGGACGATGTGCCTGAGCATGTCGACTCCCTCAGTCCCGCATGTGGTCGAGGTAGATTCGCTCGAGGTCGGCGTGTCCGATCTCGGCGGGGTCCAGTTCCGCTCGGAGGATGCCCTTCCGCATGATCCCCACCCGGGTGCCCACCTCCTTGGCCCGAAAGAGGTCGTGGGTGGCCATGAGGATGGCTACCCCTTCTCCCTTCAGCTCTCCGAGGAGGTTGGAGAACTCGTTGGCCGCCTCCGGATCGAGGCCGGAGGTGGGTTCATCCAGGAGGAGGGCGCCGGCCTGTTTCGCGAGGGCAATGGCGATCCCCACCTTCTGCCGCATCCCCTTGGAGTAGCCACCGACCCGACGCCCATGGGCCTCGGCCTGGAGTCCCGCCCTGAGGAGGAACTTTCCGAGTTCGTCCCGCCCGTAGTCGCCGTGTCCGGCGAGGGCGGCGAAATACTCCAGATTCTCCACTCCGGTAAGGTGGGGGTATAGCATCACCTGCTCCGGGATGTATGCCAGATGCCGTTTCGTTTTGAGGGGCTCGGCGCCCACATCCATCCCCTGCACGAGGGCGCGCCCGGAGGTTGGTTCGATGAAGTTCAGGAAGAGGCGGATGGTGGTGCTCTTCCCGGCTCCGTTGGCCCCCAGGAGGCAATAGATCTCCCCGGGGGCCACCTCGAGGTTCAGATCATGAAGGGCGGTGGTGCCGTTGTAGGACTTGGTGAGATTTTCGGCTCGGAGCATGCGCGGTTTCCGACCGGGAGGCCGGTGTCAGGAAGGGTGGAGGGTGATCCGGTGAGGGAGGCGGGAGTCGCCATAGTTTATGATAATGAGATCTCGACATCGGACGTGCAAGGGTCCCGAACCTCCCCCGGAGCCGCGGGGTAGATGATCTCATGACCCTCCGCTCCGACCACCTCCGCCGCCGAAATCGGAAGATCTTCCTCTGGTCCTTCGGGGGGGCGGCCGTCCTGCACCTGGTGGTGCTGGGCTTCACCCCTCCCTTCTCGCCGAAGGGGATAGGGGAGGGCGCGACCCCATCCTCCCGCCCGGGTGGTGAGCTCGTAGACCCTCTGGTGGTGGATGCCTTCTTCGGACCGCCCACTCTCGTCCGCGATGACGGGACCCTGGTGGTGGAGCCACCCTCCCGCACCCTGGCGGCTCGGAATCTGGAGGTGGGTGGAGAGGTGCGGGGCCGCCGTTGCCTCCCCTCCTTCGAGGGTCGGAGCACGCCCGTTTACGCGATGCTCCGCCTCGAGGTGGGAGAGTCGGGCCGGGTCGCCGAGTCCGAGATCCATCGGGCGACGGGGGACCCGTGCACCGACGCCCTGATGGTGGCCATCGGGCGCTCTCTCAGATACCACTGGCTCCCCTCGGAGGCGTTCCCGGCCCCGGTTCACCTGCTTCAGCCGGTCATGGTGGGGTGGGGGGGAGGTGGGGAAGGGGAGGGGGAGTCGGATCTCCGCTTCCGGGAGGATGGGATTGCCTCATCCTCAGCCACCCCCGCCACCCCCGAGGTCGGGAGCGAACCCATCCTCCCGAGCCCATTCGACCCCTACGCCGCCCGCCCACCCCCGGCCCCTCTCCGGTAGTCGACACATTTCGCAGATCGACCCCCTTCGGAGAGAGGTTTTATGCCATCCAACGACGGCCTCACACTGGCCGAAATCATCCAGTCCCTCCCCACGGATCCGGCCTCCATCCTGGCCATCGTCCTTCTCCTCGGCTTCATCGTCATGGTCTTCTGGTTCGGGACCCGGGGAGGGAGGCCGAGGCACTGAGTCCGGGAGGTTCGGTCCCTCTCACCCCTCGCCCCCCTTCCGCCTCCAGATCCGGTAGGCCGGGACGCCGAGCGCCACCACGGTGAGCCCCAGAAGCGCCTGGATGGGCTGTACCACCAGGGTGTTCACCACGATGGCGGCAGAGGCCAGGACGAAGAGAAGGGGGGTGAGAGGGTAGCCCGGGACCCGGAAAGGGCGGGGCGCGTGGGGGCGGCGGCGGCGATGCACGAAGAGGCTGAGGGCGCCGAGCCCGTAGAAGATCCACCCGATGAAGACCACGTAGGTGAGGAGCTGTTCGAAGGTGCCCGAGAGGGCGAGGACCATAGCCCAGGCAGCTCCGGCTCCGATGGCGACGGCCGGGGTACCCCATGCCACATGAACCCGTGAGAGCGCCCGGAAGAAGACGCCGTCCCGAGCCATGGCGAAGTAGACCCGCGGCGCCGTGAGGGCGAGGCCGTTGGCCGCGCTGAACATGGCCACGAGAATCACGATGGTGATCCCGGTGGCGGCCCAGGGGCCGAGGGTGGCGTGCACCGCGTCGAAGGCGATGCTCTCCGAGGTCATGGCCACTTCCCGGTCGAGAGCGGCCATGTACCCCAAATTGGCCAGGAGGTAGACCCCGATGAGGATCGCGGTTCCCAGAACGATCCCCCGGGGGAAGGTGCGCTGGGGATCCACCGTCTCCCCGGCGGAGAAGGTGACGTACTGCCACCCCTCATAGGCCCAGAGGACCCCGATCATGGCCACGCCGGCGGCGGAGAGCCCGGCGAGAGTGAGGAGGGACTCGGCAGGCGCGGCGGGGTCGGGGGCACCCGGAGCGGTGCCGGGGAGAAACCCATCCCCACTCCCACCGGCGACGAGCGCCACCCCCATGAGGATGATGACCCCCGCCTTGAAGAGGGTTGTCCAGTTCTGGAGGGAAGCGCCCTTTCGGGTCCCCAGGATGTTCACCCCCGCCACCGTCCCGATCATGAGGACCGGGACGAGCTTCACCCCCACCACATTCAGGGGGATGAGGGCGCCCAGATAGCTTGTGAAGGCCACCGCCAGGGCGGCGGTGGAGCCGCTGCTGATGACGAAGAAGAGGGTCCACCCGTAGAGGAAGGCGGGGAGGGGGCCGAAGGCGTCGCGCACGTACGCGTAGAGTCCGCCGGCCTCCGGTTCCGAGGCGCCCAACTCCCCATAGGTGAGGGCGCCCATGAGGGAAAGGAGTCCGGCGATGAGCCAGATCAGGAGGGCGATCCCCATGCTCCCTCCGGTGTGACGGAGCACGACGGCAGGGACGATGAAGATCCCTGAACCGATGACGGTGCCCACCACGATGAGGGTGAGGTCCGGGAGGCGGAGTGTCCGAGGGAGCGCGGAGGAGGGAGCCTGTGGGTTGGTCATGGGGGGCCGTTTGGGCGGTCTGTCCCGAGGTAGATACGGGAAGGCCCGGGCCGGCAGGTTGCCGACCCGGGCCCGTATCCCCGGGGTGAGGACGTTTTTGAAGCGTTCCCGTCAGGCGATGGGCACGTTCGGGTTTGTTTCCTGCTCCGAGGGCGGAATGGGGAGGCAGAGATCCTGTTGCGTCAGGTTGGAGCCCCCTCCCGGTGTCTCAAGAGCATCATAGTCGCCGGGGCGGCTCGCCGCGTTCCAGCGGAACATGTCCCCGAGTCTACGACCTTCGAGCCAGAGCTCGATTCCCCGTTCCCGCTTGAGGCGGGTCCAGGTCTCGTTTACCCCGTTCGCCGTCACCGCCGCCTGGTCGGAGTATGCCCGAACCTCGTTGATGAGTGCGAGGGCGCCCTCCCAGTTCCCCCCGATGAGGAGCACCTCGGCCTGGATGAGGCGCATCTCCCGCCCGGACGAGAGGCGGATGGGGGCGGCGTCGGTGGCGTGCTTCTGCTGCCGCTTGAAGGGGACCTGGCCGCAGCACTGGATGGCGGCGTCGCCCGTCTGGCCGGGGGTGTACAGATAGCTCACCCGCGGATCTCCGTCGGGGTTTTCGTTGGAGAAGGCCATGTCCTCATAGACGGTGTTCCAGAGGGTGTGGGCCCGGTACGGGGTCCCGGCGGAGGCCCAGGCGATCCGGTTCCGCTGGTCGTCGGACCCCACGCTGTAGTACGGGAGGTTGTAGTTGAACCCGGTGGGGACTTCCTGGGCGTCGGCCGCGGCCTCCTGGTACCTGCCCATGTGCATCCGCACCGAAGCACGCCCGGCCAGGGCGGCCGTGCGCAGGTCTCCGGTGCCGCTGCTGATGGCGTCGGAGAAGTAGCGCTCCGCCCGGTCAAAGAACTCGGACCGGGGTTGGAGGGAACCCCCGTCGATGACGGCCTCGCAGTAGTGCTCGCCCAGGAGTCGATTCGAGTACCCGGCCCAGAGACGGGCCTGGGTCATGAGGGGCTGGGAGGCGGGGCCGACCTCCTCCATCCGCGCCACACCCGATTCGGCGAGCCAGCGAGCCCGAGCGGCCTGCTGCCAGTGGGTGTTCAGGTTGCGGTCATCGGCGCGAAGGATCCCCGCCGACCATTCGTTGGAGATCCCGAAAGCCGCGGTGGAGCCGGCCGGGTGGATCTCCCGGGTGATGGCGGCCCCGGTGTACCCGACCCAGTTGAGCCCCTGGGCGAGGGCGCGCCCCATCCCGTTCACCACCGCGGGCTGGGCGAGCTGTTCCTCCAGGAACACCTCCTGGATGGGGCCGGGGTTCACCACTTCGAAGTCACACCCGGCGGCGAGAATCACGAGACTCATCCCTCCGAGGAGGGCCTTTGTGCGCATGCGCATCGTTCTGCTCCTCATCAGAAGTTCACCCGGATGGACGCCGTCCAGACGGACGGGGCGGGGACGTGCTCGGAGATGGACCGTACCGTGGCCTCGAACCCGGAGTTGTTGGACATCTCGGGGTCGAAGGTCCGGAACTCGGGCTTCGTCCAGCGGAAGATGTTCCGCCCCGAGAGGGTGAAGGTGGCCCGGCTGGCCCCGGGGACCAACCGGTCGGGGATGGGGGCGTGGAAGGTCACCTCCCGGATCTTGAAGAAGTCCGCCGGATAGATGTGATGGTCCGCCCGGGTGGGGAGGAAGCAGCGTGCCCGCTCCTCCGCCGGAACCATGTCCCGCCCCTGCGTCTGCTCGATCTTGTAGACGTTGTAGCACCCGGCCCAGATCACCGACCGGGTGACGGCGTTGAAGGCGGCCAGGTCGTAGATGAAGTGGCCTCCCTGGTATTCGCCGCGGGTGGTGACCAGCATCCCCCGGGGGAGGTGCACGGTGGTGTTCATCCCGATGATGCGGGTGGGGTTGGCCGGCCCGATCTCGCAGTCGTTCTCATAGATGGGATCGGCGAGCTCTCCGGCGTTCACCACACAGCGGGCGCGGATGACCGGGACGGGGGCTCCCTCCACCACCCATCCGAAGTCCCCGAGGGAGAACTCGGGAGAACCGCCGAGGCTCACCACCTCGGAGCGGTTGGCGGAGTAGCTGGCGCCCACGTCCCACCCCCAGTCCACCCCGCGGATGAGGGAGGCGTTGGCGGTGAGCTCCCATCCGTCGTTCTTCAACTCACCCACATTCTCGAGCTGGCTGCCGAGGAACCCGGAAGAGGGGATCTGGCGGACCTCGAAGAGGGCGTCGGTGGTGCGCGCCCGGTACCCGGTGAAGTCCAGGCTCAGCCGCTCATCCAGGAAGGACCCGTCAAATCCGTATTCGAACTCGGCGGTGCGCTCGGGGCCCAGGTCCTGATTCCCCACGTTGAGGGGGAAGAAGGCGGGCTCGGCACCCCACCCCACCGGGTTGTATGTCCGGACGGCGTCGAAGGCGCCGGGGGCCCGCCCGGAGTGACCGTAGGCGGTGCGCAGCTTGAGCTGCCCCCAGTCCGGGTTCCAGAAGTCCTCGTCGGAGGTGACCCAGGAGAAGCTCACCTTCGGGTAGCTCTGGAGCCCCAGGTTTTCACCGAAGGCGCTGTTTCCGTCCATCCGGAGTCCCAGGGTCAGGAAGTACTTGTTCCGGAAATCGAACATGGCCTGCCCGAAGAACCCGGCGTTGATGACCCGCTGCCGGGACTCGAAGCCGAGGGTGGTCCCACCGGCATCCACCACCGGGCGGCCGGGGCCGGGGAAGTTCTCCCCGTACGCGCCGGTCTCCTCGGTCTCGGTGGTCACCATCTGTCCACCCACCGAGAGGGAGGTCCGAAGGTCGGAGGTGAGGCGGAGGTTGTAGGTGTTGGCCAGGTCCGCCGTAAAGGTGGAGAATCGGTGCCGTCGGTCGGCGAGGATCCCGGTGGGTGCCAGGTCGAAGCCGAAGGGGCGCAGATTCCGGTTGTTCTGGAGCGCCAGATCATACCCGAGGGTAAGGCGGCTGGTGAGGTCGTTGATGGGGGTCCAGGTCGCCGTGGCTCCGGTGATGTAGTGCTCGATCTGGGTGGTGATCTCCTGGTTCAGGAGGGGATCGATGTGCTCCCGGTCCTCCGATCCGGCGTAGTTCCGGTCCCGCCGGAAGGCGTTCAGGGTGAGGCCGTGGGCGTTGTTCCCCACCGCCGTGTACTCCATCTCCGTCTGGGTGAAGGAGTTGTTCCACTGGAGCTGGAGGGTGGGGATGGGAGAGAAGGCGAAGTTCCCCCGGAGGTTCAGCTTGTTCTCCATGTCGTTGGGGAGGACGCCCTCGTTGTCGGTGAGGGTACCGGAAACGAAGTACTGGAAGTCGTCCCGCCCCCCGGCCACCGAGAGGGAGTAGCGCTGCTGCCACGCATCCCGGAGCCAGGGGTCGATGAAGAGGTATTCCGAGCGCCCACCCGCCGAGGTGCGCGCCGGCTCCGAGGGAGGGCGATCGGCGGTGCTGGGTCCGAAGGGGAGGACCCGAGCAACCCCCTGATCCATCTGGAAGGTCCACTGGGCGGCTCCGGGCCGCCCCCGCTTCGTGAAGACCTGGATCACCCCGGCGGCCGCCTCCGTCCCGTAGAGGGTGGTGGCGGCGGCGCCCTTGATGACCTCGATCCGCTCGATGTCGGCGGGGTTGATGTCGTTGAAGGGCGACGACACGTCGTTGTTGCTCCGGCTCTGGAAGCCGGTGTTGGGGACGTTCTTCGCGTAGCCGTCGCTCCGCACCCGAACCCCGTCGATGTAGACGATGGGCTGGTTGCTCATGGCCACGGAGACGTTCCCCCGGAGACGGATCTGGGAGCCGGAGCCGATGGAGCCCGACCCGGGGGTCACCGTCATCCCGGTGACCCGGGACTGGAGGAGGGCGTCCATGTTGACGGGCGGCTCCACCACGTTGGCCATCTCGATCTGGGAGATGGTGTTCCCGATCTCTCTGCGGCGAGCGGCGCCCGCGGTCCCCGTCACCACCAGTTCATCCAGTCCGAGGGCCTGGGTGGAGAGGGTCAACTCGAGCTGGACCGTCTCCCCGGCGGCCACCGAGATCTCCCGGGTGGCCTGCTGGTATCCGATCCGTTGTAGACGAAGGGTGTACGTCCCGGCGGGGACGTTGGCGATGGTGAATCGCCCCTGGGCGTTGGTGAGCATCCCGAGCCCCGTCCCTTCCAGGTAGGTCTGCACCTGGGCGAGGGGGGCGCCGGTCATGGCGTCGCGTACCTCACCGGAAACGGTCCCGGTGTTCTGGGCGGCGACGTGCAAGGGGAGGGCCAGGGCGAGGCATCCCAACAGGAACGCCGCAGCCGGTAGGCGCGGCGCGGGGAGGGCGAATCTCCAGGACGAACAGATGAGCTTCTTCATCTGGATCCTCGTGGTTGCAGGTGGAACCCGACATCGTGGCGAAGAGACGTCGTTGCGAGAATCCCATCATCATGCCCGGGGGTGTACGGATCTGTCAACGCCCCGTGAGAATCTTTACTTCCGCCGGCACCTCTACGGGAGGGGTCTGACGGTCACCGTCACCGAATCCCGGGCCACCTGACCGGAGCCGTCCTCCGCCCGGGCGCGGACCAGGTAGGTCCCCGGCTCCTCGAAGATGTGGGCCTGGGCGTGGGAGGCGGTCTGAGCCCCCGCGGTGGGGATGGAATCGGAGTGCCCATCCCCATATTCCAGGATCAGGCCCAGGAGCTGCTGTCCCTGCGCCTCCAGGCGGAAGACGTGGCTGCGCCCCAGATCCACTGTGGGTTGATCCACCGTCAGGGTGAGGCGAAGGGGCCCTCCGAGAGACACGAACCCTCCATCCAGGCAGGCGGGGAGGAGGAGGATGAGCGCGATCGCCGGCAGGGCGAGGAGGCGAAGGAGCGGGAGGCGCCCGTTCATGGCTGGAGCCGAAGAAGGGGAGAGGTGGAGGGGTGACGCCCGCGCCACTCGGCGGGAGGCGGGGGATCGGTTCGTGTATCCCCACCCAGCTCCCGGGAGAGCGCCCAGACGACCGCCCCCAGGACGATGATCCCGGCTCCTCCCACCACGATGCCGGTCCGGGTCCGATCCAGTTGCCTCAACTCCACTCCCACGATCCCGGAACGGTCCAGGCGAATTCGCTGGTTCAGGCTCTGCATGGCGCCCCCCTGGAGATTGGAGGCCACCGGGACCTCCAGGAGGAAGGAGGGTCCCACCTCCAGAAGGCGACCGTCGAGGACCTGGGTTTCCCGGAGGAGGAGGGCGTCGATCTCCCGCGCCTGCTCCGCCGAGATGCGTACCCGGACATCCTCCCCCGGACGGGCGGAGTCCAGCGCCACCGGGGTGTAGGCGAAACAACCGGAAAGAGTCAGGGCCAGAAGGGCCGGAGCGAAGATCCCGCGCATGAAGGCGACCGGCGGTGGGGGGGTGGATGGCCGGGCCTCCCCGTGGGGAGGGGTGGCCAGGAGCGTGGAAAGGATGTTATTCGGAAAGGGAAGGGCGAGGCAAGAAGTTTACGGATTCCTCGCAACGTGCACCCGAACCCTTACCACACATGCATCCCTTTTCCGGTTCCGGGAGGATGGGTCCCCGCACCTTCCTCCTCACCCTCGTTTGGATCGTCCTCGCCTCCGCCCCTCTCCGGGCGCAGGCCCCCGCCGCCGATCCCGCCCTCACCACCCACGCCGAGCGCTCCGGGTGGACCGAGGTCACCCCCCATGACGATGTGGTCCGCTTCTACCGGGAGCTGGCGATCCGCTCCCCGGAGGCCCGTCTGGCGCAGGTGGGCGAGAGTCGGGAGGGGCGCCCCATGTACCTCCTCACCCTCTCCCGCCCGGCGGTGGCGCACCCCGCCGATGCCCACGCCACCGGGAGGCCGGTCATGTACATCGGGGCGCAGGTCCATGGGGATGAGCAGGCCGGGAAGGAGGGGCTCATGCTCTTCGCCCGGGATCTGGCCTTCGGCCCCCTCCAATCCCTCCTCGACGAGGTGGTCTTCATCTTCATCCCCCAGCAGAACCCCGACGGTGGGGAGGCGGGGACGTGGGGGACCCGGGCCAACCGGGCGGGCTTCAACATCAATCGGGACTACGTCCTTCTCCAGAACCCCGAGACCCGGGTCATCGTGGAGCGCGTCCTTCGCCCCTGGCGCCCCCACGTCATCGTGGACGCCCACGAGCTCACCGGCCCCCGTTGGTACGACTTCTATGCGCTTCACCCCTCCAATCTGAACGGGCCTACCGCACCCCGGGCCGTCTCGGCAGGCCCCGCCCACGACGCGGTGCAGGGGGCCATCGAGGGGGGAGGGTATACGTACTTCCCCTATCACCTCCAGCCCTCCGACCCCCGGCAGGTGGCGGAGGTGGGGATCCTGGCGGCGGAGTACGGGGTGCGGACCCTCCGGAGCTACGGGGGTGCGCGTAACGCCGTTACCCTCCTCTACGAGAGCCGGAGAGAGATCGACGCCCGGGTGAATCTCGAGGCCCGGGCTCGCTGGCAGTACCTCGCCATGGAGGGGTTTGCCCGCTACGTGGCGGAGAATCCCGGCGAGGTTCTGGGGGCGGTGGCCGAGGGACGCGATGAGATGGCGCGCCTCGGGGCCCGATGGGACCCTGCCGACTCCATCGTGGTGACCGTGCGCTTCGAGTCGTCGGGGAGGGTCCCCTACCGGATGCCCGAGATGCGCCCCCGCGCCGACGGCCCGGGCTTCGAGCCCACCGGTCGGATCCTGGATCTGGAGGTGGAGTGGAATGACCGCGCCGTCCCGGTCCTCTCCCGGGTCCGCCCTCTGGGGTACGTCATCGAGCCCCACCGCGGCGACCTGGCCGAGCACCTCATGGCCCACGGGATCGAGGTGGAGCGCTTCGAGGCGCCGGTGGAGGTGGAGGTGGAGAGCTTCCGCCTCGAGTCGGTGAGCTACGCTGACGGCACCTACGAGGGGTACATCCCGCGGGAGGTGGCCACCTCCACAGAGGCTCGACGGGTGACCCTCCCTGCGGGGGCCTACCTGGCCCGCTCCACCCAGCCCATGGCCGTTCTCCTCTTCGCCATGATGGAGCCGGAAGATGTGGACTCCTTTGCCAGTGCCGGGTGGTACGCGGCGGAGAAGGCGGTGGGGCGATTCCTCCCGGTGCACCGGGTCCGGGAGCTGCCGGGACAGGCGCCCATCCTCCTGAATCCAGGGGGGGAGCGCTGACGAGAGTGGGACGGTCCCGGTGGCGCTGAGCGCCTCTCGCTGGGGATGGACCCTCCTCCTTCCGGGTCTTCTGCTCCTTTCCGGCTGCCGCGAGCCGGCTCGGACCGGAGGATGGGAGTGCCTGGCCCCTGCCGCCGCCGGGGGCGGGTGGGACCTGACCTGCCGAGCCTTCGCCCGCACCCTCCAGGAGATGGGCGAGGGGCCCGGGTTCATGCGGGTGGTGAACCTCCCGGGCGCCGGCGGGGGGATCGCCTACGCCCACACGGTGGGGCAGCGACAGGGCGACGGGAATGTGGTGGTGGCGGCGAGCCCGGCCACCCTCCTCCGCCTTGCGCAGCGCCAGTTTGCCCACCTGGACGAGGACGACGTGCGCTGGCTTGGGGGGATCGCCACCGATCACGGGATCGTAGCGGTGCGCCCCGACTCGCCGTGGAGCGACCTGGAATCGCTCCTGGCGGACTGGCGCCGGGACCCCTCCCGCATCCGGGTCAGCGGGGGGAGCGCCGTGGGGGGGCAGGATCACATGAAGATGCTCCTCCTGGCCTCCCGGGCGGGGATCGACCCGTTGGCGGTGCGCTACATCCCCTTCGATGGCGGAGGGGAGGCCATGACCACCCTC
Organism: Gemmatimonadota bacterium; assembly: GCA_050485305.1. Taxonomy (GTDB): domain Bacteria; phylum Gemmatimonadota; class Gemmatimonadetes; order Longimicrobiales; family Gaopeijiaceae; genus JBJHBD01. Next base: position 57,894 of record JBJHBD010000002.1, read on the forward strand.
CTGGGCGGGTTCGTGGAGGTCTACTCCGGCGAGGTGACGCAGGTGGAGTCCCAGGTGGAGGTGGGAGGGCTCCGGGTCCTGGCGGTCCTGGCCGCCGAACGGGTGGGGGGAGCGCTCGCCGACGTTCCCACCGCCCGGGAGGTGGGGTATCCGGTGGAGTGGATCACCTGGCGGGGGTTCTACCTCCCGCCGGGTCTTCCGGAGGGCCGCTATGACGGGTGGGTGGAACTCCTCGAGCGGGTCGCCGCGTCGGAGAGTTGGGAGCGGGAGCGCGCCCGGAGCCGCCTCGCCCCCTGGTTCATGGCGGGGGCGGACTTCGAGCGGTTTGTCCGGGAACAGGTGGAGGAGCTGCGCCTGCTCTCCCGCCAGATGGGGCTCATCGAGTGAGGGTGGCCGAACGGTGGGCCGGTGCCCTCCTCCTGACGGTCACCCTCCTCGCCGGCATCGCCGCGTGGGGTTTCCGGGTGAACTTCATCGCCGACCCGGTGGGACCCCGGGCCTTCCCCCTGGTGGCGCTCGCCCTCATGGCGGTGGGTGCCGGGTGGATGGTATGGAGGCCCGAGGGGAGGGGGATGGCGGAAGCCGAGCCGGAGGCCGGGGAACCATCCCTCCCCCGGACCCCCATCCTCCGGGTACTTCCGGCCCTCTTGGCCATGGCGCTGGTGCCGGTGCTCCTTCCCACCCTGGGGTTCGTGGTCTCGGTGGGAGGGGTCATGTGGGTCCTGGCCCTCCTCATGGGCGGGAGGATGGGTCCCGCGGCGCTTGCCGCCCTCGCGCTGGCGGGAGGGCTCTTCCTTCTCTTCGTGTACGGGCTCGGGGTGCCCCTCCCGGTGGGGGAGCTCTTCCTCCTCGACGGGTCGGCCGGTGTGCTCGATGGGGCGGCCGGCGTTCCTCTCGACGGGCCCACCGGGTAGGGAAGCGTGGACGCCTTCTTCCTCCTCCTGGACGGTTTTGCGGTGGCGCTCCGCCCCCTCAACCTGGGGCTGGCACTGGGCGGGGTCTTCCTGGGAACGGTGGTGGGGATGCTCCCGGGGATCGGGCCCATCAACGCCATCGCCATCCTGATCCCGGTCCTCTTCGCGGTGGGGATCCCGCCGGAGTCGGCGCTCATTCTCCTGGCGGGGATCTACTACGGCTCCCAGTACGGGAACTCCATCAGCACCATCCTCCTGAATGTGCCGGGGACGACGTCGGCGGTGGTGACGGCCATCGACGGGTACCCGCTGACCCGGAAGGGGCGGGCCGGAGCGGCGCTCGCCACCGCCGCGGTGGCCTCCTTCGTGGGGGGAACCCTCTCGATTTTCGGGCTGGTGCTCCTGGCGCCGGCGCTGGCAGGGTGGGCCATCCGATTCGGGCCCGCCGAGTACTTCGCCCTCATGGTCATGGCCTTCGCGGCCCTTTCCTCCTTTTCCGGGGGGAGCCTCCCGAAGGCGCTGCTCGCCACCGGCTTCGGGCTCCTCCTGGCGGCGGTGGGGCTCGACCCCAACAGCGCCGTGCCCCGCTTCACCTTCGGCGAACTCCGCCTCCTGGACGGGCTGGACTTCGTGGTGGTGACCCTGGGGCTTTTCGCAGTGAGCGAGGTTCTCCTCCTCCTGGAGCAGAGGGGGGTGGAGGGGGCGGGCGGGACGAGGGTGGGGAAGGCCATGATCTCTCTGAAGGAGCTACTTTCCACCAAGTGGACCATGCTTCGGGGGAGCGTCATCGGGTTCTTCATGGGGGTCCTCCCCGGAGCGGGGGGGACGGTGAGCACCTTCGTGGCGTACGGCGCAGAACAGCGCATCGTGGATCGGGAGGGGACCTTCGGGAAGGGGGATCTCCGGGGGGTGGCGGCGCCGGAGGCGGCGAGCAACGCGTCGGCCACGGGAGCTCTCATTCCCCTCCTCACTCTGGGGGTCCCCGGAAGCGCGACGACGGCGGTGCTCCTGGGGGCGCTCCTCGGGCTGAACGTGACCCCCGGCCCTCTCCTCCTGGACCGGAGTCCCGAGGTGTTCTGGGGGCTCGTGGCCTCCATGTACATCGGGAACCTCTTCCTCCTGGCCCTCAACCTCCCCCTTGTGGGGCTCTTCGTGAAGGTGCTGGAAGTCCCTCGCTGGATCCTGGTCCCCGCCGTGGCCGGGCTGGGGTTCGTGGCGGTCTACGCCGTGAACTCCAGCGTCTTCGATCTGGGGCTCATGGTGGCGTTCGGGGCGGTGGGATGGGGATTCCGGAAACTTCGGATCCCCCTGGCGCCGGTCATCCTCGGGCTGGTGCTGGGTCCCCTCATGAAGAAGAACCTCCGGCGCGCCATCGCGATGGGAGCCGGGGGCTGGGGGGTGCTCGTCTCTTCACCCCTGGCGATGGGGATCTGGGCGCTCACCGCCCTCATCTTCCTCCTTCCCCTGGTGGATGGGCTCAGGAGGCGTCGGCGCGCCAGTTCGTGACCGCGCTCCCGTCAAGCACCCATGTGCTTCCCCCGGGCGGGAGTTCGGCGCCGACGGGGTGCTCCACCGAGAGGATGCGGGAGAGGGGGCGATGCAGTTGGTCTCGCGCCAGCCAGACCCGGGCAAGACGGGCGGCGAGGGTGGAGGTGTAGGGCGGGTCGGCCAGGATGAGGTTGTAGGGGGGAGTCTGGTCTTGATCGTCATGCTCCGCGCTCACCCCTTCTTGTTCGTCATGCTCCGCGGTTACCCCCCCCAGAAACGCGAAGACGTCCTTTCGGAAGATCCGCGTTCGGTCGCGTGCCTTGAGGGCGGCCACATTTCCCTTGAGGGCGTGAAGCGCCGCGGGACTCCACTCCACGAAGTCGACCCGGGAGGCGCCCCGCGACAGCGCCTCCAATCCCAGCGCGCCGGTACCTGCGAAAAGGTCGAGGACCCGGGCACCCTCCAGTTCGGACCCCAGCGTGGCGAGCCAGCGGCCACGGAGCGCCTCGGAGGTAGGGCGTATCCGCTCACCTGGCGAGATGAGGGGGTGCCCGGCCCAGCGTCCTCCGACGATGCGCATCTTCGTTTCCGGATAATTGGGTGGATCCGACGAACTCCGATGTTCAGGCCACGAAGGTAATGTCGGGGATGGGGTTCCGGGACGGAGGTTGAGATCCCGGGGTTCGTGTTCGGGGCCTTCTCGTCCCGGGCGCGGTTTCCTCGGCCACCCGGTGCGATGTGGAAAACGTTGTCCCATCCAGACATGCGATTCGAGGTCCAACCTATTGACAGGATTTGAGTTGCGGGGATGGCGGCTTCCTCCCCCTCTCCCTGAGACCCGGTTCACGGCGCCTACACGGCGCTCAGGCGGTCGTGGAGGGTTCCTCGACCCATTTCGGCACCCTCACCCCCCTCCTTGCGGCTTCCAGGGGCCTTTCCGGAGGCCGAAATACGGGGTCGTATATTTATGCAAGTCGCTTATTCGTCACCACTTGCATGAGGTGCACCATGGGATATCTC
>JBJHBD010000003.1:0-58472 GCA_050485305.1 Gemmatimonadota bacterium
CGACGGGGACGACGGGGACGACGGGGACGACGGGGACGACGGGGACGACGGGGACGACGGGGACGACGGGGACGACGGGGACGACGGGGACGATGGGGGTGGCGGCAAACCGGAGCGTCGGGCCGCGGACCAGCCGGAGGACCTGTCAAATGGTAGACCGGTAGATAAATTTCCACCTATCTACCCTGGAGGAAGAATGGCGTTGAATATCAAGAGCGAGCGGGCGCACCAGCTCGCCCACCAGGTGGCTGAGCGGACTGGCCAGACCCTTACCGAGGTGGTGACCGAGGCGCTGGAACGCCGTCTGTCTGCCCTGGGTGATGACCGGGATGGCGATCTCATGGACGCCGAGGTGGCCGAAATCCAGGCATTCCTCGCCGCCATACCTGATCGGGATGACCGCTCTCCTGAAGAAATCCTGGGGTACGATTCCCACGGCCTCCCCACGTAACCCCACATGGTCATCGATACCTCGGCACTTCTTACCATCCTCTTCTCCGAGGCGGAGGCACCCCGGATGCTGCGGGCCATTCGACGCGCCGAGCGCCGCCTGGTAGGAGCACCGACCCTCGTAGAGGCCGGCGCCATACTCACGGCCCGGAAGGGCTCTGCCGGCGAGATCGCCCTCGACGCCCTCCTTCACCGGCTTGGACTGGAAGTCGTGCCCTTCTCTCCGGAGGCGGCACGACTCGCAAGGCTTGGATATGCCCGATTCGGAAAGGGGGCGGGAGATCCCGCCGTACTGAATCTTGGGGACTGCTTCAGCTACGGGACCGCCATGGCAGAGCGAGAGCCCCTCCTCTTCAAGGGCGACGACTTCAACCGCACCGACATTCTCGCCGTCCCGTACTGAACCGGGCAGCGAATCGGCGCCGGCCCCGAGCGCAACCCGAACAGCACCGGTCATGGCGGCGACGAAGGCAGGGTGACACTTTTCGGGGAGGGGAACCGGATACGGAGAAACCCCGGAGAACCCATCCCCCCGACGGACCCCACCCTCACCCGGAGCTTCCCATGCGGAACCGAGCCCCCTTCTGGGCGCTGGCGGCCCTCCTCGCAGCCGCCCCCCTCATCGCCCAGGACCACGCCGACCACCACGCCAACCGTCACCCGGCCCTCCCCGACGGATGGATGGCCCACTTCGACAACCCGGCCATGGACCACGCGGCCCATGGGGGCGACCCCGGCGGGCTGGAGTTCACCGACATGCCCCCCGGCTGGCACATCACCACCGGGCCCTCGGGGATCTTTTACCAGCACGACTTCCGCGCCGGCGGAAGCTACACCCTGGAGACGGAGATCCACCTCTTCGACCCGGGTCAGCGGCGCGAGTCTTTCGGACTCTTTTTCGGAGGGTCGGAGCTTCACGACCGGGAGGCGCAGGGGTACGGGTACTTCCTCGTCCGCCGCGATGGCCGCTACATGATCCGCGTCCGGGACGGCGCCGACCTCCACGACGTCCAGGGGTGGACCGAGCACGAGGCCATCCCTTCCTGGGATGGGCGCCCTGAAGGGGCTATGACCGTCCCCTACACTCTCACCGTCGAGGTGGGAGCCTCAGAGATCGTCTTCCGGGTGAACGGGACCCAGGTGGATCGGCGCCCCCGGGGCGACCTCCCGGTGGAGGGGCACTACGGCCTCAGGGTGAACCACAACCTGAACCTCCACATCACCCGGGTGGAGACCCGCTGACGGTCACCGGCGCGCCCCTCTATATTTGAGGCCGGCGCGAACCCCCAGAAACGGGAGACGGGTGTGGCAGGTCATAACAAGTGGTCGCAGATCAAGCGGAAGAAGGCGGTCCTCGACGCCAAGCGGGGGAAGGTGTTCACGAAGCTGATCCGGGAGATCAGCGTGGCGGCTCGCGAGGGAGGAGGGGAACCGGACTTCAACCCCCGCCTCCGCCTGGCGGTGGATCAGGCCAAGGCCGCCAACATGCCGCAGGAAAACATCGACCGGGCCATCAAGCGGGGGACCGGCGAACTGGAGGGGGTCTCCTACGAGGAGATCACCTACGAGGGGTACGGCCCCGGGGGGGTCGCCCTCTACATCGAGACCACCACCGACAACCAGAACCGGACGGTGGCCGAGGTGCGCCACATCCTCTCCAAAAACGGGGGGAATCTGGGGACCTCCGGCTCGGTGGCGTGGCAGTTCGATCGAAAGGGGCAGATCTTCATTGATGCCGAGAACCACACGGAAGAGGCGGTGCTCGAGGCGGCCCTCGAGGCGGGGGCCGACGACGTGGTGCAGCAGGAGGGGGAGTTCATCATCACCACTGAGGTGGAATCCTTCCACGAGGTGCAGGAGGGGCTGAAGGGAGCTGGGCTGGCCTTTTCCCAGGCCGAACTCAACATGATCCCAAAGAACGAGGTGGATGTGGAGGGGGGGGACGCCCTGAAGCTCATCAAGCTCCTGGACGCCCTCGACGACCACGACGACGTCCAGAAGGTTTACTCCAACGCCAACATCGACGAAGCGGCCATGGCCGAGGCCATGGCGTGACCGATCACCCCGACCTGGTGGTGGTGGGGATCGATCCAGGGACCACGGTGACGGGGTACGGTGTCGTTGCCCGCAGGGGTGGCGGCCCCGCCGTCCTTCTCGAGTGCGGGGTCATCCGTCCGAAGGCGGGCCGACCGCTGGCGGAGCGGATCCGCACCATCTATGAGGGGGTGGAGGCCATTCTGGAGCGCTTTACCCCCGCGGCGGTGGTGGTGGAGAACGTGTTCCAGGGGAAGAACGTAAAATCGGCCCTCGTCCTCGGTCATGCCCGTGGTGCTATCCTCCTGGCCGCGGCTCTCCGCGAGTTTCCGGTGGTGGAGTATGCTCCCAGGGAGATCAAGAAGGCCGTCGTGGGGAATGGGAACGCCACGAAGGAGCAGGTGGGGTACATGGTGCAGGAGCGCCTCCGCCTCAAGTCGCCCCCCACCCCCTCCGACGCCGCCGACGGGGTGGCCGCCGCGCTCTGCCACCTGGTGCTGGGGGTGGATGGCACCGGCGCAGGCTTCGTCCAGAACCGCTTTACCGCCCGGAGGGCGCCATGATCGCGAGAGTGCGAGGAACCCTCCTGGCCCTCGAGGGGGAACGCGCTGAGGTGGCCACCCCCGGTGGGGTGGTGTACGAGGTGGAGGTCCCCCTCTCGGTGGTGGAGCACCTCCCGGCGGCGGGGGAGCCGGTGGAGTTCCGCACCGTACATCTGGTGCGGGAAGACGCCCAGATCCTGGTGGGATTCATGGAGGCCGCAGAATGCACCCTCTTCCGGCGCCTCCTCACCGCCCAGGGGGTGGGGGTGCGCATGGCCATCGCGCTCCTCTCCACCTACTCGGCCCGCCGACTGGTGCGGGCGCTGGTGGAGCGGGATGTGGCGGCGCTGGTGCAGGTGCCGGGGGTGGGGAAAAAGACCGCCGAACGCCTCATCCTGGAGTTGACCGAACGGGTCACCGACCTGGAGTTCGAGGGGGCGGGGACCTCCGGACCCGGTGATCTGACGCATGCGGCCGTCCAGGCCCTCATCTCGCTCGGACTCACCTTCGCCGAGGCGGACCAGCGGGTACGGGCCATTCTCCGGGACGGAGAGCGCCCCGAACTCCCCGAGCTCATCCGGAAGGCGCTGGCCCACTCATGAACGAGGCGAGATGACCGACCGCTACGAAGTTACCACCCCCGAAGCGCTGGACGAGGACCGGGGGAGCGAGCCCTCCCTCCGCCCCTCCCGCCTGGACGAATTCGTGGGACAGGCGAAGGTGAAGGAGGCGCTCCAGATCGCCATCGAGGCGGCGAAGCAGAGAGGTGAACCTCTCGACCATCTCCTCTTCCACGGCCCTCCCGGGCTGGGAAAGACCACCCTGGCAGCCCTCATGGCGGAGGAGATGGGGGTGCGGCTCCGCACCACCTCGGGACCCATCCTGGAGAAGGCCGCCGACCTGGTGGGGATGCTCACCAATCAGGATGAGGGGGACATCCTCTTCATCGACGAAATCCATCGCCTGCGCCCCATCATCGAAGAGTTCCTCTACCCCGCCATGGAGGACTATCGGATCGAGATCCGGCTCTCCGAAGGTCCGAAAGCCCAGACCATGACCATGGATGTGAAGCGTTTCACCCTGGTGGGGGCCACCACCCGCTTCGGCCTCCTCACCTCCCCCATGCGGGCTCGCTTCGGCATCGTTCAGCGCCTCAACTTCTACCCCCCCGAAGACCTCCGGACCATCGTCCTCCGAAGCGCCTACCTCCTGGGGGTGAAGGCCACCAAGGAGGGGGCGCTGGAGCTGGCTCGACGCGCCCGCGGGACCCCCCGGGTGGCGAACCGGCTCCTCCGCCGCGTCCGGGACTACGCCCAGGTTCGGGCAAACGGGGTCATCGACGATGAGGTGGCGCGCGCCGCCCTTGAGCTTCTGGATGTGGACGAATACGGGCTCGACGAGATGGATGGGCGAATTCTCCGCACCCTCATCGAGAAGTTCGAGGGGGGGCCGGTGGGGCTTGCCTCGCTGGCGGTGGCCCTCGGCGAAGACCAGGGCACCCTGGAGGAGGTCTACGAACCCTTCCTCATCCAGGAGGGATTCCTCATGCGCACCGCTCGGGGACGAGTGGCCACTCCCCGGGCATACCGCCGCTTCGGGATGACCCCTCCTGCGGCCCTCGCCGACCAGTCGTCGCTCTTCGGGGAAGAGTGAGCGCCGCTTCCCTCGACCTCACCCGTACCGAGGCCTGGGACTATCCCCTCCCCGAGTCCCTCATCGCCCGGTACCCTACCGAACGGCGCGACGAAAGCCGCCTCATGGTGGTTCCCCGGGAGGATGGGTCCTCCTTCGGGCACCTCCGGTTCCGGGATCTCCCCGAGCTGCCGGCTCCCGGCGACCTCCTGGTCCTGAACGAGAGTCGGGTCATCCCGGTGCGCCTCCTGGGGCGGAAACCCACCGGGGCCCGGTGCGAGGTCCTCCTCCTCCGACCGGCGAATGAGGAGCTCACCCGGTGGGAAGCCCTCGTTCGCCCCGGCTCCAAGCTCAAACCCGGTCGTCGGGTGTTGGTGGCTCCTGAACTGGAGGTTCTCATCGAGGAGGGGACCCCCGACGGCGGGCGCATCGTGAGCCTGGAGACCCCGCTGGGCGGAGAGGAGGCGCTGGAGCGGTTCGGCCGCATCCCCCTACCTCCCTACCTGAACCGGGACGACGAACCGCTGGATCGGGAGCGGTACCAGACCGTCTACGCCCACACCCCCGGGTCGGTGGCCGCCCCCACGGCAGGGCTCCACTTCACCCCCGAACTCCTTGCCCGCATTGCGGAGCTCGGGGTGGAGACCGCCCGGGTCACCCTCCATGTGGGCCCCGGCACCTTCCGACCGGTGGAGAGCGAGACGCTGGCCGGCCACCGGATGCATGGGGAACGGTGGCGCGTTTCCGCGGAAACGTCCGCGGCCATCGCCCGCACCCGGGAGCGGGGGGGGCGGGTGTGGGCGGTGGGGACCACCGTGGTGCGCACCCTGGAGAGCGCCGCTCTCCCCGACGGGACCGTCCCTCCCGGTGAGGGCGAGACGGAGCTCTTCATCGGCCCCGGATACTCCTTCAGGGTGGTGGATGCCCTCATCACCAACTTTCACCTCCCCCGCTCCACCCTCCTCATGCTGGTGGGGGCGCTGGCGGGGTACGACCGGATCATGGCGGCGTACCGAGAGGCGGTGGCCCAGGGGTATCGATTCTACTCGTACGGGGACGCCATGGTGATTCCACCCTCATCCCACAAAAAACTCCACCACCCGTGAGATGTTGCGGGTCCCTCGAGGGTGCACCTGGGCGAAGAGGTGCCAGTTCTGTCCATGGCGCACTCCGATCACGGTGGCATCCTCGTAGGCGTTGTACTGATGTCCGCCGAAGACGGACAGCGTCCCCGGAGGGCCTCCGCCCACGAGGGCACCGGTGGCGTGCAACTGGGCCTCCAGCGCCGGTGAAGAGGTTCCGGTAGGCTGGATGTGGGCCATGAGGACGTTCGGACCCACCGCCTCACACACGAACGAACACCCGTTAAGGAGGGTGGTCACCATGATGTCGGGGCCTGCCCGGGAGACGGGTACCGGGGCGATCTGCCCGACGTTGATGGCGTTGGCCTGCTGGACGTCCACATGCCAGACCAGCGTTGTCACGCTGCCGCCCACCACCGCCCCCGCCACCCGGGTGAACCGGAAGTTCTTGGAGTTGTGCGTATGGAGGCCCCCGAGGATCCGACCGGGGCGCGGGGTCCGATCAAACTGGATCTGACCGCCCATGAGAACGGTCCCGGTCGCTCCCAGGAGGTACTGGGCGATCCCGTTCACGTTCATGGCGCGCTCCACCTGAAGGTAGTAGCTCCGGAGGAACCCTTCGGGGTTGTTTCTCAGCTTGCCCAGGGCGACTGCGGGTGTGGCCATAGGAAGGGAGGAAAGGGGGAAGAGGGAATCGTCCCGAGAAGCTGCCCCTCCACTGGGGGTTTCCGCTACCTTTCCCCGCCATGACCCACGACGCCGGATTCCGCTACGCACTGCATGCCACCGAGGGGGCGGCCCGTCGGGGGACCTTCCACACCCCCCACGGTCCGGTGGAGACCCCGGCCTTCATGCCGGTGGGGACGCTGGGGGCGGTGAAGACCCTCTCCCCGGTGGAGGTGGAGGCCATCGGCTCATCCATGATCCTGGCCAACACCTACCACCTCTACCTTCGTCCGGGGTATCGCGAGGTCCGGGAGTTGGGGGGGCTGCATGCCTTCATGCGATGGGAGGGACCCATCCTCACCGATTCGGGAGGGTACCAGGTCTTCTCCCTCGCCGACATCCGCACCATCCGGGACGAAGGGGTGACCTTCCAGAGCCACATCGACGGCTCGACCCACCTCTTCACCCCCGAGAGCGTCATGGAGATCCAGCGCACGCTGGGCGCCGACGTCATCATGGCCTTCGACGAGTGCCCGCCGGGAGGATGTGACCGCGCGGTGGCCGAGTCCGCGAATCGCCGCACCCTGAGCTGGCTGGAGCGATGCCGGGTGCGCTTCCGGGAGCTGGGAGAAGAGGGAACCCATCCTCCCCAGGCGCTCTTCCCCGTGCTCCAGGGGAACGTCTACCCCGACCTCCGCCGGGACCACGCCCGGGACGTGCAGGGGATGGATGACTGGGCGGGGTTCGGGATCGGGGGGCTTTCGGTGGGGGAGTCCAAGCCGAAGATGTGGGAGGCGCTGGAGGCGCTGGATCCGGAGCTTCCCGTCGATCGCCCCCGCTACCTCATGGGGGTGGGGTACCCCGACGACCTCCTGGAGGCCATTGCCCGGGGGTGCGAGATGTTCGACTGCGTGGCCGCCACCCGGAACGCCCGCCACGGCACCGCTTGGACCCTGGCCGAGGGACAGGTAAACTTGAAGGCGGCCCGATTCCGCCTGGATACCCGGCCACTGGACGAGGAGTGCGACTGCTACGGGTGCCGCACCTTCGACCGGGCCTACCTCCGGCACATGGCGGTGTCCGGAGAAGCCTTCGCCCACAGATTGCTTTCCCTCCACAACCTCCGGTTCCTCCACCGCATCACCGAAGAGGCGCGGCGACGGATCCCGGAGGGGAGTTTCCTGGCCTGGAGCCGGGAGTGGATGGAGGAGTACCGAACCGCCCGGGGCGCGCCCCGGGACACATGATGAACCCCGACAACCTCTGGAGTCACTGGTGATCCATCCCCTGACCGGACTTCTCATGGCCCCCGCCGAGGGCGGCGGCGGACTCATGGTGATCTTCGTCCAGCTCGCCCTCATCTTCCTCATCTTCTACTGGCTTCTCATTCGCCCCCAGCAGAAGGAGAGGCAGCGCCACGAAGAGATGATCCAGGCCCTTCGGAAGGGGGACGAGATCGTCACCTCGGGGGGGATCATCGGGACCATCGTCCACGCCGAGGAGGACCGGATTACGGTGAAGACCGCCGAGAACACCCGCCTCGTGGTGGAGCGGGGTCGGGTGGCGCGCCGCCTCGCCGACGCCGGCGAAGGGAAGCCGTAGGAGCCGGCCATGCCCCTCCGTGAGATCGTTCTCCTCGGTGACCCCATCCTCCGGGAGCGGGCCCGCGAGGTGGAGGCCTTCGACGACGACCTCCGCGCCCTCGTGTCCGACATGTTCCTCACCATGCGGCGCGCCGAGGGAGCCGGGCTCGCCGCCCCCCAGATCGGGGTCCCGCTCCGGATCTTCGTGGTGGAGGCCCCCGAGGAGGATGGGGGGCCTCGCCGCCGCGTGGCCCTCGTGAACCCCGAGATCGTGGAGCAGAGCCGGGACGAGGATCGGGATCTGGAGGGGTGCCTCAGCATCCCGGGGGTGAGCGACGTGGTGCGCCGCCCGGCGTCCGTCCGGATGCGAGGGTTGGACGAGGAGGGGAATCCGGTGGAGGTGTCGGGGACGGGGATGTTCGCCCGAGCGCTCCAGCACGAGTTCGATCACCTGAACGGGGTCCTCTTCATCGACCACCTCTCGGCCCTCAAGCGCCGGATGCTCCTCAGCCGGTACCGGAAGCTCCAGGAGGAGGGGGAGGAGGGCTGAATCGCCCATGAAGGTTCTTTTCTGGGGCACCCCCGACTTCGCCATCCCCTCCCTCCGGGCCCTCCTGGACGAGGGGCACGAGGTGGTGGGGGTGGTGACCCGGCCCGATCGCCCCGCAGGGCGGGGGCGGGTTCTGACCTCCTCTCCCGTGAAGGAGGTGGCCCTCTCTGAGGGGGTCCCCGTCCTCACCCCTGAACGCCCCCGGGGAGACCCCTTTCTCGCCGAACTCCGCGCCCTCGATCCTGAGATCTCAGTGGTGGTGGCGTACGGACACATCCTCCGCCCCGAGGTGCTGGAGTTCCCCCCTCGGGGGTCGGTGAATGTCCATGCCTCCCTCCTCCCGAAGCTCCGCGGCGCCGCGCCGGTGAACTGGGCGGTGGCCCGGGGAGACCACCAAACCGGGGTCACCATCATGCGGATGGAGGAGGGGCTCGACTCGGGTCCCATCCTCCTGCAGCGCGAGCTCCCCATCCTCCCTGACGACACCGCCGGCGGGCTCTACCTCCGGCTGGCGGAGCTGGGGGCCGAAGCCCTCATGGAGACCCTCCTACTCCTGGAGCTGGGGAAGATCGAAGAGGTGGAGCAGGACCACCTGCACGCCACCTACGCCCCCAAGGTGAGCCGCGAGGTGGCCCGCATCGACTGGAGCTGCCCGGCGTGGGAGGTGGCGAACCACATCCGGGGGATGGACATGGTCCCCGGGGCGTGGAGCGAGTGGCACGGCGTGCCGGTGAAGCTCTTCTCCCCGGTTCCGGAGGATGGGTTGCCGGATTCCCTCTCCTCCGGCGCCGAGCCCGGCATCATCCTCTCCGCCGATCCGGCCGAGGGGCTTCGGGTGGCCGCGGGTTCCGGGAGCGTCCTTCTCCGCGAGGTGCAGCCGCCCGGGAAGCGGCGGATGCCCGCCGGGGACTGGCTTCGAGGGTCGGGGCCGCAGGTGGGGGACCGATTCCTGTGAGGGGGCGAGCGGTCCCTCCCCTCCACCTCGTCACCGACGACCGGGTCCTGGCCGATCCGGCCTTTTCCCGACGTGCCGCCGCCGCTCTGGAGGCCGGTGGCGGCCGGGTGGCGCTCCACCTCCGGGGGCGAGGGATGGGGGGGCGACGGCTGGTGGAGGTGGGGAGGGAGGTGATGGGAGCGGGCGGGCTCGGAGACGGTGGGCGCATCCTGGTGAACGACCGGGTGGATGTGGCGCTGATCCTGAACGCCGACGGGGCCCACCTCCCGGGGAGCGGCCTCCCGCCGGCGGTGGCGCGGTCGCTTCTGGGAGAGGACCGCTTCCTGGGGCGCTCCCTCCACGATTCCGAAGAATGGACGGCCCTCCCCCCCCCGGACCGGGGGGCCCTCGATTACCTTCTTCTGGGAACCCTCTTCGCCACCGCCTCCCACCCGGAGCGGGAGGGGGGCGGTGTGGAGCACCTCGCCTCCCTCCTCCCCCTGGTGGAGGGGCTTCCCGTGGTGGGGATCGGGGGGATCACCCCCGAGCGGGTCCCTCTTCTTCGCCGGGGAGGCGCCGCCGGGGTCGCCGTCCTTCGGGGGGTGTGGAATGCCGAGGATCCGGCGGGGGCGGTGGAGTCCTTTCTGGTGGCGTGGGATGAGGTGAACTTCATGACGACGGAACCGAACGAATGATTGCGCTGGAGGTGAACGGGAAGACCCGGGAGGTCCCCGAAGGGACTACGGTGACGGAGCTGCTCGCCCGGTTCGACCTGACGCCCGCCATGGTGGTGGTGGAGCGGAATCGGGAGATCCTCCGGCGCCCCGACTATGACGGCACGGTCCTCGCCGACGGGGACCGACTCGAACTCGTACACTTCGTGGGAGGCGGTTGATGGCGGTGGAGATGAGGGACCGGGCCCCGGTGGACACCCCCCTGGCCATGGGGGGGCTCGAGTTCGAGTCCCGCCTCATCGTGGGGACGGGGAAGTACCGAACCAATGAGGAGATGGTGGGGGCGATCCGGGCCTCCGGCGCCGAGATGGTGACGGTGGCGGTACGCCGGGTCGATCTGGACCGAACGAAATCCGAGTCCATCCTGCACCACCTCGACCCGAAGGAGTTCTTCCTCCTGGCCAACACGGCGGGGTGCTACACCGCCGAAGACGCCATCCGCTACGCCCGCCTGGCCCGCGCCGCCGGCTTCAACGAGTGGGTGAAGCTGGAGGTCATCGGCGACGAGAAGACCCTCCTCCCCGATGTCCATGCCACCCTGGAGGCGGCGAAGATCCTGGTGGCCGAGGAGTTCAAGGTCATGGCGTATACCAACGAGGACCTCATCACCGCCCTCCGCCTGGAAGACGCCGGGTGCGTCTCGGTCATGCCTCTGGCCTCCCCCATCGGGAGCGGGCTGGGGCTCGTGAACCCCTACTACATCCGGGAGATCAAGGCTCGCCTCCAGGTGCCCGTCATCGTGGACGCCGGTGTCGGGACCGCCTCGGACGCCTGCGCCACCATGGAGCAGGGGGTGGATGGGGTCCTCATGAACACCGCCATCGCCGCCGCCGACGATCCGGTGGCCATGGGGGAAGCCATGAAGCTGGGGGTTCGGGCCGGGCGGCTCGCCTACCTGGCGGGGCGGATGCCGAAGCGGGAGATCGCCGTCCCCTCCTCCCCCACCCGGGGGATGCTCGGCTGACCGGAGTCACCCCACCCCGCACCCTCGCCCTCACCCTCCTGGAGCGGGTGGATCGGGGGCGCCGACTGGATCTGGCCTGGGAGGACGTGGCCCCCACACTGGCCCCTGCGGAGAGGGGGTGGGTGCAGGAGCTGGTGTACGGCACCATACGCCTCCGCGGGCGGCTGGATCACCTCCTGGATCTTCACCTCCGCCAGGGGATCGGGTCTCTCTCCGAGCCCCTCCTCCGGGTCCTCCGCCTCGGCGCCTACCAGCTCCTCCAGATGGGGAGCGTCCCCGGGTACGCCGCCGTCTCCCAGACGGTGGATCAGGCTCGCGGGGTGGCGGGGGATGGGGGCGCGCGCCTCGCCAACGGCGTTCTCCGATCGCTGGCCCGGGAGGGGGGTGGGGAGGATCGGTTTCCGGGGTTCGCCGAAGACCCGGTGGGGCATCTCTCAACCTGGGGCTCCCACCCCCGCTGGCTGGTGGCGCGGTGGGTGACGCGGTACGGGGCGGACCTTGCCCGGCAGATCGTCGAGGCGGGGAACCAGGTGCCCCCACTCTATCTGGCGCCGGTGGGTATGGGGGAGGAGGAAGCGCTCCGGCGGCTGGCCCGGGCGGGGATCCAGGGGGTGCCGGGGCCCGAGGGGACGGGAACGATCCATCTTTCGCCGGGGAGCTCTCCGGCGGAGGCGCTCGCCGCCGTCCCCTCCATCGTCCAGGACCCGGCGGCGGCGGCGGTGGTGGAGTGGGTGGGCGATGTGGCGGGGAAACATGTGGCGGACCTCTGCGCCGCCCCCGGAGGTAAGGGAATAGGAATGGCGGGGCGGGGAGCGAAGCTCTTCGCCGCCGACCCGGGGCGGGGGCGTCTCCGCCGGATGGGGGAGGCGCTGGATCGGCTCGGACTTCCGAAGCGGTTGGTGGTGGCCCGGGGCGAGGCCCCTCCCTTCCGGGAGGCGGAGGTGGTCCTGGTGGACGTCCCCTGTACCGGGACGGGGACGCTGGCCCGCCATCCGGATGCCCGGTGGAAGCTGGATCCCGGGGCTCCCGCCCTCCTGGCGCGGGTCCAGGAGGGGATCCTGGAGGGGGCGGCGAAGGTGGTGGCTCCGGGAGGACTTCTGGTGTATTCCACCTGTACGCTGGAGCCGGAGGAGAATGAGGAGCGGGTGGAGGCGTTCCTCCAGGCGCACCGGGAGTTTATCGTGGAACCGGGAACATCCGAATTCCTTCGTCTCCTCCCCGAGGCGGGGAGGTGGGACGGGGCCTTCGCGGCCCGTCTCCGAAAGAGAGGGTGATCCCATCGGGGGCATGAACGAGATGGAGGACCGATGAAGTTGGGAGGATCCATGCGGCGCCGGCGCGGCGGGAGCGGCGGAGGCGGAAAGGGGGGCGGTGGGAAGCGCCGACCTCGGGGCCGAGCCCCGTCCTTCGGAAAAGGGCAGGGGGGGCGCCTCCTCCTCTGGGCGCTGGGGATCGTGGTGGTGAGTTCCTGTGGGGGGTACCTGTACGCCACCCAGGTGGTCTTCCCCGAGCCGGAGCGGGAGGTGGCCGAGTACCGGTCCGTCCCGGATCTCCGGGGGATGTCCCTCGACGAGGCCCGCCACGCCCTCCACGCACGCGACCTTGAGACCGCCTCGGTGGACTCCATTCGACACCCTGCCCGGGAACGTGGGGCGGTCATCGGACAGACCCCCCTCCCCGGTCAGCTTGCCCGGGTGGGAGGGGGAGTGGGGCTCACCGTGAGCCTGGGCCCCGAGCGGCGCCCCGTCCCCGATGTCGTCCGCCTTCGCGCCGATCGGGCCATCACCGTGCTGGAAACCACCGGGTTCCGGGTGGTGGCCGACTCGGTGGAGGCGGACCTCCCCACCGGGGAGATCGTGGCTACCCGTCCGGTGGCGGGGACGGAGGTGACCATCCCCGCCGAGATCCGGGTCACGGTGAGCCTCGGCCCCCCCCTCCTCCCCCTCCCCGACCTTTCGGGGATGCAGGAGGCGGAGGCACGCGCGGCGCTCGAGTCCCTCGGGTTCACCGTGGCGGAGCCGGTGGAGACCCGGTTCCGCTTTGGCTTCAGCCAGGGACAGGTGCTGGAGCAGTTCCCTCCTGCGGGAGAAATGGTCCCCCGGGGGAGCGCGGTACGCCTCGTCGTCGGGCGTCGAGGGTTCTTCGAGGAGGAGGACCGATGAATCCGAGGCCGCCGCGCCGATCCGGCACGCCGTACTACTTCGTGGCGCTCCTCTCCCTCTTCGTGGTGGGGTTTGCATGGGTGAACCGGGACCGTTTCACCGTGGTGGGACCGGGCTCCCGCGCGCCCGTCTTCGAGGCGGTGACCCTCGACGGGGAACCGGCCACCCTCCGGGACTTCGAGGGGCAGGTGGTTCTCCTGAACATCTGGGCCACCTGGTGCCCCCCCTGCCGGTACGAAATGCCTTCCATGCAGCGTCTCTACGAGATCTTCGCCGGGGAGGACTTCGAGATCGTGGCGGTGAGCGTGGACGCCCCCATCGGGCTCCGGGACGCCGGGGGGAATCTCGGGGGAGATATCCGCGCCTTTGCCGATTCCCTCTTCCTCACCTTCCCCATCCTCCACGACCCGCAGGGGAGGATCCAGCGAAGTTATCAGACGACCGGGGTCCCCGAGTCCTTCCTCATCGGGCGGGACGGGGTGGTCTATCGGAAGGTGGCGGGAGCCACCGAATGGGATCACCCCCGATACGTGGAGTTCATCCGGAATCTCCTGGAAGAGGGGGAGTGAAGGGGTGAACCGGATTACCGCCTTCTTCGCCCGGAACCTGACCCTCAAGGTGTCGGCCTTCGGAATCGCCCTCCTCCTCTGGATCTCGGTCCGGGTGGAGGCGCCGAACCGTGCCGAGCTCCCGGGGGTCCCCGTTCGGGTGGATCTGGCCGACCCCAACTGGGCCCTCCTGGGCAACCCGACCCCCGGAACGGTGATGGTGCGCTTCGGAGGACCTTCCGGGGAGCTGCTCCGCCTTTCGGCGGATCGCCCTTCGGTGGTGGTTCCCATGGACCAGGTCCTTTCCGGGGACACGACGCTGGTGCTCCGCAACCAGTGGGTGCGGGTTCAGGATCGCCCCGGGGTGGTGGTGGAGGACATCCAGCCCTCCACCGTTCGCCTCACCTTCGAGCCTGTCCAGCGGGTGGGGCTTCCTCTCTCCATTCGCCTCACGGGGAGCCTCCCGGAGGGGCTGGCCCTCGCCGCGGCGCCCCTCGCCGAACCGGGGGAGATTCGGGTCACCGGGCCTCGCTCCCGGATTCTGGAGATGGACTCGGTGCGTCTCCGCCCTCTGGAGTTGGGAAGCGTCGTCGCCTCGGGCCGGGTGCCGGTGGCAGTGGACACCACCGGGATGGCCGGCCTCCTTCTCCAACCGGTCCTGGTGCAGGTGGAGGTTCAGGTGGAGGAGGAGGTGGAGGAGGTCATGAGCGGGATCCCGGTGGTTTTCCCCGAGGGGATCTCCGCCGAAGAGCTGGAGATTCGTCCCATCACACTGGCGGCCATCGTTCGGGGCGCCCGGTCCCTCATGGAAGGCGCGGACCCAACCGCCTTCAGGGCGGTGGTGCAGGTAGAGGAGGCACAACTTCCCGGGCCCGGAGAGGAGGCGAGCATCCAGGTGGTCCTGGAGGGACTCCCCCCCCTCCTCCGGGGAGAGCTCCAGCGCACCGAGGTCACCATCGTCCGATCGGGAGAGGGGAGGGAACCGTGACCCGCCCCCCTCTCATCCTGGGGGTCGAAACCTCCTGTGATGAGACTTCCGCCGCCCTTCTGAGAGGGGAGGACGAGCTCCTCGGGCACGTCATCCTCTCGCAGGACGTGCACCGCCTGTACGGGGGGGTGGTCCCCGAGCTGGCGGCACGCGCCCACCTCGCGGTGCTGGACGATGTGGTTTCCGGGGCCCTGGCCGAGGCCGGATGCACCCTCGCCGAGGTGGACGCCATCGGGGTCACCACCGGCCCCGGGCTCATCGGGGCCCTCCTGGTGGGACTTTCCTGGGCCAAGGGGGCGGCCTTCGCCCTCGACCGCCCCCTCGTGCCGGTCCACCACATGGAGGCCCATCTCTTCGCCCCCTCCCTGGAAGATCCCGAGGCCCACCCCCCCTTCGTGGCCCTCCTCGTCTCGGGTGGGCACACCCTTCTCCTCCATGTCCCGGCGTGGGGCGAATACCACTTTCTGGGCGAAACCCGCGACGACGCCGCCGGGGAGGCGTACGACAAGGTGGCCAAGCTCCTGGACCTCCCCTATCCCGGGGGACCCCATGTGGAGCGGCTCTCGAAGGAGGGGGATCCGAAGCGCCACCCCTTCCCTCGCCCCATGCTCCGACGGAATCAGGAGCTCGATGACCCGGACTACTTCGACGTCTCCTTCTCCGGGCTCAAGACGGCGGTGATGGCCCGGGTGAACGAGGTGCGGGAGGCCGGGCAGATCGACGAGGAACGCCCCCACCTGGCCGCCGGGTTCCAGCAGGCCGTGGTGGATCTCCTCGTGGCCAAGACCATGCGAGCGGTGGAGATGACCGGGTGCTCCAGGGTCCTCCTGGGGGGAGGGGTTTCGGCCAACCGCGGACTCCGGGGCGCCATGACGGAGGCGGTGGGCTCCGAAGGGCGGGTCTTCCACTCCTCTCCCCGCCTCGCGGTGGACAACGGAGCCATGATCGCCCGGGCCGCCGCCTTCCGGTTGGCGCGCGGCGACGTGGCGGAGTGGGACGTGGGCGCCGACGCCTCCCTCCCCTTTCCGGGGATGGTGGGGCGATGATCACCCTCCTCCACGCTTCGGACCTTCACTTCGGTCCGCCACACGATCCCGTGGTGGCGGAGGCATTCCGCGCCTTCGCCATGGAGCTGCGCCCCGACGTGGTGGTCTTCTCCGGGGACTTCACCCAGCGGGCCAAGGTGCGGGAGTACGAGGCCGCGCGGAGCTACCTGGATCGGTTCGCCGACTTCCCCACCGTAGTCACCACCGGGAACCACGACGTCCCCCTCTACCGTGTATGGGAGCGCCTCTTCGCCCCCTTCCGGAACTACCGGCGCTACATCTCGGACAAGCTGGACACCGTTACCCGGATCCCCGGCGCCACCCTGGTGGCCCTCTCCTCGGCGGCTCCCCACCGGGCCATCGTGAATGGCCGGCTCCGCCGGGATCAGCTCGACTTCGCCCGATCCGCCTTTGCCGAAACCCCCACCGGGGACCTCCGCTGCCTCGTGACCCATCATCACCTGGCTCCCGCCCCCGACTATGAGCGCGATCACCCCATCCCGGGAGGGAGGCGAATCCTCGACACCCTCGAGGAGATGGGCGTCGAGCTCGTTCTGGGCGGGCACATCCACCGCGCCTTCATCGGAAACTCTCTGGACGTCTACCCCGGGAAGAACCGCGACCGGGGGGTCGTCATCGTCCAGAGCGGGACCACCACCTCTCGCCGCGGGCGCGCCCGCGAAGCGGCGAAGAACTCCTTCAACGTGGTCCGCGTGGGCGCAGAGGAGCTGGAGGTCGTCCACTATCTCCACTTCCGCGATCGGGACGGGTTCGCCCCCCTTTCCACCCATCGCTTTCCCCGGGCTCCCCGGCTCTGGCTGGAGAGCCCCGGTGTGGTGGGAGGTTCCCCATGAAGATGGGTTTCCGGCTCTTCGCCTTCGGCGCCGCCCTACTCCTCTTCGCCCCTCCGGTCCCCGGGCAGACTCCCAACCGCCCGGAGGTGGTGAGGCTCAGCTTCGAGGGGAACGAAAGCTTCACCGATCGTCAGCTCGCCAACTCCATCCTCACCCGGGAGACGGCATGCCGATCCTTCGTTCTTCTCCCTTTCTGCTGGGCGGACCGGGAGTTTGCGAAGGACCGATCCTTCCTGAACCCCCGGATCTTCGGGGATGACTACGTCCGGATCTTCCTCTTCTACCGCCAGCGAGGGTACCGGGAAGTCCAGATCGACACCACGATCTACCGCCGAACCCCTACCGAGGTGGAGCTCACCGTCACCATCGACGAGGGGAGCCCCATTCGGGTGGGTGAGATCGAGTTTGTCGGTCTGGAGGAGCTGGAGGGGAGGGGGGTGGCGGACAACCTCCCCATCCGTGTGGGGGATCCGCTGAACGCCATCGTCCTCGAGGCGGCCCGGGACACCCTGACCCAGCGTCTCCGGAACATGGGGTACGCCCATGTGGATGTACTCCGGTTCCAGAACATCCCCACCGACTCCTACGACGCCTCGGTGGGGTTCGACGTCTTCACCGGTCCTCTCGCTCGGTTCGGAGAGATCGAGGTGGCCGGGAACGTGAAGGTGGAGGATCAGGTCATCCAACGGATGCTCCCCTTTCGTCCAGGGAGTCTCTACAGTCAGGAACTCCTCTTCGAGGCGCAGAGGAACCTCTACAATCTGGAGATCTTCCGGCACGCTTCCATTATCCAGGATCTGGAGCACCACCCTGATTCCCTCGTCCCCCTTCGGGTGGAGGTGAACGAAGGGGACACCCACCGGGTCCGGAGCGGGGGGGGGTGGAACACGGCGGAGTGTTTCAACGCCGAGTCCCGGTGGTCCAGCCGGAACTTCATGGGTGGGGCTCGTCGGCTCGTCCTTCGGGGACGGGTTTCAAACCTCCTCACCCCCACTCTGGAGGACAGCCTCTGTCGGGGTGCCGGCACCGATGTGTATGGAGAACTCAACTGGCTGGTTTCCGCCGACTTCACCCAGCCCTTCATCGGCTCGCCCCGGAACTCTCTTTCCGCCTCCATCTACGCCGAGCGCCAGAGCCTCCAGGATGTCTTTGTTCGGCAGGCGGTAGGGGTGAATCTGGCCTTCACCCGCCGGTTCGGGCAGTTCACGCCCGTCACCCTCTCGTACCGTCCGCAGCTCGCCTCCCTCGACGCCGCCGAGGTCTTCTTCTGCACCTCGTTCCTGGTGTGCGACCCGCTGGAGATCGACCTGCTCCAGGCCTCGAACCTCCTGGCTCCCGTGGGGCTCAGCTATTCTCGAGACCGGACGAACCGGGCCATCTCCCCCACCGGGGGGTATACCCTCCTGGCCGACGTGGAGCATGCGTCGCGGAATACCGGATCAGACTTCGCGTACGAACGAGCGGTGGGGGAGGCCACCTGGTTCCAGGCTCTCGGTCCCGACATGGTCCTCGCCACCCGGATTCGGGGTGGATGGCTGAACGCCCGCCCATTTCGGGGGCTTCGCACCGAGGGGGGAGACGAACGAGTGGTGGCTCACCCTCAGAAGCGGTTCTACGCAGGAGGGGCCAACTCGGTGCGAGGGTATGCCCAGAACCAGCTTGGACCCCGGGTGGTTACCGTCGGCGTCGAGGATCTCCTCTTCCCTCGGAATGACGACCCGGCTCCCTGCACACCCGAGGAGGTGGCGGATCTGAGCTGCGACGCGAGCGGACTCCCCGATGGGCGCTTCTTCGCCCGCCCCACCGGGGGGGGACGGCTGGTGGAGGGGAATGTGGAGCTTCGCTTCCCCGTGGCCGGGCTCCTCCGAGGGGCTGCTTTCGCAGACTTCGGACAGGTGTGGAGCGGAGGGGCCGCCGGCAGGGACAACTTCGTGGTGACACCGGGCGTCGGTCTGCGTTACAGCACCCCCATCGGCCCCATCCGGGTGGATCTGGCGTACACACCCTCCACCGGGCCCCGCCTCCCTGTCGTGACCTCCCTCATCCGCCCCTTTGACCCGGATCGGGACGCCGAGGCGGATCGGATCCGCGGTGCCGACGGTCAGGTTCTCGACTGGGTGGCGCTGCAAGATCTGGCGCTCCTTCAGCCACGGATCCCCTTCGAGGTCCGGGAGGGGTTTTCGCTCCGGCGGCTCCAGCTTCATTTTTCCATCGGGCAGGCCTTCTGACCATGCCTCGCCCCAAGAAGGTTCTGGCCTGGTCCGCCGGCGTGATCCTCCTCACCCTTCTCCTGGTGGGGGTGGTGGGTGTGCTCCTGGTACAGAGCCGTCCTGGGCACACCTTTGTCCTTCGCTCCGTCCTCGCCCAGTCCCATCGCTTCATGGAGGGGGAGCTGGAGGTGAGGGGGATTCGTTCCGACGGCCTTCTCCGGGGGTTCTCCCTTCGAGGTGTGGTCATTCGTGACGACCGGGGGCGTCCCTTCCTGGAGGCGGACTCCGTTCAGGTGCGGTACTCCGCGCGGCACCTCCTTCGGCGGGAGCTCGCCTTCATTCCCGCCGACATCTGGGGGGCGCGGGTGGTGCTCGAGACCCTCCACGGGGACGAGGCTTCCAATGTGGCGCGGATCTTTGCTCCGGAGCGAACCCCGGAAGAACCGGCGCCGGAGCCGGACGAGGAGCCTTCCCCATCCGCCTTCACCCTCTCGCTGGAGCGATTTACGCTCCACCGAAGTGAGGTGACGATCCGCATCCCGGTGGAGGAGGCACCCGCCGCCGGGATGCGCGCCGAAGAGGTGGAAGGGTATCCCGGACTCTACCAGCGACTGGACTTCAGGGATGTCGATCTCCGGGTGGGACGCGCCGATATCCTGAATCCCGAGCTTCCCGGGGAGCGGATCCGCATCGATGGAGGCTCCTTTGTCGGACATGTCTTCGAAGAGCCCTTCCAGGTGGAGGATCTCCGCGGAGTGGTGGAGCGGGCAGGGTCCCGGATCACCTTCGAGCTGGATCGGTTCTGGTTCCCGGGGAGCGAGCTGGCCGGGCTCGTGGTCCTGGACTGGAGCGACCCGGAGGGGGAGCTCCACCTGGAGGTGGGACTCGAAGCAAATCCGGTTCGATTTGAGGACTTCCGGTGGATCGAGCCTCGCCTCCCCGAGGGAGGGGGGCGCCTCGCCCTTCGTGCCGAGGGGCCGGTGGCAGGCGGGGAATGGCGTGTGAGCGGCGCCGATCTGGAGATGGAAGGGAGTCGGGTTCGCGGAGGGGTGGGGATCCGGCTGGGAGACGAACTCCGCTTTACCAGCTCGGAGCTGGAGTTGGCCCCCCTGAACCTCGCCCTCCTGGACGAGTGGCTCCCCGAACCGCTCCCGGTGGGAGGACGGGTGGCCGGTCGGGCCCGCTTCTCCGGTCCCCTCGCCGAGCTCCAGGTGGACGGGCGCCTCACCTGGGACGATCCGGGAGCAGGAGTCCCATCCTCCACCGTGGAGGCGCGAGGTACTCTGCATCTGGAGGGAGTACCGGGGGTCACCGGACTCTCGGTCACGGTGGATCCCTTCCGGCTCGCCACCCTCGACGCCTTCTCCCCCGACCTCGAACTCCGTGGAGAAGGGTCTCTTCGCGCCGAACTTTCCGGGCGGCTGGATACCGGACTTCGGGTCACCGCCGATCTCGAGCACCACGTTTCCGACGCGGATGGGGCACCTCACTCCTCCCGGATCAGGGCGCTGGGGTCGGTGCGGGAGGTGGCCGAGGACTATCGCCTGGCCCTCGACGTGACCCTCTCTCCCCTCTCCCTCGACGGAGTGACGCACGCCACCGCCCGGGAACTCCCCGCGCGGGGGCTCGTCGCGGGGACGCTCCGGGTGGAGGGCCCTCTTTCGGAGCTGGGTGTCGAGGGGCGGCTGGACAGCTCCGGCGGGGTCCTGAATACGGATGTGCACATCAACGCCAGGGATCCGCTGGCCGGGTACCGGGGGTCCGTTTCCACATCCGAGTTCCGCCTCGACGAGGTCATGGCCGGCGTCCCCGACTCCACCTGGTTGACCGGAACCCTCTTTGCCGATGGTCGAGGCGGGACGACGGAAACCCTCGAAGGAACCTTCCGGATCCACCTTCGCGACTCGCGGGTGAGGGGGGCGCAGGTGGAGCGTGCCGAGGCGGAGCTTCGGGCCGAGGCGGGGGTGCTCCGGCTGGAGAGGCTGGAGCTGGTCTCTCCTCTCATGTCGGCGTCGGGTGCCGGTACCCTGGGGCTCCGCGGCGACGCTCCCTCGGGGGTCATGGAGGTGGCCTTCCGGTCGGAGGAGGTGGAGCGCCTCCGTCCCATCCTCTTCGGTGACGAGGAGACCATCGTCCCCGACACCCTCACCGCCCTGGATCGGGAGGTGCTCCGGATGCAGGGGATCGATCCGGACACCCTGACGGTGGTGGAGCGGATTCCCCTCGGAGGTTCGGTGGCCGGTGAGGTTACCCTCGAGGGGTGGGTGAACGAGTTGACCGCCAGGGGGTGGGTCGAACTCCACGAGGCGCTCTACGGAGAGGGAGAGCTGGAGGAGGGACGGGTGGACTTCGTGGCCTCCTGGGCCGGAGCGGAGGCGTGGCAGGTGGAAGGCGTCCTGGACCTGGATCAGGTGCGATGGGACCGATGGGCCTTCCCGCGGGTCAGCGGAGAGGTGAGCCGGGGTCCCACGGAGGGGACGGCCCGGCTGGATCTGGTGCGGGGGGAACGGGAGTCCTATCGCCTGAGAGCGCGTGCAACCTTCGACTCGGTGGTCACCACCGTCGACCTCACCACCCTCGACCTGGATTTGGATGAGGTTCTCTGGAGCCTGGAGTCTCCCACCCGAATCGTCATGGAGGGACGAGAGCGCTTCGAAATCGCGCCCTTCCGGGTGACCCGGCCGGGGATGTCCCCCGGTGACGATGTGCGAGTGGAGCTTGTCGGCGTGGTGGATCTGGCGGGCGAGTCGGATCTACGGGCCGAGGTGGTGGGGGTGGAGTTGGAGCGGCTGGGGAGGGTCCTCCAGATCGACGGGTTCCCCGAGGGGATCATGGATCTGGACATCCGCTTCCGGGGGGCCGCCGAAAATCCCGAGGGGGACGCCACCTTCCTGGTGCGGGAGTTCCTTCTCGAGGGGACGGCTCTCTCACGGGTTTCAGGGACGGCCTCCTATGTGGGGAGGGAACTCACCGCCGGGATGGAGGCACACCTGGACGGGCGGCGACTCTTCACCCTGGACGGGGTGCTCCCCCTGGATCTGGCTCTCCGCGATGCCGGGGATCGACTCCCGGATCTCCCCATGGATATGACCCTCCGCTTTCAGGAATTCCCCGCCGCCACCGCCGTGGCCTTCCTGGAGGTGCTGGAGGAGGTCCAGGGAACGCTGGACGGAGAGGTGCACCTCCGGGGATCTCCCAGGGATCTGCACCCCACCGGCGCGGTGACTCTTCGGGGTGGGGCGCTCTCCCTCCCGGAGCTGGGGCTCTCCCCCACCGGGATCGTCGCGGACCTCATCCTCCGGGACGACCAGACGCTGGAGGTGACCGCCGAGGCCCGTGCCCGGGGGACGGCGCGAATCTCCGGGACGATGGGGGTGGCCGACCCGATGAATCCCACCTTCGACCTCCAGATCGCCGCCTCCGGCTTCCAGGCGGTGGATCGGCGTGATCTCACCGCCCGGATCGGGGGGGAGGTGACCCTCACGGGGAGCTACGATCGTCCCCGGGTGGGTGGCCAGGTGCGGGTGGAGCAGGGGGCCATGTTCCTGGAGGAGTTCGCCCGCACGGCAGAGGTCATCGACCTCACCGACCCGGCCTTCTTCGACGTCGTGGACACTACGCTGGTGAGGGTGCGCCCGGTGGTGGAGGCGGCGCAGAACCCCTTCCTCCAGAACCTCCGCGTCGATGTGGATCTCTCCCTCCAGCGGGACTTCTGGCTCCGGAGCCGGGAGATGAATGTGGAGATCGGGGGGGACCTCATCGTCACCTTCGATCGTCGGGATCGGGAGGTGCTTCTGGTGGGAGGGCTGGAGGCGATCCGGGGCTCCTATTCGGCCTTCGGTCGCCAGTTCCAGGTGGAGGGGGGGACGGTGGAGTTTGCGGGGACTCCCGGGATCAACCCGTCGCTGGACATCCGTGCCGTGAACCGCCTCCGCAGGCAGGGGGGAGAGCCGCTGAACATCATCGCCCAGGTGGAGGGGACGCTCATGAACCTCCGCATCGGGCTCAGCAGCGACGCCCAGCCCCCCATCGCCGAGTCCGATCTCATCAGCTACCTCATCTTCGGGCGCCCGTCATACGCCCTGGCATCCGGAGAGACCTCGATCCTGCAGGGCGCGGCCGGGGCGGGAGTGAGCGTGGGGATCGGGACGCTGGCCACCCAGCTCGGGTCGGTGGTGGCCCAGCAGATCGGCGTGGACTATTTCACCATCACCCAGACGCAGGAGGCCACCGGGATCCAGTCCGCTCCGGGGCTCGCCGGGACCTTCGCCGACACCCAGATCGAGGTGGGGCAGTACGTGGGAGAGAACCTCTTCCTGGCGCTCGTCCTTCGCCCCCTCACCGGGCTGGGCGGGGGCGCGCGCACCCAGTTCCCCGGAGCCCGGCTGGAGTGGCGCTTCACCGACTCCTGGTCGGCCGAAGGGTTCGTGGAGGACCGCTTCGCCCGGGAAGGGGCCTCCGGATTCGGTGAGCTGGGGATCCGCCTCTCGAAGGTCTTCGGGCTTTCCCTCTACCGGGAATGGGGATACTGATTCGGGGCACACCGGGGAACCCCGGGGGTACCCTCCCTGATGCCGGATCGGAGCGGGAACCCATCCTCCCTGAACGTCTCACAGAGGTTACGAAATGCAGCAACTGAAAGTCTTCCTCCTCATGACCGGGATGACCGTCTTCCTGGTTCTCCTGGGAGGATACTTCTTTGGAGAGGGGGGCGCCTTCGGCTTCTTCCTCATGGCCGCCGTCATGAACTTCGCCATGTACTGGTTCAGCTCCTCCGTGGTGCTGAAGATGTACCGTGCGAAGAAGGTGGGGCCGGAAGATGCCCCCGAACTGTACCGGATGGTGGACGAACTCCGGCAGCGGGCCGGGCTCCCCATGCCGGTGGTGGCCATCGCTCCCCAGGAGCAGCCCAACGCCTTCGCTACCGGACGGAACCACAAACACTCGGTGGTGTGCGTCACCACCGGACTTCTCAAGCTCATGGACCGCCGGGAGCTGGAGGGGGTCATCGCCCATGAGCTGGCCCACATCAAGCACTACCACATGCTCGTTTCCACCGTGGCCGCCACCCTGGCCGGGGCCATCGCCATGATCGCCCGCTGGGGGATGTTCTTCGGGGGACGCGGCGAGAATCGGAACCCCGTCATCGGGATCCTCATCATGATTCTCGCCCCACTGGCGGCGGTCATCATCCAGATGGCCATCTCCCGCTCCAACGAGTTCCAGGCCGACGCCACCGCCGCGGACATCCATGGGAGCCCCGACGGGCTGGCCAGCGCGCTTCAGCGGCTGGAGGGGTTTGCCCAGCGGATCCCCATGGACGTAAATCCGGCGGGGGCGCAGCTCGCCATCGTGAATCCCCTTCGAGGGGGAGCCATGGCCGGGGGGATCATGAATCTCTTCCGAACCCATCCTCCCACGGAGGAGCGGATTGCCGCCCTGCGCCGTCTCCACGGCGTCATCGGGTAACCCCCGCATGTCCCGAGACACCCTCGTCGTTCGGGGTGCCCGCGAACACAACCTCCGGAACATCTCCCTGAGCCTCCCCCGAGAGCGCCTGGTGGTGCTCACCGGGATCTCCGGTTCGGGGAAGTCATCGCTGGCCTTCGACACCATCTACGCCGAAGGTCAGCGGCGGTATGTGGAGTCGCTCTCGGCCTATGCCCGCCAGTTCCTGGGGCTCATGGAGAAGCCTGATGTGGATGCCATCGAGGGGCTCTCCCCGGCCATCTCCATCGAGCAGAAGACCATCTCCCGGAACCCCCGCTCCACCGTCGGGACGGTCACCGAGGTCTACGACTACCTCCGCCTCCTCTGGGCCCGGGTGGGGACCCCGCACTGCCCCGACTGTGGGCGTCCCGTGGAGCGCCAGTCCGCCACCCAGATCGTGGACCGGCTCCTGACGCTGGAGGATGGGGCGCGCATCGAGGTGCTCGCTCCCCTGGTGCGTGGGCGGAAGGGGGAGTTCCGGGAACTCTTCGAGAAGGCCCGAAAGGATGGGTTTGTCCGCGCCCGCGTGGATGGCGAGACCTTCGATCTCACCGACCCTCCCACCCTGAACCGCTACGAAAACCACGATGTGGCGGTGGTGGTGGATCGGCTGGTGATTCGCGCGGGAGACCGGGCGCGGTTGGCCGACTCGGTGGAGATGGCGCTCCGCACCGCCCAGGGCGTCGTGGAGGTGCTGGTTCATGGCGCCGGCTCCGAACCGGAATCCCTCCTCTTCAGCGAACGGTACGCCTGCGTACACTGCGGGACCTCCCTTCCGGAGATGGAGCCCCGCCAGTTCTCCTTCAACTCCCCCTTTGGGGCCTGCCCGGAGTGCGATGGACTCGGGGTCCGCCGGGAGGTGAGTCCGGAGCTGGTGGTGGGAGATCCCTCCATCTCCATCCTGGAAGGGGTCATTCTCCCCTGGGGAGAGCCCTCCGGACACCTCCGGAACGCCGTGATCCCCGGGCTGGCCGCCGCGTACGAGTTCGACGCCAACGCCCCCTGGGGCACCCTTCCCGAGGAGGTACGCGACGCGGTCCTGCGCGGGTCGGGGAGCATGAAGATCAAGTTCCCCTACCGCCGCGGCGGGAAGGACCGGAGCTACACCGAGCCGTGGGAAGGGGTCATCCCCGGGGTGAACCGCCGCTACCGGGAGACCTCGTCCGACGGGGTTCGGGACCAGCTTTCCGAGTTCATGACCTCCCTCCCATGTCCGGCATGCGAGGGGGCCCGCCTCCGCCCCGAGTCGCTCGCCGTCACGGTGGGGGGGCGCTCCCTGGGAGAGGTGGTGCGCCTCTCCATCGGGGAAGCGGTGCGTTTTTTCGAGGGGCTGGACGACGCCCCCCTCCCGAAGGAAATCGCCGGACCGATCCTCAAGGAGGTGCGTGAACGCCTCCGCTTCCTCGACGATGTGGGGCTGCAGTACCTGACGCTGGGGCGCTCCGCCGACACCCTCTCGGGGGGGGAGGGGCAGCGGATCCGGCTGGCCACCCAGATCGGGAGCCGACTCGTGGGGGTCCTCTACGTGCTGGACGAACCCTCGGTGGGGCTCCACCAGCGGGACAACGACCGGCTCCTGGAGACCCTCAAGGCGCTCCGCGATCTGGGGAACACCGTTCTGGTGGTGGAGCACGACGAAGACACCATCCGCTCCGCCGACCACATCGTGGATCTGGGGCCGGGCGCCGGGCGCCACGGAGGGGAGGTGGTGGCCTCCGGACCCCTCGACGCCATCCTGGCCGAACCCCGCTCCCTCACCGGGGCCTATCTCCGGGGGGATCGGTCCATCGCCGTTCCACCCACGCGGCGCCCTCCCAACGGGAAGAGCATCACTGTCCGGGGCGCGCGAGGGCACAACCTGAAGGGGGTGGACGCCGACTTCCCCCTGGGGTGCTTCGTGGCGGTGACCGGGGTGTCCGGGTCGGGGAAGTCGTCGCTGGTCAACGAGACGCTCTACCGGGCGTTGGGGCGCCACTTCTACGGGTCGAAGGCCCTCCCCCTCCCGCTGGACGGGGTGGAGGGGCTCGGACATGTGGACAAGGTCATCGAGGTGGACCAGTCTCCCATCGGACGGACCCCTCGTTCCAACCCCGCCACCTACTCGGGGGTCTTCACCCCCATCCGATCCCTCTTCGCCGAGCTCCCGGAAGCCCAGATGCGGGGATATTCGCCGGGGCGCTTCTCCTTCAACGTGAAGGGGGGGCGGTGTGAGACCTGCTCCGGCGACGGGGTTATGAAGATCGAGATGCACTTCCTCCCCGACGTGTACGTTCCCTGTGACGTCTGTCGGGGGCGGCGATACAACCGGGAAACGCTGGACGTCCAGTACCGGGGGAAGAACATCGCCGACGTCCTGGAGATGACGGTGGACGAGGCGCTCGAGTTCTTTCACCCGATCCCCCGGATCCGGGAGAAGCTCCAGACCCTCTCCGACGTGGGCCTCGGATACATCCATCTGGGGCAGGCCGCCACCACCCTGTCGGGGGGAGAGGCGCAGCGGGTGAAGCTCGCCACTGAGCTGTCCAAGCGAGCCACCGGGCGGACCTTCTACGTACTGGACGAGCCCACCACAGGGCTTCACTTCGAAGACGTCAGAGTGCTCCTCGACGTGCTCCACCGCCTGGTGGAGGTGGGGAATACGGTGGTGGTCATCGAGCACAATCTGGAGGTCATCAAGACCGCCGACTGGATTCTGGATCTGGGTCCGGAGGGTGGGGAAGGGGGAGGGCGAATCGTAGCCGAGGGGACGCCGGAAGCGGTGGCCCGGGTCCCCGAATCCCTCACCGGGCGGTACCTGGCCCCCATCCTGGAGTCGGGAAGGCGGACGGCGGCCGGGGTGTGACCGGCCCGGAAACCGGCGGGGCCCCGTGCCCCTCCGGAGGCGGGATGTTAGCTTGGCGTCGGACCCATCCTCCCGAATCTTCGGTGGGGATGGCACGTAGGGAGGGGAGAACGGCAATCCACGGGGGGCCCGGCTCGGCGCCCCCCCACCCCACGGAGGGAGCATGGTGACGCGTGAGGATCTGGAGAGCTTCCTGATCAGGATGGATGTGGAGCACGAGGAGGTGGCGGAGGGGATGTTCCTGGTGCGGAGCCGCAACGAGCGCCTCCCCATCGTGGTGAACCACTCGCCCCCGCTGGTGATCCTTCGGATGCAGATTCTTCAGTTGCCGGACGGGGAGGGGTCCCGCGAGGAACTCTTCCGGACCCTCCTGGAGCTGAACGCCTCCGACGTGGTGCACGGCGCCTACGGGCTGGAGGAGGGGGAGATCATCCTGAGCCACACCCTCCAGCTCGAGACCCTCGATTTCCCTGAATTGCAGGCCGCCGTGGAGAGCCTGCAGATGGCCGCTTCCAGCCACATGGAGCGGATCAAGACGCTGGCCTCCAGCCCCGTGGAGGGGTGACCCCATGAGCATCTTCCAGAAGCTGTCCACCCTCTTTCGATCAAACATCAACGATCTGATCGCCCGGGCCGAAGACCCGGAGAAGATGTTGAATCAGATCATCCTCGACATGCGGGACCAGCTCGCGAAGGCGAAGCGCGAGGTGGCCGGCGCCATCGCCGACGAGCGGAAGCTCCGGGCCCAGGTGGATGACGAGGTGAAGCAGGCTCGGGACTGGGAACGCCGCGCCATGCTGGCGGTGAAGGAGGGGCGCGACGACCTGGCGAAGCAGGCCCTTCTCCGGCAGCAGGAGCACGCCGGACGGGCCCAGGTGCTGGAGCAGACCTGGCGGGCCCAGTCCGAAGAGACGGAGAAGCTGAAGGGCTCGCTCAAGCAGCTCAACGACAAGATCGAGGAGGCGAAGCGGAAGCGGAATCTCCTCATCGCCAAGCAGAAGCGCGCCCAGGCCCAGAAGCGTATCCACGAGACCATGTCGGGGCTCTCCGACACTTCGGCTTTCGAGGCGTTCAACCGGATGGCGGAGCGGATCGAGGAGTCGGAGCGCCGGACGCTGGCCGCCGCGGAGGTGAGCGAGGCGTTGAGCGGCGACACCCTGGAGACCCAGTTCCTTCAGCTCGAATCCGGGGGGGGAGACGCGGAGATGGAGGACCGCCTCCTGGCCCTCAAGCGGGAGATGGGGATCCTCCCTCCCGCAAAGGAGAAGGAGGCCCCTCGTCTGGCGGCGGGGAGCGGGGACTCCGGGGCAGGTGCCGACGCGGATGAGGCGACTCCCACCGAAAATGGGGACACGGCGGCCAACGCCCGGATCCGGGAAGCCGAACTCCTGGAAGAGTTCGATCGGCTGGAGCAGCGGGACACCAACTGACCCGGCGACCATGTCCATCGTCTTCCTGAACGGGGAATACCTTCCTCTGGAGGAGGCCCGTGTCCCCGTGGAGGACCGGGGCTTTCTCTTCGGCGACGGGGTGTACGAGGTGACGCCGGCGTATGGCGGACGCCTCCTCGCCTTCCATCGGCATCTGGCTCGTCTCCGGAAGGGGGTGGCCGAGACCCTCATGGAGTTCGACACCTCCGGGGTGGAGGCGGTGCACGGGGAGCTTCTGGAGCGGAACGAGCTCACCGAGGCGCCCATGTCGCTGGTGTACCTCCAGGTGACCCGGGGGGCCGCCCCCCGGACCCACCACTTCCCCCCCGAAGGGACGCCGCCCACGGTGTATGCGTACGCCAAGGCCTTCCAGCGCCCCGATCCGGCGAGCTGGGAGGTGGGGTACGGGGCCATCACCTACCCGGATCGGAGGTGGGGGCGGTGCGACCTGAAGACGCTCCAGCTCCTCCCCTGCGTCCTGGGGCAGGAGGCGGCGAAGCGGGCCGGTGAGACCGACGCCATCCTGGTGCGGGACGGGATCGCGCTGGAGGGGACCCACAACAACGTCTTCTTCGTCTTCGGGGAGACGATCCGCACCCACCCCACCTCGAACCAGATTCTCCCGGGGATCACCCGGGAACTGGTGCTGGAGGTGGCCCGGGACCGCGGGTACCGGGTGGAGGAACGCCCAACCCCGGTGGAGGAGCTGCCGCAGGCCTCCGAGTGCTTCTTCACCGGGACCACCACCGAGGTGCGCCCCACCGTCCGCATCGACGGGAAGCCGGTGGGTAACGGGAAGGTGGGGCCGGTGGTGCGGGATCTCCACACGGCCTTCCTGGAGCGGGTGGAGCGGGAGTGCGGGGTCGCTCCGTAGCCCTCCGTCGGCGGGACCCCGTGCGGTGGGCGACCGCTTCTCTTTTCGCGGCGCTGATCGCCCTTTCGGCCTGCGCCCCGACGCTCCCCGCCCTCCAGCTTCCCGAGCCGCGGGGGGACTACTGCTGCGTCCGCGGGGAAGAGCCTCTCACCCTGGAGTATCTCGGAGTGGGAGGGTGGCTCCTCCGGATGGGTGATGCGGCTCTTCTCACCGCTCCCTTCTTTTCCAATCCCCGGCTGGTGGAGGTTGGGATCACCCGTATCGGGACGGATACGGCGCGCGTGGACCGCTTTCTCCCGCGTGTCGACGACGTCCCCGCGGTGCTGGTGGGGCACGCTCACTACGACCACCTCATGGATGTCCCCTACATCCTCCGACGTCACGCCGTCTCAGCCACCCTCTACGGGAGCCGTACGGCGGTGAATCTGGTACGGGGCGACCAGGAGATCGACCCCGCGCGGCTGGTGGAGGTGGAGTCCCGTGCCGGAGATCATCGGGTGACGGGGGAGTGGGTGTACGTCGACGGAGGGCGGATTCGCTTCATGCCCCTTCGCTCGGGTCACGCTCCCCACCTCTTCGGGATCCACCTCTACGAGGGAGAGGAGGACGAGCCCCGGAAGACGCTCCCTCGGCGGGCGGGGGAATGGGTGGAGGGGACGCCCCTCGCCTACCTCATCGACTTCCTCACCCCCGGAGGTGAGGTGGCCTACCGGATCCACTATCAGGATGCCGCATCGAACGCTCCGGAGGGGTTTCCGCCTGCTCCGGAGGATGGGATTCCGGTGGATCTGGCCATCCTCTGCCCACCGGGCTTCGAGCAGGTGGAGGACTACCCGGAGGGAATCCTGGGAGCGCTCCGACCGAAGGTGGTGCTCCTGGGGCACTGGGAGGACTTTTTCCGCCCCCGGAACGAGCCTCTTCGCGCGGTCCCCTCGCTCAACCTCACCGGGTTTCTGGAGCGAATGGCTCCGGCCATGGCCCCGGGAGGGCGCTGGGCCCTCCCGGAGCCGGGGGAGGTGGTGACCGTCAGTACTGGAAGCGGTAAGTGATCCCCACATCCGCCACCGTACCCCGATAGGTCCGGTGCCCACCCGGTTCCCCGTCGAACCGGATCCACTGGTAGCGGCCACCCACGGTGACGCCGAAGGCCTGACTCAGCGTCAGATCCACTCCACCCCCGGCCCGGAAGCCGAACCCGGTGTGGATCCGGGTACCGTCACTCCCTCCAAGCCCCAGGAGACCGCCCGACGTCCCCTCCCGGTCGTCGATTCCCAGCCCGAGCCCGCCACCGCCCAGGAGGTAGGGCTGGATGGGCGCCTCCGGTCCGGTGGCCGGGTAGAACTTGAGAGAGGTGAAGAGGGGGACCACGAAGGTGGAGACCCGCTCGCTCCCCCGTTCCTGCGTCCTACGCCAGAAGGAGATGGTGCTCTCCACCGCCAGGTGTCGATCCAGTCCACGCTGGAACCACCCTTCGAACTGTGGCCAGGTGCTGTAGTCGGCACCCTCCACCTCCGTGAGTTCGAGCCCCACCCAGGGGCCCACCCGGAGCCCCGCACCCCGCCGTTCCCGCTCGGCCCGCTCCTCCGCCTCCGAGCGGTTCTGCTGAGCCTCGACCTGCACGGGGAGGACGATTCCTCCCGCCAGGAAGAGGAGGAAGGGAAGGGTGCGCCAGGTACTTCGAATCATGGTCTCCATGGGTCGATCTCCGTTGGGCGTATAGGTCAGTTCAGCACCAGGGGCTCGGTGAGCCGCACCGTCACCCGGGATCCCCGGGGGAGGGTGGCGTGCCCGTCCCGGGTCGTAAGGGCGATCCCCGTCCCGGCGGCGGCACCTACGGCGGCCCCGATGACGGTGGACCGGGTATCCCTCCCCAGGATCTGACCGATCACCGCACCGGCGGCGGCCCCGGTGGCGATCTTGGCGGCGGTCCGCTCCCCCGAGTCCCGAGTCCCCTGGCGCAGCTCGGCGGACTGTACCTCCCCTGCAATGGGGTGCCGGGCGCCATTGGCCTGAACCGAGGTGATCTGGAGGCCGAGGACCGCCTCTTCACTGGAATCGGTGCTCCGGTGGGCTTCGGTGACGAGGCCGCGCGCCTCGATCCCCGCCGCCAGGGAGCCCCCATCCCGGCCCGAGACCGGGTCAACCAGCCGGAGTCGGAAGGTGTCACCGGTTTCATGGGTGGCGGTGGACACATCCTCCATCACCTCGAAGACCAGGGTGGCTCCCGTGGGAATGGAGGGGGCGGCGGCGGCCGGGCGGCTCGGGGGAGCCGCTTCGCGAGATGCGGTCGCAGGCGCTTCCGCCACGACGCCTTCCTCCCACTCCTCCCCGGGGTGGGCCTCCGAATCGCCCCCGCATCCGAAGGCGAGGAGGGTGAGAGGGAGGGTTGCAACGATGGCCGATCGGTATGCGCGATCATTCAGCATTCGGGTTCGCATGAGAGCTCCTCCGTATCGTGTGGTCAGCTCAGGCGCGGACCCCTTCGGGTCCACACCCTCCACCTTCCGTGCAATCGGCGTGCCAGGTTGGGGTTCGCGTTGCGGGTGGAGTAAGAGCGGGAGTTGCCCCATCCCGGAGGCAGATTGCGCACCATAATGGTGCACATCCCCTCATCCGCCCTATTCCTGGAGGATGGGGGTGACGGGAACCGCGCACCCTTCTGCGGGTCAGAGCTTCACCCCCCTCAACAGGGAGGGCTCCCGACGGGTCTTCTCATTGACCCCCGTTCACCCGATCACCGTGCTCGCTCCCGCGGGCTCCCACAGGAAGTTCATGAAGCCGGCATTCAAGCGGGCCCTCTGGGGCCTCGCCTTCGTGGTCATCATCGCGGCGCTCGCCCTCCCCAAGCTCACCACCTCCGCGGCGGACCCCGCCGGCGGGCCCGGCGGCGCTCCGGGAGGTGGGGGAGGGGGTGTGGCCGTGGAGACCGTCCGGGCGGTGGCGGAATCGGTCACGGAGCAGATCCGGGCGAGCGGGACGATCCGGGCCAACGAGGAGGTGCAGCTCGTGGCCGAGGCCACCGGGCGGATCACCGAACTCCTCTTCGAGGAGGGGAGCCGGGTCCGGGAGGGGGATCTCCTGGTGAAGATCAACGACGCCGAACTCCGGGCCCAGCGCGAGAGCGTCACCCGGCGGCTTCAGCTCGCCGAGACCGCCGAGGCCAGGCGGAGCGAGCTCCTCCGGGTGGGCGGGGTGAGCCAGGAGGAGTACGACCAGATCCTGAACCAGGTGAGCGTTCTCCGGGCGGAGCTGGACCTCATCTCGGCCCAGGTCAACCGAACCGAGATCCGGGCTCCCTTCCCGGGGATCATCGGGCTCCGGCATGTCAGCCCGGGGAGCTACCTATCCCCCCAGAGCCCCGTGGCCACGCTCCGCCAGGTCGACCCCATCAAGCTGGAGTTCGACGTCCCGGAGCGCTTCGCCAACCGGGTCACCGAGGGGGACGAGGTCGTCTTCACCACCGACGCCTCCTTCGAGGAGTATTCCGCCCGGATCTACGCCATCGAACCGGGGATCGACCTCACCACCCGGAGTCTCCGGATCCGTGCCCGCGGCTCCAACCCCGAAGGAGCACTCCGCCCCGGAGAGTTTGCCCAGGTGCGGGTGATCCTCTCGGCGGTGGAGGGGGCGGTGATGATCCCATCCACTGCGCTTCGCACCGAGGGGGGACGAAATCTGGTCTTCGTGAACCGGGACGGGGTCGCGGAGCAGCGCTCGGTCGAGGTGGGGATTCGCACCGCCGAGCGGGTCCAGATCGTGAACGGCCTCGCCCCCGGTGAGGAGGTGGTGACCCGGGGGGTTCAACTCCTCCGGGAGGGATCCCCCCTTCGGGTGACGGCGCCATGAGCCGGCTCTCGTCCATCTCCATCCGGCGCCCGGTGCTGGCGGTGGTCATGTCCACCGTCATCGTGATCTTCGGGGTCATCGGGTACTTCTTCCTGGGGGTTCGGGAGTACCCCTCGGTGGAGCGCCCCATCATCACCGTCATGACGAGCTACGCCGGGGCCAACGCCGCCGTCATCGACGCCCAGATCACCGAACCGCTGGAGGCCTCCATCAACTCGGTGGACGGAATCCGGAAGCTCACCTCGGTAAGTCGGGAGGGGAGCAGCCGGATCACCGTGGAATTCGGGCTGGAGGTGGACATGGAGAGGGCGGCCAACGACGTCCGGGACCGGGTGTCGGCGGCCATCGGGCGCCTCCCCGCCGACGCCAACCCCCCCAGGGTCTCCAAGGATAATCCGGACAACAACCCGCTCTTCTTCCTGAGCATCAGCAGCCCCGAGCGGTCGCTCCTGGAGCTCTCCGACATCGCCAACGTGGACTTCGCCGAACGCCTCCAGACGGTGGACGGGGTGAGCACGGTGGACATCTGGGGGGAACGGCGCTACGCCATGCGGATCTGGATGAACCCCCAGCGGTTGGCGGCATACGGCCTCACCCCGCTGGACATCCAGCAGGCGCTCCGGGCCCAGAATGTGGAGCTCCCCTCCGGGCGCATCGAGGGGGAGTTCACCGAGCTTACCGTTCGGACGCTGGCCCGCCTCGAGACGGTGGAAGACTTCGAAAATCTCATCCTCCGGCAGGAGGGAGCCAGCATCATCCGCCTACAGGACGTGGCACAGGTCACCCTCGGAGCGGAGAACGAGCAGCGGATCCTGAAGCGTGACGGGATCCCCATGGTGGGGGTGGTGATCCGCCCCCAGCCCGGCGCCAACCACATCGACATCGTGGACGAGGTGGAGCGTCGGGTGGAGTTCATCAAACGCGACCTCCCCGCCGACATCGAGGTGGCCGTCGGCTTCGACAACACCCGCTTCATCCGTGCCTCCATCGCGGAGGTCCAGCAGACGGTCTTCATCGCCCTCCTCCTGGTCATCCTCATCATCTTCCTCTTCCTGAGGGACTGGAGGACCACGGTGATCCCGGTGTTGGTGATCCCCGTCTCCCTCATCGGGGCCTTCTTCGTCATGTATCTGGCGGGGTTCTCCATCAACGTCCTGACCCTCCTGGCCATCGTTCTGGCCGTGGGGCTCGTGGTGGATGACGCCATCGTGGTGGTGGAGAACATCTACTCGAAGATCGAGGGGGGGATGGACCCCGTTCAGGCAGGGGAGGAGGGGACCCGGGAGATCTTCTTCGC
The DNA here is from genome assembly GCA_050485305.1 of Gemmatimonadota bacterium. Lineage (GTDB taxonomy): Bacteria > Gemmatimonadota > Gemmatimonadetes > Longimicrobiales > Gaopeijiaceae > JBJHBD01. The sequence continues at coordinate 34,759 of JBJHBD010000003.1, forward strand.
CGTCATCGCCACCACCCTGGCCCTCATCTCCGTCTTCCTCCCCATTCTCTTCCTGTCGGGGCTCTCGGGCCGCCTCTTCCGGGAGTTCGGGGTGGTTCTGGCCGGAGCGGTGGTCATCTCCTCCTTCGCCGCCCTCACCCTCACCCCCATGCTGGCGGTGCGCTTCCTCAAGAAGCGGGAGCGGCAGCCCTGGCTGTACCGGGCCACGGAAGGGTTCTTCCAGGGGATGAGCCGCGAGTACGCCGCAGGGCTCCAGGGCTTCCTGCACCTCCGGTGGCTTGCCTTCCCCATCGCGCTGGGAGCCGGCGCCCTCGGCTTCATCATATGGAACGGGCTCCCGCAGGAGCTGGCTCCCCTGGAGGATCGGTCCAGCATGCGTCTCTCGGCTACCGCTCCGGAGGGGGCCACCTTCGAGTACATGGACGAGTACATGGACCGGGCCGAACAGGTGGTCCGGGGTGCCGCGGGGAACGAGATGCGCACCATGGTCACCATGACCCCCGGATTCGGGGCCGGCGCCTCCAACCAAGCCTTCTCCATGATCATGCTGAAGGACCGGGACGACCGGGAGCTGAGCCAGGCCCAGGTGGCGTCCCGCATCACCGCCGCCATGAGGGACCTCCCCGGAGCCCGCGCCGTGGTGACCCAGCCCCCCTCCATCAGCACCACCGGGGGGAGGGGGGGCGGGCTTCAGATGCAGTACGTGATCCTGGCCCCCAATCTGGAGCGCCTCACCGAGGTTCTCCCGGCGTTCATGGCGCGGGCCGAAGAGGAAGACGCCCTCGGCTACCTCGATGTGAACCTCAAGTTCGATCGCCCGGAGCTCCGCCTCGAGATCGACAGAGAGCGGGCTCAGAGTCTGGGGATCTCGGTGCGGGACATCTCCCAGACGCTTCAGCTCGCCCTCTCCGGGCTCCGGTACGACTACTTCGTTCGGGACGGTCGCCAGTACGAGGTCATCGGACAGGTGGCCCGGGATGACCGGAGCGAGCCGGTGGATCTGAACGCCCTCTACGTCCGCACCCGCGCCGGTGCCCCCATCCCCCTGGGGAATCTGGTGCGTTTCACCGAGCATGTGGCCCCCACCCAGCTCTTCCGCTTCGACCGCTACGTCTCGGCCACCGTCTCGGGGCAGCTTGCGGACGGGTACTCCATCGGGGACGGGATCGCGGCCATGGACCGGGTGGCCGCCGAAGTCCTGGACGGCTCCTTCGCCACCACCCTGGACGGGGAGGCGCGGGACTTTGCCGAGGGATCTCGGACACTCCTCTTCGTCTTCGCCCTGGCGCTGGTGCTGGTCTACCTGGTGCTGGCCGCCCAGTTCGAGAGCTTCCGGGACCCCCTCATCATCCTCTTCACCGTCCCTCTGGCGGTGACCGGGGCCCTCGGCTCCCTCTGGTACTTCAACCAGACGCTGAACGTCTTCAGTCAGATCGGGATGATCATGCTGGTGGGGCTGGTCACGAAGCACGGGATTCTCATCGTGGAGTTCGCGAACCAGCGGAAGGCCGCCGGGCTCTCCGTCTCCGACGCCATCCTGGAGGCCGCCGTCGCCCGCTTCCGCCCCATCCTGATGACCGCCTTCTCCACCATCCTCGGCGTTCTTCCCATCGCGCTGGCGCTGGGCGCCGGCGCCGAGAGCCGCATGCCCATGGGGATCGCCGTGGTGGGCGGGATGGTCATCGGAACGGCCCTCACCCTCTTCGTGGTTCCGGCGATCTACACCTTCTTCACCGCCCCGGAGGCGACGCGGATCCCCACCACCCAGCTTGCCCGCCCCTCCCAGGGTCCGCCAAACCCCCGGGGGCGGAAGAGCCCCACCCTCGCTCCCGCCACCTTCTCCCCGGAGCCCGATCCGTCGTGAGGGGGCGAAAGAGTGGGGTCGCGGCCATCCTCCTTCTTCTGGGGATGGGATGGGGAGCGTCGGCAGACGCGCAGGACATGGGGCTCCAGCCGGAGTCCGCATACCCCCTCCTCACCCTGGAGGAGGCCCTTCGTGAGGCAGCGGAACGGAACCCGGCGGTGCTCCAGGCCCGGAACCGATCCGCCATCGCCTCCAACGAGCGGTCGCTGGGGAATGCCGGCCTCCTGCCGAATCTGAACCTCTCCATGCAGCAGAATCGCCGGACCTTCGGTTCCGGCATGGGAGAGGTGGGGTTCTGGGAGGGGGGGACGCTGGATGTCTCCACGAATCTGGGGTACACCCTTTTCGACGGGCTCCGGCGACCCACCCTCTATCGCCTCCTGGGGGTGGAGGAGGAGATCGCCCATCTCTCCGAGGCGCAGGTGGTGGAGGCCGTTCTCGCCGATGTGGCGGTGGTCTACTACGACCTGGTCCGGCAGCAGCAGGTCATCGCCACCCTCCGAGAGGCCATCGAGATCTCCGAGGACCGCCTGCGCATTGCCGAGTTCCAGCTCGAGGTGGGCTCCGCCTCGGAGCTGGAGGTACGCCGGGCTCAGGTGGATCGGAATGCGGATCGGTCCGCCCTGGTTCGCCAGCAGATCGCCCTCGCCGAGGGGCGAGCCACCCTGGCCCGACTCCTTGCCGAGGAGGGGGTGAGCCCGGACTTCCGGGTGGCCGACTCCATCCCCGTCCTCCGGGAGCTGGACGTGGAGGCGCTCTTCCGGGAGGCCCTTGACGGAAACCGCGGGATCCGCATGGCCAGGGAGGGGATGGCGGCGGCGGAGCTGGATGAGCGGCTCGTGGCCGGCGAGCGGTTCCCGGTGGTGGGGGTCACCATGGGATACGCCTTCAACAATCTGGCCGATCCCCTGGGGCTCACCCCCAGCCGCCCGTCGGGGATCACCTATGGCGCCTCCCTCTCCCTCCCCCTCTTCGATGGACTGAACCGCCGCCGCCGCGCCGAGAACGCCCGGATCCGCGCCACCATGAGCCGCATCACTTATGAGGAGGCCCGGACCCGGGTCGTCACCGAGATGGAGACGGCGCTGGAGAGTTTCCGGGCTCGGGTGGCGCTGGTGGAGCTGGAGGAGGAGAACGCCGCCCTCGCCGCCCGGAATGTGGAGGTGGCGCTGGAAAGATTCCGGCAGGGGCTCTCCACCTCTCTGGAGCTTCGGGAGGTGCAGAATGCCCTCACCAACGCCCGGAGCCGCCTCGCCGGGGCCCGCTTCGATACAAAGCGAGCCGAGGTGGAGCTGCTGCGACTGGCCGGGAAGCGCCCGACCGGGTGACCTGATCAGGCCCGGCATCATGGTCGTCACGATTCAATTACCTTGTGACGCCCCCCCAAAAACCCAAGATGAGGAGACACGGAACCGGTGACCTGGAATGTCCGGAATCGAGCCCCTACCGGGCTTTCCTTCGCCCTCGCCCTCGCCGTCGCCCTCACCTCCCTCCTCCCCCTCCGTGGTGAGGCCCAGTCCCCCTCCGGGGTGGGGAATGGTCCCCCCACCCTCCCGGCGGTATTCCTGGATTGTCAGGGGGGACCCAACTGCAACCTCTCCCAGTTCCAGACCGAGATCCCCTTCGTGAGCTGGGTGCGGGATCGGACGGACAGCGACATCCACATCATCTTCACCAGCCAGGGGGTGAGTGGAGGGCGGGAATACACCGTCGAGTTCCTGGGGCGGGGCCTTCTCACGGGGATGGGCGATCAGCTCACCTACTTCTCCTCCCCCGATGACGTGCAGGCCGAAACCATGGATGGGCTTGCCCGCACCCTTCGCCTCGGGCTCCTCCGCTTTGCCCTCCATACCGGGCTGGGTAGGGCGCTGGACATTCACTACGACGGGGCCCGCTCCACCGTGGGAGTCGGGGTGGATGCACATGGGGTCGAGTTCGATCCCTGGAACCGGTGGTCCTTCAGGACCAGCCTCTCCGGGGATTGGGACTTCCGCGAAACCCGTACTACCAACCGGATCACCCCCCAGTTCGGGGCCGATCGGGTCACCGACGAGTGGAAGATCAACATCTCCAGCCGCGCCGACCTCCGCCGAGATCGCCGCGAGCTGGCCGACGGACGGGTGATCCGGGACGACCGGAACGACTGGCGGGCCACCGGGCTCTTCGTGCGGAGCCTCAGCGACCACATGGGGGTGGGGGTCGACACCGACGTGCGCAACTCCCTCCAGCGAAACCAGCGCCTCCGGGTCCGGGTGAACCCGGCGGTGGAGTACAACTACTTCCCCTACGCCCAGGCCACCCGCCGCCAGTTCATCGTTCACTACTCCGTCGGGGTGGAGCACTCGGAGTATGTGGAGCAGACGATCCTCGGGGTGGAGAGCGAAACCCTCCCCCTCCACCGGCTGGGGGTCCAGTATCGGGTCCGGGAGCCGTGGGGGAATGCCGGAGTGGGGCTCGACGCCAACCAGTACCTCCACGACCGGGGATTCTACGGACTGGGGGTGAGCGGAGAGGTGAGCTACCGGGTGGCACGGGGGCTCGAACTCACCCTTTCGGGGGGGTACGCCATCACCGAGGACAACTTCTACACCCCGGCGGGAGACATCTCCGACGAGGACATCCTCCTGGGGCGCCAGAGCCTCCCCTCATCGTACCGGTACGAGGCCGCCGTCGGTTTCAGCTACCGGTGGGGCTCGGCGCTGGCCAATGTGGTGAACCACCGCTTCCCAGGTTCGGTGCGCTGGTAGCCGGACCGGGAGGGGAGCCTCAGCGGTAGAGGAGATGGGGTTCCCGGAGGCGGCGGAACTCCCGGAGCCCATCCTCCCAGGAAGCGGTGAGGGCCTCGAGCCCATCCCCCCTCTCCACCCCCTGACGGAGGGCATCGGTCCCCGCCAGCCGATCGAAGTGGGACGCCACCCACTCCCACCGGTCCCCGCTCTGGACCCGGGCTTCACGGACCAGCGCCACCCCCACCCGTGCCGGGTCGTAGCGGTCCGGATCGGTGACCTCCAGCCGCACCCCGGACACCTCCACCCCGTCGAACTTCCCGTCGCCGGGGGCACGGGGGGTGAAGCGCACCGGGTGGAAGCGGACCCCCTCGAACCCGTAGGCGGCCATGAGGGCCGCCAGCGCCTCCCCGTCCAGCCAGGGGGCGCCGATCCACTGGAAGGCGCGATCCGTCCCCCGTCCCACCGAGAGGTTGGTCCCCTCGAAGAGGCAGGTTCCGGGGTAGTGGAGGGCGCTCTCCAGGTCGGGCATGTTGGGGGAGGGAGGGCGCCAGGGGAGCCCGGTTTCCGGGAGGAGGGCGCCTCGCCGCCACCCCTCCACCGGGGCCAGATGGAGCTCCGCCTCCACTCCGAACTCGGCCCGGAAGAGGCGGGCCAGCTCACCGGGGGTCATCCCGTGGCGCATGGGGAGGGGGTAGCGCCCCACGAAGGAGGCGAAGGCCGGGTCCAGGACGTTCCCCTGAACGAGGGTTCCCCCGATGGGGTTCGGGCGGTCCAGCACCACGAAGGGGATCCCCGCCTCCCCCGCCGCCTCCATGGCCAGCGCCATGGTGTAGATGTACGTGTAGTAGCGGGTCCCGATGTCCTGAATGTCGAAGAGGAGAACCTCCACCCCCTCCAGCATCTCCGGTGTCGGCTTCGTAGTGGCGCCGTAGAGCGAGTGGATGGGGAGCCCGGTGCGCCCATCCACCCCGCTTGCCACATGCTCCCCTGCCTCTGCCGTCCCCCGGATCCCATGTTCGGGAGAGTAGAGCGCTACCAGCTCCACCTCCGGGTGTTCATGAAGGAGGTCGATGGTGGAGACTCCGGCGCCGTCGAAGCCGGTGTGGTTCGTCACCAGCCCGACGCGACGCCCCGCCACCAGGTGGAGGGAGTCGGCGAGGAGCACCTCCACCCCTGGGCGGACGTCATCCCTGGAGGATGGGTCCCCGGACTCCTCGGGGAGCGGGGCGGCATCCGAGCCCCCGGGGGAGCAGGCGGCGAGGGCGAGGAGGAGAAGGGTCAGGGTTCGCATGCATCGATACATCAGGATGTGACGACACGATGTCAAGGCGGTGGGGCGGGGGCCGATTGTCCCCCATGCCCCGGTTTCCATACCTTGAAATGGCACCTCCACCCCCCCTTTGCCGACGTGCGTCCGCACCCCGCCCGATGACCCGTCTCCTCGGATTGCTCCTTCTCGTCCCGGCCCTCTTCCTCGCCTCCTGCGGCACCCCGGGAGCGGGCCCTACCCCTCCTCTTCCGGGGGTGCCTCCTGTGGAGGAACCGGAAATAGATGAGGCGCCGGAGATCCACCCGGAGGTGGAGCCGGACCCCGTTCCTCCCGAGGACGAACCCCATCCCCTGGACCCTCCGGGGGAATGGGCCGACGAGGCCGACGCCGCCCGCTGGGTAGATGAAGTCATGGAGCGCCTCACCCTCCGGCAGAAGGTGGGGCAGATGATCATGCCCTGGGTGGCGGGCGACTTCGCCCCCGCGGGCTCTGCGGGGTTCGACCGCATCGCCCGCATGATCGACGAACATGAGATCGGGGGGATCATCATCTCGGTGGGGACCCCCCTCGATGTGGCCACCAAGCTCAACGTCTACCAGACCCGTTCGCGCCTCCCCCTCCTGGTGGCCGCCGACCTCGAGACCGGAGCCGGCTTCCGGATGCGGGGCGCCGTCTACCTCCCCGGGGGGACTGACCTGGGGGGCGCCACCGACTTCCCCTCCCTCATGGCGGTGGGGGCGACGGGGGACCGATTCCTGGCGTACGAGATGGGGCGGATCACCGCCCTGGAGGCGCGCGCCGTGGGGATCCACGTCCCCTTCGCCCCCGTCCTGGATGTGAACAACAACCCGGACAACCCCATCATCAACACCCGCTCCTTCGGCGAGGACCCGGTGCGGGTGTCGGAGCTGGGGATCTGCTTTCTGAGAGGGATCCAGGAGCACGGGGCACTGGCCACGGGGAAACACTTCCCCGGGCATGGGGACACCGACACCGACTCCCACCTGGCGCTCCCCGTCATCCGCGCCACCCGGGAGAGGATGGATCGCATCGAGCTTCCTCCTTTCCGGGCCGCCATCGAGGCCGGGATCGGCGGAATCATGTCGGCGCACATCGCCCTCCCCAACCTGGCCGAGGAGCCCCGCCTCCCCGCCACCCTCTCCCGAAACGTGCTCACCGGCCTTCTCCGGGACGAGATGGGGTTCGAGGGGCTCATCTTCACCGACGGCATGGACATGAACGCCATCGACCGCCTCTTCTCCCGGGAAGAGGCGGCGGTGCGGGCGGTCCAGGCGGGGGCGGACGTCATTCTCATGCCCCCCGATCCGGCGCGGGCCATCCGGGGGGTCATGGACGCGGTGCTGGCGGGGCGGATCCCGGAGGCGCGCATCGACGCCTCGGTGCGCCGGATCCTCCAGGCGAAGGCCGAGATGGAGCTCCACCGGGAGCGCACCGTCCCCCTGGAAGAGGTGCATCGCCGGGTGGGGATCCCCCGGCACACGGCGGTGGCTCAGGAGGTGGCGGCCCGCTCCCTCACCCTCCTCCGGAACGAGCGGAACCTCATCCCCCTCCGGGGGACGGCTACCGCCAACGTACTCTCGGTGACCTTCCGCCGCCGGAACGACCTCCTTGGCGGGCGGACCTTCGACGCCCGCCTGCGCCAGACCTACCCCCGCCTCCAGACGGTGGAGCTCGGGCGGGAGACCCCCCGGGAGGAGTACACCCGTCTGGCGCAGCGCACCCGTGGGATGGATCTGGTGGTGATCTCCCTCCACATCACCGCCGTCTCCTACGCCGGGACGGTGGCGGCTCCCCCCGAGCTGGTGGAGTTCATCCGAGCGCTCGAGCGGGCCGGGACCCCCCATGTGGTGATCTCCTTCGGGAATCCCTACCTCCTGAGCGAGTTCCCGGGAGTTCGCGCCTACCTCCTGGCGTGGAGCGGCTCCCAGGCGAGCCAGCGCGCCGCCGCGGACGCCCTCTTCGGGGTGACCCCCATCACCGGGCGGACCCCCACACGCATCCCTCCGGTGTACGAGATCGGCACCGGGCTCCAGCTTCCCGGACGAACCGCAGCCACCGCGCACACCGGAACCCTCGGAGGACCCACATGCGGATGACGTTCCGCCCCGCCATCACCCTCGTCTCCCTCTTTCCCATCCTCGCCGGACTGGGCCTCGCCACCTCCTGCGCGGGGCCTGCCCTCTCCACACCGGGGGATGGGACCCTGGCCCCCGCTCTCGCCGGAAGCCCATCCTCCCGGGACTTTCCCCTCCTGGCGGAGCCGGACGGGGAGGGGCGCCGCTGGGTGGAGTCGACGCTGGCGAGCCTCACCCTGGAAGAGGCGGTGGGTCAGCTCATCTTCCCCTGGATTTCGGGGGGGTACTGGGCCGAGGATGACGCCGAGTTCCTGGAGGCGACGGAGTGGGTGGAGCGGTACGGGATCGGTGGGGTGGCCATTTCCATCGGGACGCCGCACGCCTATGTGGCGAAGCTGAACGCCCTTCAGGGGCGGGCGACGGTCCCCCTCCTGGTCACCTCGGACTTCGAGAATGGGGGGCCGGGGATGCGGATCCGGCATTCGTACGCCCTCCCGTCGCTTCTGGATCAGGGCGGGGGGACCTCGTTCCCTCCCACCATGGCGCTGGGGGCCATCGGGGACGAGGAGGTGACGGCGCGGATGGCGCGGATCACCGCCCGGGAGGCCCGGAGAGTGGGGGTGCATGTGAACTTCGCCCCGGTCCTGGACGTGAACTCGAACCCCGAGAACCCCATCATCAATACCCGGGCCTTCGGCGAGGACCCGCACATGGTGGGGCGGATGGGGCGGGCGTACATCCGGGGGGCGCGGGCCGGGGGGATCCTCACCACCGCCAAACACTTTCCCGGCCACGGCGACACGCGCATCGACTCCCACCTGGGTCTTCCCGAGGTGGAGGCAGATCTGGACCGGCTGAACGCGGTGGAGTTTGTCCCCTTCCGGGAGGCGGTGGCCGAGGGGGTGGATGCCATCATGACCGCCCACGTCTCCCTCCCGGCGGTGCTGGGGGAGGGGGCGCCCCCCGCCACCCTGTCGTCCGAGTTCATGACCCGGATCCTCCGGGAGGAGATGGGCTTTGAGGGGCTCCTCTTCACCGACGCCCTCCGGATGGGGGCCATCACCGACGGGTACGGGGCGGGGGAGGCGGCGGTGCTGGCCCTCGAGGCCGGCTCCGACGTGATCCTGGTTCCGGCCTCCGTGTCCGGAGCCGCCGAGGCGGTGGTGGCGGCGGTACAGTCGGGGCGGATTTCCCGGGAGCGGGTGGATGCCTCGGTACGGCGGATTCTGGAGGCCAAGGCCCGGGTGGGGCTCCATCGGGAGCGGATGGTGCCGCTGGAGGGGCTCACCCGCGAGGTGGGGATCGGGATGCACACCACCCTCGCAGAGGAGGTAGCGGCCCGGGCGCTCACCCTCACCCGCGATGATGACGACCTCGTCCCCTTCCCGGTGGGGGAGGGGGTCCGGGTGCTCTCGGTGACCTACGCCGCCCGGGAGGACCTCACCGCAGGGCGGGAGTTTGATGGCGTGCTCCGGGGGTACATCCCGGGGGTCACCGCGTTCCGGATCGGCCCCGATGCCGGCGACGCCGAGCTGGCGGCGGTGCGGGCGGCGGCCCGGGGCGTGGATCGGGTGGTGGTGGGGGCGTATGTCCCGCCCCGGGCCGGGGCCGGGTCGGTGGCGCTCCCCGAGCGGGTGGGGGCGCTGGTGCGGGAGCTGGCCGCCGAACACCCCACCCTCCTGATTTCTTTCGGGAACCCGTACCTCCTGGCCGCCGTCCCCGAGGTGGGGAGCTACCTCCTCCCCTGGGGAGATCGGGAGGTGTCGCAGCGGGCGGCGGCACGGGGGGTGGTGGGTGCGGCGGCCATCGGGGGGCGGCTCCCCATCACCCTCCCGGGGCTCCACTTTCGCGGGTCGGGGCTCCGGCGCGACGCGGTGCCGGCGGTGGTAGAGATGGACGTGCACCGGGGCGACGCGCTGGACGAGGCGGGGTTGATGCGGGGGGGGGATGACACGCCGCCACCGGACTCCATCCCCTCCGCCTGGCTCACCCTCCCCATCTCGCCCCTCGAGCTCTCTCCCGACGGAATCCGCCGTGCCGGAATGGACCCCGATGCCCTCGACGCGCTGGACCGCCTCATTGCGGCCGCCATTGCCGACTCGGTGGCGCCCGGGGTGGCGCTGGCGGTGGTGCGACGGGGCGAGGTGGTGCGCCTCCGGGGGTACGGACGCACCGACTGGGCGCCCGACGCCCCGGCGGTGACCCCGTTCACCCTCTACGATCTGGCCTCCCTCACCAAGGTGGTGGGAACCACCACGGCCATCGCCCTCCTGGTGGAGGAGGGGCGGGTGGAGCTCGACGCCCCCGTCATTCGCTATCTCCCCGGGTGGGACGCCGGCGACGCCCGGAAGGCGGAGGTCACCGTGCGGGACCTTCTCCTGCACCGGGGCGGGCTCCCCCCCTTTCGGCAGTTTTTCCTGGAGCTCTCCGGCGAGGAGGCCATCCGGGAGGCGGTGAACGAGGTCCCTCTGGTGGCGCCCCCCGGCGACTCCACCATCTACTCGGACATCGGCTTCAAGTCGCTGGCCTGGGTGGTGGAGGGGGTGAGCGGCGAGCCGTTGGACCGGTTCCTGGAGCGGCGGGTCTGGGGTCCCCTGGGGATGGGGGACACCGGTTTCCTCCCCGACCCCGGGCTTCGGCCCCGCATCGCCCCCACCGAGCGGGATCTGGCCTGGCGCGGGTACCACATCCATGGAGAGGTCCATGACGAGAACGCCCACGCCCTGGGCGGGGTGGCCGGGCACGCCGGGCTCTTCTCCACCGCCCAGGATCTGGCCGCCTTCGCACAGGCCCTTCTCGCCCGGGGGATGAGCTCCCGGTGCGAGTTCCAGGCGGGGAACGGTGAGCCGTGCGGCTCCCGCTCACGCCCCATCGCGGCGAGGTGGATGGGGGGACCGGTGTTCGACGATGTGGTGCGGCGCGACTCCCCGCGCTCGAGCCGGACCCTCGGATGGGACACCCCCTCCGGGCGATCCTCGGCGGGGGACTACTTCTCGGCCTCCAGCTTCGGGCATACCGGGTTCACCGGCACCTCCCTCTGGGTGGACCCCGAGGCGGAGCTCGCCGTGGTCCTCCTCACCAACCGGGTGAACCCGACGCGGGAGAATCAGCGGCACATCCCCTTCCGGAGGGCGGTGCACGATGCGGTGGCGACGGCGGTGACGGATCGAGAGGTGGCGCGGCGGGATCCGTGAGGGGGTGAGGGCGCCGGTCGGCTCCCCCGCCTTTCCATCCTCCCCGCCCCCCCGTAACGTCCCCCCTCATGACCCCACTCGACTGGTCCATCATCGCCCTCTACTTCGTCTTCGCCGGCGCCATCGGCGTGGCCATGACGAAGCGGGGGAACCGCTCTCTCGCCGACTACTTCGTCGGGGGGCGCTCGCTCCCCTGGTGGCTCGCCGGCACCTCCATGGTGGCCACCACCTTCGCCGCCGACACCCCCCTGGCCGTCACCGAGCTGGTGGTCCGCCACGGGGTCGCCGGGAACTGGCTCTGGTGGAACATGGTGATGAGCGGGATCCTCACCGTCTTCTTCTACGCTCGCCTCTGGCGCCGCGCCGGGGTCCTCACCGACGTGGAGTTCGCCGAGCTCCGCTACGGAGGCCGTCCCGCCGCCTTCCTCCGAGGGTTCCGCGCCGCCTACCTGGTCCTCCCCATCAACCTCATCATCATGGGATGGGTCAATCTGGCCATGGTGGAGATCATCGCCACCGCCCTCGACATTCCGCGCCTCACCGCCTTCCTCTTCTGCTTTCTCCTGGCCGCCGGCTACTCCGTCCTGGCCGGGCTCTGGGGGGTGGTGGTCACCGACCTCTTCCAGTTCGTCCTGGCGGTGGGGGGCGCCATCGTTCTCGCCGTCTTCGCGGTGAACGCCGTGGGCGGCATCTCGGGGCTGGAAGAGGGGCTCGCCGCCGTCTACGGTTCGTCGGAGGCCGCCCTTTCGTTTCTCCCGCAGTCCGGCGCCGTCTGGATGCCCGCCATCACCCTCGCCGTCTATCTGGGAATGAACTGGTGGGCCTCCTGGTATCCGGGCGCCGAACCGGGCGGAGGGGGATACGTGGCGCAGCGCATCTTCTCGGCCCGCTCCGAGCGCGATGGGCTCCTCGCCACCCTCTGGTTCAACATCGCGCACTACGCCGTGCGCCCCTGGCCCTGGATCCTGGTGGCCCTCGCCTCCACCATCCTCTACGTGGACGTGGACAACCCCCGGCAGGGCTACATCCTGGCCATCATGGATCTCCTCCCCCCCGGCCTCACCGGACTCCTCCTGGCCGGGTTCGCCGCCGCCTACATGTCCACCATCTCCACCCAGCTCAACTGGGGGGCCAGTTACCTGGTGAACGACCTGTATCACCGGTTCTGGCGCCCCGAGGCCGATGAACGGGAGCTCCTCCGGGTGGGGCGCCTCTCCACCGGGCTCCTCATGGTGGCCTCCCTCATCGTCACCTACTTCCTCACCTCCATCGAGGGAGCCTGGCGCTTCCTCCTGGCCATCGGAGCCGGAACCGGCCTCGTCCTCATCCTCCGATGGTACTGGTGGCGCATCAACGCCTGGTCCGAGATCAGCGCCATGATCGCGTCGCTCGTCGTCTCCCTCATCCTCTGGTTCAGAGTCGGGCTCGACCCCGACGACCCCACCCACTGGGCGTGGATCATGCTGGGGACGGTGGGTGTCTCAACGCTGGTCTGGCTGACGGTGACCTTCGCCACCGCCCCGGAGAGCAGCGACACCCTGAACCGCTTCTATCGCCGGGTCCGCCCCGGCGGCATCGGGTGGCACGGCGTCTCCGAGCCCCTCGGCTTCGGGAAGGAGGGGATGGACGGCGGCGCCCTCAACTGGACGAACTGGGTGGCAGGGGTCACCTGCGTCTACACCTCGCTCTTCGGGGTCGGACGCGCCATCTTCGGCGCCTGGGGTGAAGCCGCCCTCTTCCTGGGCCTCGCCGCCCTCTCCTTCGCATGGATCCACAACAACCTCAGGAAGGCCCCCCCGCCGCGTGGCGGGGTGGATGCCGTGGGAGCGTGATCATGACCGAGAACCGAGACTCCACCGCACCCCTCGCCGCCGCCCGACCGTTCATCTTCTTCACCCTGGCGCTGGCCCTCGCACCGGCCCTCGTGTGGGGTATCCTCCACGCCGACGGCGGGACCCCGGAGGATGGGATCTCCGCGAACCCGGCGCTCGCCGCAAACCCATCCTCCCAGGAAGAAGCCGCCGTCATGGAGGTGGTGAACCGCCTCTTCGACGCCATGCGCGCCCGCGACGGCCAGATGGTCGCCTCGGTCTTCCATCCCGAGGCCCGCCTTATGAACGCCGGTGCCGACGCCGAGGGGAACCCGCGGGTCTCCATCCAGGGGACGGAAGGGTTCGTCATGGCGGTGGGTGCCGGGGGAGAGGCGTGGGACGAGCCCCTCTTCGACCCCGAGGTGCGCGTCGACGGGAACCTGGCCCACGTCTGGGTCTTCTACCACTTTTACCGTGGTGATACCTTCTCCCACTGCGGGTACGACTCCATCCAGCTCGTGCGCACCCCCGACGGATGGCGGATCATCTCCCTTGCCGACACTCGACGCACGGAGGGGTGTGACCGGTGAGTTCCTTCACCGGAATCGACCTCACCGTCCTTCTCCTCTACCTCCTCGGGGTCACCGCTTGGGGGGCGTGGCTCGGGCGCCGGAATCGCGGCGGGAGTGACTACTTCCTGGGGAACCGCGAGCTCCCCTGGGGCGCCGTTCTCCTCTCGGTGGTGGCCACCGAGACCAGCACCCTCACCTTCCTCTCCATCCCCGGGGTGGCCTACCTGGGGAACCTGGGCTTTCTCCAGCTCACCCTCGGGTACCTGGTGGGGCGCGTCGTGGTGGCTTCGCTCCTCCTTCCCGCCTACTACCGGGGCGAGCTGAACACCGCCTACGCCCTCCTGGAGACCCGCTTCGGCACCGGCACCCGCCGCCTCACCTCCGGCATCTTCATGGGGACCCGCCTCCTGGCCGACTCGGTGCGCCTCTTCGCCACCGCCATCCCCCTGGCCCTCATCACCGGCTGGCCCTACTCCGCCTCCATCGCCGTCATCGGGATCCTCACCCTCGTCTACACCTACTTCGGGGGAATCCGCGCCGTGGTCTGGGTCGACGCCGTCCAGATGGGGCTCTACCTCCTGGGCGCCGCCATCGCCATCGCCTTGCTCCACACCCTCATTCCGGGAGGATGGGGTTCGGCCCTCAGCGCCGCCGGGGAAGCCGGGAAGCTCGAATGGCTGAACGTCTCGGCAGACCCCGCCATCACCTACACCTTCTGGTCCGGGCTCATCGGGGGTGGATTCCTCTCCATGGCCTCCCACGGCACCGACCAGCTCATCGTGCAGCGCTTGCTCACCTGCAAGGACCTGCGCGCCTCCCGGAAGGCGCTGGTGGGGAGCGGGTTCGTGGTCATGCTGCAGTTTGCCCTCTTCCTCCTGGTGGGAATCGGCCTCTGGGCCTTCTACCAGGCCCGGACCTGGGACACCCCTGACGCCATCTTCGCCACCTTCCTCATCCAGGAGCTCCCCATCGGGGTCACCGGGCTCCTCATCGCCGGCGTCTTTGCCGCGGCCATGTCGTCGCTGTCCTCGTCCATCAACTCGCTGGCCTCCGCCTCGGCCTACGACTTCTGGGCCCCCTTGAAGGGCGCCGAGGGCGATGAGTTCCAGATTCTCCGGGCGGGGCGCGTCTTCACCCTCCTCTGGGCCATCTTCCTCATCGGGGTGGCCATTCTGTACATCCCGCTGAGCCAGGACTCCACCGCCGTGGAGGTGGCCCTCACCATCGCCTCCCTGGTGTACGGAGGGCTCCTCGGCGCCTTTTTCCTGGGAATCGCCGACAGGCGGGCGAACCAGAAGGGCGTCATGGCGGGAATCGTTACCGGGATCCTCTTCGTCACCCTCCTCTGGCGGCTCGGAGACGGGGCCGTGGGGTGGCCCTGGTTCGTCTTCCTGGGGACGGCGGTCACCATGAGCGTCGGGGCCGGAGCCAGCCGTCTGTTCAGAGGTCCGCCGCCGGAGCGTACGCCGTGACCGGTCGCCTCTTCGTAGGGGTGGACGGAGGGGCGACCCGCACCCGCATCCTCCTCACCGATGGCTCCGGGACTCCGCTGGCTCGCTCGGAGGGGAAGGGGAGCCTGGTGGGACTCCCCAACCAGGACATCGTGGTGGAGCGGCTCGCCGAGGCGGTGGGGGGGCTCGTGGCCGGCGCCGGGGGCGCCCTTCCGGTGGATGGGCTCTGTGTGGGGCTCGCCGGGGCCGGGCGGGAGGCCACCCGCCAGGAGGTCGCCGAACTCCTGAAGGGGGTGGGCGTCGCACGCCGCGTCCTCGTGCGCCAGGACGGTGAGGTGGCCTTCCACGATGCGTTCGGCGAGCGCCCCGGGATCCTCCTCATCGGAGGCACCGGATCGGTGGCCCACGCCCGCACCCCCGACGGAAAACACCACCGCGTCGGCGGATGGG
Source organism: Gemmatimonadota bacterium (assembly GCA_050485305.1). Lineage (GTDB taxonomy): Bacteria > Gemmatimonadota > Gemmatimonadetes > Longimicrobiales > Gaopeijiaceae > JBJHBD01. Next base: position 50,196 of record JBJHBD010000003.1, read on the forward strand.
GGGCTCTCCTCGGGGACGAGGGGAGCGGGTTTTCCCTGGGAGCCGAGGGGCTCCGCGCCGCGCTCCGCGGCCACGAGGGGAGGGGGCCGGCCACCCGCCTCACCCCCGTCCTCTTCGAAGCCGCCGGGATCACGAACCCCGACGAACTCCTCGCCTGGAGCCGGGAGGGGGAGAAGGCCCGCGTGGCCGCCCTCTCCCCACAAATCGCCCAGGTTGCCGAGGAGGGAGATCCGGTGGCCATCCAGCTCGTGGAAGCCGCCGTCCAGGCGCTCGTGGACCACCTCGACGCTCTCCGACCCCGGTTCGGACCGGACGATCCCATCGTGGCGCTGGTGGGTGGGCTCGTGCAGCCCGGGGGCCCACTCCGGGAGCATCTGGTGGGGCGGCTGGAGGGGGTCGGGTGTCGGCTTCACCCGGATCTGGTGGATGGGGCGCGGGGAGCGGCGAGGTTGGCGGCAGGGGGTTGACGGAGAACGGATCGCGTCGTAAAGATCGGGAACGAGTGGGTGCGTAGGTGGGGGGAGCGCGCCGGGAGCTACCCGAAATGGAGCCGACGCATGCCGGAAGAGTCGACCTTCGTTTTTTACAGCAGATCGCGATTCCGCCTCGCCCGTGTTCAGGAAGGACTTCGCTATGTGGATGAACAGGGGTGGGGGAAATTTTCCCTCTCCGTGCACGATGACCTGCCCGGGTTCATCGCCAATGCATCATCTCCGGAGTGCGAGGTCGTCGGTGTCGACACCAGTGCTTGTACTCAGCCACGGAATGCTCTCGAGGTAGGGGGTGAGGTCCGGCGGGTGGCGCCAACCAAGCCTATCCTCCTGGTAGCAGGCACCGGAGAACTTTCCCCACGGGACTGGATGCGCGCAGGGGAAATGGGCGTCGCTGAGCTCATTCTCGACGAGGAGGACTCCAACGCGGTCGCAATCGCCAGGCGGATCCGGTCGGTGTCGGGCGTTTCCCTGGCGCTCGGAGTAATTCGGAGTCTGGAAGGTCAGGTCCCAACCCAGTGGGTCAGGATGCTGGAGCGCGGACTGGTCCACGCCAGGAGGGCTACGGCCGATGACGCCGGCCTTTCCACAGAACTCTTGGCGGACCTCTGGAATCGTGGATCCTCCCGAGCCCAACTCCAGTGGTACCTCCAGAAGGATGGAGACTGGACACCCGGTTGGCTGGTCCGCTGGCTGATCTGCCTGAAAGCCCTTTCCCTCAGATCAGTTCGACCTTCATGGGCAAGGGTGGCTTCCGACCTGGGGTTCTCTCGGAAGGAGGACCTTCGCGCGTACGTGAGGCGGTTCACCGGCGTTCGGGAAGATGAACTCACGGCGGAACGCTTGAAAGACGCGTTCCTTCGGAGAAGTCATGGCCCGAGGGTTGTGGATGGGGAGCGGGAAAGGATGATTCCATCAGAATCGCGGGGTTTCCATGGAAATTGAGGGGGCGGGCAAGAGTTACGGAGACCGAAATTTCAACATGCCATCGTGGTCAGGACTGTCCGCTTAGCGGGACAGTCCTGACCCTTGGCACAAGTGCTCTCGCCTCCCGGTTACACTCTCAAAGACGCCGATATTCGTAACCAGTTGTCACTCTTCAACTTCTAACGGGACAGCCATGCATCGTGGGTGAATCGCCCCGGTTTCACCGAAAACTCGTTTATGTGAGTACAGGCTCGAGGGTAAGGTCCCCCAAGCTGTCGCGATAGGCCTCTTCGTACTCCACGGGCTGGATGTGCCCGAGAGGTCCGAACAGGCGGCGGTGGTTGAGCCAGCAGACTCACTCGAGAGTGGCGAGTTCAACATCCTCTACCGCTCTCCACGGGCCCCGCCGGCGGGTGAACTCCGTCTTGTAGAGCCCGATGCTGCTTTCGGCCAGTGCGTTGTCGTAACTGTCGCCGTTGCTACCTACCGAGGGGGCGATCCCCGCCTCGATTAGGCGATGGGTACAGCGGAACCCAGCCCCTGTCGCTGTGGTGCACCAGCCCCGCTTTCAACTCCTCCTGCCGCTCCCAGATGGCCTGCTCCAACGGATCGAGAGCCAGGTCGCTCCTGAGCGAGTTGGACACTCGCCAATCCACGATGCGTCGGGAGAACGCGTCCACCACGAACGTTGCGTAGACGAACCCGCTCCACATCGGCACGTACGTCAGGTGCGAGACTCAGAGGTTGAAGAACCTTGACAGCGCTCCGAGAGGGGCCCTGCATGGCTGAAACGTTTAATCTCATAGCTGATGCCATCCGGCCCGCCATCGGAGGGGCGGCAATGTCCGAAACATCCTCTATCCCCGGCCCATCCCCCCTTCCAGGGAGAAAGCTTAACCTCGCCTCTCCAGTGGGAGGGGTGCCCGAAACCCGCCTGGCGGAGTTGTACCGCCACTACCTGCCCCTGTGTGTCCAGGTGGCACGGAACCTCCTCATGTGCGAAGACGACGCTCAGGACGCGGCCCAGGAGGTGTTCACCCATCTCCTGGCCGGGGGGCCGACTTCTCTTGATCGCCCTCTGGGTCCGTCTTTTTTCCGCGTCGCGGCACGCAATCAGGCCCTGAGGATCCTCAAGCGGAAGCAGGTGAGGTCCGCAGCTCATGGTCGACTCCAGGTTCAACACGTCCCCGACCTGAGCACTTCACTCACCCTTCACGATCTCCTGGCGCAGCGACATCGTCGACGTTCCCTGCAGCGTATCTTCTCGGAACTCCCTCCTTTCCGGACCCAAGTGGCTCAATTGTGTCTCATCGACGGCTTCTCTTCGAGTGAGGCCGCCGGAATCCTGGGAGTCAGCACCAGAGCGGTTGAGAAGCAGCGCCAGAAGTTGGCGAGGGATCTGCGACGTTTCTTCGCGGCGGGGGGGGGGGCGAGCGGGTCCTGAGGTGTTCATAGGATGAGAAACGCCACTTTCCGAGGCGCTGTGAGGGGAATCCAACATCCCCTACGGGGAGCTTCATGGCGATAACGACGAAAAGCGGGCTTGGGGCCCATTCTGTCTGTTTCCCCTAAAAACACTTGCTTCTCGTGCTGATCTCGACGATACACCAATCCACTACAGTGACTCCGGAAGGTAAGGATGCGACCCTTTAGGTTGGAGGCACCGTCCGGATTGTGTTCGGGGGCAGCTTATGGGACCTTCTTCTCGCTTCCCTCGTCAGGCCACACAAGCTGAGGACACTGGGCATGAGACGTTTGCATCGGCCAAGTAGCCCTCCGATCGGTCCATTACCTGTACCCAACCGAGCCGCGGAAGTCGTGGCCGTCCTTACGATCTGGTTGGCGGCAAGCTGCAATCACGAGTACGACGCGGCGAGGTTATCGGGTCAATACGACACAACCACTCCCCATATAGCTATACCTGATTCGTTGCACGCCAGCCTAACTGTCACTGATACGGCCTGGACGAAGGGTGTGCAACACGGCGAGCCAATAGAAGAATTCGGCCGGATCACCGACATTGCGTTCGACGGCGGTACCCATTACTACCTTTTGGACGGTGCCTCCAACCTTATCCGGGTCTTCTCGACCGAAGGGCGTGCTCAACACGTCTATGGCGCCCCAAGCCCGGGTTGGCCTGGCTTCGCTGATCCCGTCGCCATCGTTCATGATGGCATCTCAACGCTGTATGTGCTGGATTCCACGCGGGGGCTCGCGGCGATTAGTACTGACCGCGACCCCATACGCCACATGAAATCCACAACACTTGACTTCTTTGGGCAGGACCTCTGCCTCATCCACAATCGCCTTTACGTTCTTGGATGGCATGATGGAAGTACGATCCATGAGTACTCCACGTCCGGAGAGCATTTGCGGTCATTCGGGGATGCTTTTGGGCCGTCAGGACATCCCGTCCAGAGAATCGTGAGTGCCCAAGGCAAAATCGCGTGCCTTCCGCACCAGGGTGTCGTCGTTGTCGTCTCCAGACTCTTGCCAGAGTTGCTGGCTTATAGTACTCGTGACACAAGTCTCTTATGGTCGGCGCGCATTCCCAACTTCTCGGGTGTACGCATCGATCTCAATCCTAGTGGCATGCCGCTCGGTACATATCGCATGACCGTGCCGGAGGGAGGGGCAGCCGAAAATGCGGTGCTTCGACCACTCACGCCGAACACGATCTTGTCTCAGTCGGTGCTGGTTGCGCCCGATGGTCATCACACGATGGTAAGCACGGCCATATTCTCGGTCGCTACGGGTAGGCCGCTATTCGCCTCCAAGGCCCTCCCTATGCTCGTTCCTGTTTCCTCTCAGCGTGCTGTGATAGTCCGCGAGGTTCCTTTCCCTATGATCTCGGTGGTGGACCTCACATTGGGGTCGCCTTGACGATGACCCTTACGCGCAGTGTGCGCGGTATCGCCCAAAGTACAGGTACGACTGCTCTATCCAGGGCAACAATTGAGGTGTGAAGGTGCCGGGGAAGGGTGCGTCCGTCGGGCGCTCATCACAACAATTACCTAATAAGGAGGGCGCAATGAAGCTCACTTTCCCAAAACAGCTGCTGCTGAGCATGTTGACAGCGATTGCCATTGGGGGCAGTGCCGGGCTGTTGCTGTCACCCCTGCCGGCGCCAGCTCAGCTCGAGCCCAAGTGCACAGACAATACGGGCTGCATTTTGAATCAGTGCACGGGCGACTTTCAAGGGTACTTCTGCATTGGAGACGACGGAGGAGGGGTGTGCGCGGGAGGCACTGGACGGTGCCCGCCCGAGTGACCGATAGCTCAAAATAGGCGATGCCCACGTTAGGATGCGCCCGGCCCCGGCACCTAAAATCACGCGCGCTCGGACGGAGATTGGCACATGGCTAACTGGAGAAGACCCAACTTGGTGGATCACAGGTGGCTGAAAGCAAGACCTACGGGTCTTCTTCTGGTCGGCCTAGCGAGCTTTATCGTTGCGCGCGCGGGGGCGGGAGGATGGCTCGGCCATATCGCCCTGCCCACTCCTGCAGAGGAAGTGGATGGTGGGGCGCACTCAGTGCGGGTCGTTTCAAAAGAACCAGTGGTAGCAGACAGCGCTGATGTAATTGTCTTTTTTGTCGGCTCGCATAATTGTAGCTTCGCGCAGAGGCGCCACCAGCAGGCTGCAGTGCAGGCAGTCCGCGCTGCGGTGCATCAGGAAGCCGGAGACCGAGAGCTAAGGGCCTTGTTTGTAGGCATCGCTGTTGATGACTCCGCAGAACATGGCTTGTGGTACCTGAATACGTTCAACGAATTCGATGAAATGATTGCTGGGAGTGCATGGAGAACAACGGACGCTGGAAGGCTGCTGAACGATCTCTTGCCAAGATCGGTAGCAACGCCGCAGTTTGTGATCTTGGAGCGTGTTCGCGCAACGAGTGATGACGTCGAGTCACGGCAGGTTGGTCGGGCATTGCTGCGGTATCGCGCGGTCGGTACGCATGAGATTTCGCGATGGATCGCGCATGGCGCGCGAATCCCAAGCGCTGTGGGGGGGTGAGACGGTGGCCGATGCGGTTCTTGGTTGCTTGGACGTGCGGGCAAAGGGGTTAGCATCGCATGCGACGCTCCTCGGTACGTTCTGGCGGTCGCGAGTAAGGCACAGGCACCCTCTACGATGGGGCCTCTGACGTGGGGGTATCGTGGTCCACTGAACCGCTTTGGTCGGGAACCTGTGCAAACCGGTCTTCAAATCAACCCGGAGGCGTGTATGAATTGGATGCCATGGAAGCGACGCTTCTTCCTGAGCACTGCCGTCCTGCTGGTCGGAGGGAGTGTGGCGGTGGCCGCATGCGAACCAGCGCAAGTGACGTCGCCGGTGGACGCGACGGTCGGAGAGCGAAATGGCATGAAGGAGTGGCGAGACACTCACCCGCCCCGAACGGACGCGGTCGGCGCCTATGCTCGTCGTGTCGCACCCACGCACCATGACGCTTATCGAAATGAGTCGCTGGCGGCGCTCTGGCAGTTCGCGAGGGAGTTGGCTGAGCAGAGTCCAGGGAACCTTCAGGTCGGGAAGCATGCGTTTGACCGAGAAGCGGAAGGGAGGCCGCATACAGTAGCGCGCATCGAGTTAGCTAGAGAACTGTTCCGACGAGCTAACTCTTAGGACAATGGAGTAGAGGGAACGAGATGCCCATGGGTAGCCTGGATCGTTCTTGCAACTGGCGCTGCAGAGAAGGGTCCCTTTGTATGCTGGTGGGAAATGGCCTGCTCTACTTCTTGGCGGCTTGTGGCGATCAGCCGGCAATACCAGGCTCGTTGGCGAATGTGAAGGACAGCGCAGGAGTGCGGATCATCGAACATGCCAGCTTGCCCGTCAGTCCACCGACGTGGTCTGTGTCCCCGGTACCGGACGTCACAATCGGCTCCGTTGACGGTGAGGGTCCGGACGCTTTCGGGCGCATCGTTTGGCTGACGGTGAGGCCTGACGGCGTGATCATCGTCGCGGACGCCCTCAATCATGAGATCAGAGCTTTCAACTCGTCCGGAGAGCATGTGTGGAGCGCTGGCGGAGCGGGATCGGGGCCCGGAGACCTGTTCGGGCTCTCCAGCGTTCATGCGCTTCCCGGCGACTCAGTCGTTGCGTTGGCACGGGGCCGCACAGCCAGCGTGTTCGACCCAAACGGGAAATTCGTACGCCAGTATCGGCTTGATCCTCCTCCGGAGACCTTCCCGGCGGGCCCAAGCATCGTCGGGACGATGCCCGGTGGCGGTCTCAGCGGCTACGCGGTTCGCATGCCGGCCTCCATGCAGAGCGGCTATTATCGGAGCTCCCTCATCCTTCTCGAGTACGGTGCTGATGGTGCCCTGACCGATGTCGGGGAAGAGTTGCCGCACCGCGAGGGCGTGCTGGCCTTCCTTGAGGGAGGAATGTACGCATCCACCGCTCTGCCGCTCGGGCGAGATACTCAACTGACCACCTCCGGAGGAACACGCGCTGTAACGACGCAAGAAGCGTTCGAGATTCGTCGCTACGATCAACGCGCCACCCTCAGGGAGATCATTCGCGTCGAAGTGCCTCTGAGTGCGTTGGATGCTCAAGCGCGACGACGCTTGCAAGCGTACTGCTTGAACGCGACCGAGGATGTGGCGACCTGCGCGGGTACCCGCCATCGCGAGTTTGAAGGTGTGCTGGGGGACGTTCTGCCGGCCCTTGGAAGCATTCGTTTCGATTCACAGCGCCTTCTCTGGATCGAGGAGTACCTGCCACCCTATGCCGAAGAGAGCGAGTCGGTGTGGTGGGTGATCGGCCTCAATGGCGAAATTGCTGCGCAGGCATCTGTGCCACGAGGTTTGACCGTGCATCACATTGGGGTCGACCACGTCGTTGCTTTGATCCAAGATGAGTTTGGCTTGTCTTTTCTGCAGATCCACCGCCTCACGCGGGACCCGAGTCCGCTGAACCTGACAGCCCCTTAAAACTGAACCGCCCCGGGTTCACCGGAGACACGTTTCTGTGAGTACAGGCTCGAGGGCAAGTCCCCCCAAGCTGTGGCGATAGGCCTCTTCGTACTCCACGGGCGGGACGTGCCCGAGAGGTCCGAACAGGCGGTGGTGGTTGAACCACCAGACCCACTCGAGAGTGGCGAGTTCAACATCCTCCACCCCTCTCCACGGGCCCCGCTGACGGATGAGTTCCGTCTTGTAGAGCCCGATGATGCTTTCGGCCAGTGCGTTGTCGTAGCTGTCGCCCTTGCTCCCTACCGAGGGGGCGATCCCCGCCTCGACCAGGCGATGGGTATAGCGGAACCCAAGGTATTGCGAGCCCCTGTCGCTGTGATGCACCAGCCCCACTTCCAACTCCTCCTCCCGCTCCCAGATGGCCTGCTCCAGTGCATCGAGGGCCAAGTCGCTCCTGAGCGAGTTGGACACCCGCCAGCCCACGATGCGCCGGGAGAACGCGTCCACCACGAACGCCGCGTAAACGAACCCGCTCCACGTCGCCACGTAGGTCAGGTCCGAGACCCAGAGCTGGTTCGGGCGTTCCGCCCTGAAGTCCCGGTTCACCAGGTCCATGGGGCGGTCCGCCAGGTCCCCGGGGATCGTCGTGAACGTCTTCCCACCCCCTGGAGCCCCATGGACTTCATGAGCCGCTCGACGGTGCAGCGGGCCACCCGGATCCCCTGGCGGCCCATCTCCTTCCACACCTTCTCCGCCCCGTACAGGCTCCGGTGTTCAGTCCAGACCCTGTGGATCTCAGGGCGAAGACGCTCCTCTTCCTGCACCCGTTTCGACCGTCGCTGCGGGTTCGCCTCCCGCGCCTTCCACTGGTAGTAGGTGGACGGAGCGATCGGCAGAACCCGGCAGATCGGCTCGACCCCGTACACCTCCCGATGGT
>JBJHBD010000004.1:0-58095 GCA_050485305.1 Gemmatimonadota bacterium
ACCATGGCGAGGACCGGTGCCCCAGCGGCGCCGGTCCTCGCTTCATATCTCCGGGAACCCATCCCCCCGGAGTGCGCCCGGAATCACTACATTAGCACCATGAATGGAACCACCTCCGACACCGACCGCACCGAGGCGGGACGCGACTTCATTCGCCAGGTCATTGACCGCGATCTGGCGGCGGGGAAGCACCCCGAGGGGATCGTCACCCGCTTCCCCCCTGAGCCCAACGGCTTCCTCCACATCGGGCACGCCAAGTCCATCGTTTTGAATTTCGGGATCGCCGAGGAGTTCGGAGATCGCGGAGTGCGGGCGCGCTGCCACCTTCGCTTCGACGACACGAACCCCACCACCGAGGACATCCGGTACGTGGAAGCCATCCGGGAGGATGTGCGCTGGCTGGGGTTCGACTGGGGCGAGCACCTGTACCACGCCTCGGACTACTTCGAGGCGATGTACGGGTTCGCCGAAGAGCTGATCGGGAAGGGGTTGGCGTACGTGGACTCCCGGTCGGAGGCGGAGATCCGGGAGGGGCGCGGGACGGTGACCACCCCGGGGACCCCATCCCCCCACAGGGACCGGAGCGTGGAGGAGAACCTCGACCTCTTCCGGCGGATGCGGGCGGGGGAATTCGAGAACGGGACCCACGTCCTCCGCGGGAAGATCGACATGTCCTCCCCCAACATGCTCATGCGCGATCCGGTCCTCTACCGGATCCGTCATGCGGAGCATTACCGCACCGGGGGCGGGTGGTGCATCTACCCCCTCTACGACTACGCCCACCCCCTGGAGGACGCCCTCGAAGGGGTGACCCACTCCATCTGCACCCTCGAGTTTGAGAACAACCGGGAGCTCTACGACTGGGTGGTGGAGAACACCAGCGTCCCGTATCGTCCGCGCCAGTATGAATTTGCCCGGCTGAATCTGGACTACACGGTCATGAGCAAGCGGAAGCTCCTTCGCCTGGTGCAGGAAGGAGATGTCTCCGGGTGGGATGATCCCCGCATGCCCACCGTGGCCGGCCTTCGCCGCCGCGGCGTGACCCCCGAGGCGATCCGGAGCTTCTGCGAGATGATCGGGGTGGCGAAGGCCGACTCGCGGGTGGACATGGGGAAGCTGGAGTACGCCATTCGGGACGATCTGAACCGGAAGGCCCCCCGGGTCCTGGCGGTGCACCGCCCCCTCAAGGTCACCCTCACCACCTGGCCGGATGGGGAGGTGGAGTGGCTGGACGCTCCCTACTACCCCCACGACGTCCCTCTGGAGGGCTCCCGGAAGGTCCCCTTCTCCGGCGAGCTCTTCATCGAGGAGGATGACTTCGCGGAAGACCCTCCTCCCGGCTTCAAGCGCCTCGTCCCCGGCGGAGAGGTGCGCCTCCGCTACGGGTACGTCATCCGGTGCGACGAGGTGGTGAAGGACGCCGCCGGTCGGGTGACGGAGCTCCGGTGCACCCACGATCCCGCCACCCGCGGGGGGGACACCCCCGATGGCCGGAAGGTGAAGGGGACCATCCACTGGGTATCGGCGAGCCACGCCCTTCCTGCCCGATTCCGCCTCTATGATCGGCTCTTCACCGTTCCCGATCCGGAGGCATCCCTGGAGGATGGGTCCCCGGCCGGCTCGGGGGTCGTCGCCTCCGGGAGCAGCTCCGGCGCCGCGGACTTCCGGGCGTTCCTCAACGCCGATTCCCTCCGGGAGGTGGAGGGGTTCGTGGAGCCCGCCCTGGCCGAACACCCCGGGGGAACCCGCTTCCAGTTTGAACGACTGGGGTACTTCTGGCCGGACCCGGTGGATTCGACGACCGAGGCCCTCGTCTTCAATCGGATCGTGACGCTCAGGGATTCGTGGGGGAAGGACGCCCGGGCTTCGGTCGCGCCGGTGGCCCACACCCCCGCTACCCCTCCCCCTTCTCCTGAACCCACGGGTGCGTCGGCGCCCTCCGGTCCGCCACTCCCTCCGGAGCTCACTCCGGACCAGGAGGCCCGCGCCCGGGTGCTGCGCGCCGAGTTCGGGATGGGTGAGGTGGAGGCCGCCATCCTCGCCCGAACTCCCGGCTTCGAAACCTTCTTCCGGGCGGGGGCCGCCTCCGACTCCGGTGGCGCGGACGCGCTGGTGAAGTGGGTGGTGAACGAACTCCCGCCGGTGCTGGCCGGTCGTTCTCCCGACGCCCTCCCCTTCGACGGGGTGGGGTTGGCGGCGTTGGTGCGCCTCGTGGAAGGCGGGACCGTTTCTTCTCGTGGCGGGAAGGAGATCCTCGAGGCCATGGCCCGGGAAGGGGGGGATCCGGCGGAGTGGGTGAGGCGGCTGGACCTGGTGCAGGTGAGTGATGACGCAGCGCTCCTTCCCGCCGTGGAGGAGATCCTCGCAGCCAACCCGGAGAAGGTTGCTGCCTACCGGGGCGGGAAGACGGGGCTCCTGGGCTTCTTCATGGGGCAGATCATGCGGGCCACCGGGGGGAAGGCCGACCCGGAGAGGGTGCAGGCACTTTTGAAGGAACGACTGGAGGGGTAGCGGTCATGGGGAAGCGCCGGATCCCGAAGGTGGAGCCCGATCCCATCCGGACCCTCCACGGCTCGCTCCCCGAAGAAACGCTGGATCTGCACGGGATGTCCGCTCAGGAGGCCGAACGGCGGGTGGAGTTCTTCCTGGACCGGTGGGCGCGCTCCGAGCCGGGGGCGGTCCTCCGGATCATCACCGGAAAGGGGGCGCGGTCCCCCGGTACGCCGGTGCTTCGGGGGAGGGTCCGCGAGCTCCTGGACGAGGAGCTGACCGGGGTGGTGCAGGAGTGGGCGGTGGATGCGGGGGGCGGGGGCTTTCTGGTGCGGGTGCGGCGACGGGGCTGATCGCTGGGAACCCCGCGGGGGCACCCCCGAAGGGGCCGCTCGTCCTCATGGGTGGTGGTCTGGAATCGGGGACTCGCTACATACGAGGCGCGGATGGTGGCTCGCAGGGCAGGGTTGCCGGGCCGCGCCTCGCATGAGCCCCTTCGGGGGTGCCCCCGCGGGGTTCCCTCGACTGGGGGGGGCAACTGCTTGAGCCTCCGTTAGCCAACGTGGAGGAGGAGAAGAGGACCAACCAACTGAAGTCGACCGCCCCCCGCCCCCACTTCTACAGAAGGCCCTTGACGCAACTATGAATATAGGCGCACTCTTCTCCTTGAGATCGTCGAGTACCCGTACCGATGGGACGACGAAGACCTGCGCATCGGGGGGGATGTCAGATGCTCATCAAGGAGCAAGGGGAAGGAATGGCTCGCTTTCGGCACGCCGTTCTGGTTGGTGCCTGCATGCTGGTCGGCGGCGGATGTGAGCCGACTGACTCCACGACCGAGCCGGGCAACGCCCCGCTTGCTGGGGGTGAGTGGCAGATCGACTCCGTGCCCTCCTTCGTCGTGGGGACGGAGTCCTCGGGTGTGCTCTTTGACGGGGTTTCCGGGGCCGCGCGGTTCGCAGACGGTCGGGTGGCGGTGGTCGATGGGCGCGCCGCCTCTCGAATCTCCATCTTCTCTCCTGAGGGGTTCTTCGAAACGGAGATCGGGAGAACAGGGGAAGGTCCGGGAGAGTTCGCATATATCTCCCACGTGAGCCTGGGCCCGCAGGATTCGCTCTATGTGTTTGACCGCTATCAACAGCGGCTCACCGTGTTTTCGCCGGACCTTGAGCTGGCCCGAGTCGTGCCCTTCCGGCCGCCGCCCGACGGTTCCAGCAGGGGAGTGCTGATGCGAGTATTTCGCCTGGGAAACGATACATGGGCTGGGCAGGGAGCAGAACAGATGCTGCCGGCGAACCCGGGGATCTTCGCGCAGGACACGGTCGCGGTGGGCTTCATGGATGGAGCGCTGGGCGGGTTTGAGGCCGTCACGCTTCTGCCTGGGTTCTACACCACATCGACGGTGCATCTTGGGCAACAGAGTCCGATGGTCCCGGCCTTCACTCCACAGTCATTCGCCGCGGCATGGGGACGTTGTGTCTTCGTTTCCTACACGGAGGACCCCACGATCTCCGTATATGCCTCCGATGGGACGTTGGTAACAGCGTTCGACGGACCCGGTACGCGGCGTCCGGTTACACCTGAGCACCTCGACGAACGAGTCGAGGCCACTCTGGAGGCCTTTCCGGGGCGAACCCAGTGGGAGGAGTTGTTCCGCAAGACCGCGCACACGACCCATCTTCCGTTCTACGGCGCCTTGGTTCTCGATCAGTGGGGACACGTGTGGCTGCAGGAATACTCACCCCCCTACGGTTTCGGAAGCCGGTGGCATGTGCTGTCCCAGGCGGGAGAGTGGTTGGCCGACGTGGTCATGCCGCATGACCTGAGAGTGTTTTCGATCTCGGAAGCGGGAGTACTTGGCCAGCGCACCGTTGAATACGGGGTGCAACTGGTGGAACTCCTTCCGCTTTCTCGCATTCCCTCTGAGCCCGCGCCCGTGCTGGAGGCGTGCGCCCTCCTTCCCGAAACGGGCGGTCCGTAGGCAGTGGCACGGTGATTGGTCTGGCTGTCGGCGATAGCTCCGGTGATCGCTTCCGACCGTTTAGTCGTCGAGAAAATGAGAAGGGAACAAGCGGGATGAGCGGAACACCGTCAGCAGGGTCACAGCTTTCGCCTCTGAAGATCCTCGACAGCCTGCTCTGTCCATCGAAGGACCGTCACCCCAGGATCCGGCGTCGAGCGTCCTCGTGACTCACGGTTTGGCCCATGTCTGCCTGCCGAATCCCTTCTTCGATCTTCGCCGGGAAGTAGAGCCACTCCATCGACCCTCCCCCCGGGGAACCGGGAAGACTGAGGTCAACCACGGCGGAAGTGGGGACCGATGGGGTCTCGCCTCAGGGGGTCATGCGAGGCGCACCCCGGCCACGCTTTCGCCTCCAGCAACCTTCCGCGCCTCGTATGTAGCGAGTCCCCACCCCCTAAACAGTCCCCACGGACGAGCGCCCCCTGAGGCGAGACCCCACCGGTCCCCACGAAGAACTCAGGTGGCCGAAGACCGCCGCAGATCATGCACCACCTTCCACGCCACCAGCCCCACCGGGAGCAGGTGGAAGAGGAAGTCGAAGATGTCGAGGGGTCTGCGAAGCTCTCCTGCCACAAGCATCCGGGTCTTCTCGACCAGGTGGGGCTCCTGCCCCAGGGGTGAGAGCCCGATGACGAGAGCGGCTACGATGAGGAGGGTGTAGGAGAAGCGGTCCATCGGCGGTGCGGTGAAGCGGGGGGGATGCGAAAACCCCCTCCCGGGCCAGGCCCGGAAGGGGGTTCCGTACACTCCGGTGATCCGAAGTGTAGCGCTCCTCAGAGCTGGACGACGTTCTCGGCCGCCGGGCCCTTCTGGCCCTGGACGATGTCGAACTCGACCCGGGCGCCCTCGGGGAGGGTCTTGAACCCGTTCATCTGGATCGCGCTGTGGTGCACGAAGCAGTCCTTGGACCCGTCCTCGGGGGTGATGAACCCGAAGCCCTTGGAATCGTTGAACCACTTCACGGTGCCGGTGGTACGCATACCGTACTCCCTAATTTGTTCTCGGTGCTATCGGGGTCCGGTCTTTCCGTACCTGCACGACAGATCACCTCGTGTTCCGCGGGACTTGGCGCCCCCGCAATCGGCGCAGGCAACCCGGATACGAAAAAACGAACCGGGGCAAGCACACCCAGGTCCGTTTCAACGTCTCTGGTGGGTATACCGAAGCACACCCGTACTTCACTGCCTGCGGGAAGGGTAATGGAACTTCTGTTTCCGGTCAATGGTGCGGTTTTTCCTCTCTCAGCCCTCCCGAGCGAAGCGAAGATCGTGGACCCTCCCCTCCCGGAGGGAGAACCCGGAGACCGATCCTCCCGGGCCCCGAAAGAAGTGGAGGGTGAACCCGGGAGCCCTGAAGGTGTCGGTGTCCTGTGGCAGGAGGGGGATCTCCGTCTCCGGAGCCCGGAGGAGGCGAAGCCGCCCATCCTCCCCGAGGCGAACCGTGAAGGTGGCCGGGGCCTCGTCATTGTGATAGCTCCCGGTGTACCCTTCCAGCTCGCCTGGCGACAGAGATGGCGGAGTGGATGGGTTTCCGCCCCCTCCCACGCCGCTGCTCACCGGGACCGGTTGGAGGGCATCGCCCAGCCAAAGCGCCGCCACTCGCCCGCCCAGATTCCCCGGGTTCGCGTCGGAGCGGTTGCAGAGGAGGGCCACGGAGAGTTCCTCCTCCTCGAAGCGGCCCAGGTAGGCCCGGTACCCGGCGGTGGCCCCGGTGTGGGTCACCGAGGGGACCCCCCGGAAGCTCCCCACCTGCACCCCGGAGGCGTATTCGATGGTGGTGCCGTCGTTCAGCACCCCCTGGCGGTGGAGGAGCGCATGGAAGTCGGGTCCGCCGAAGCTACGGGTGCGGATGGCCTCATCCCAGGTGAGGAGGTCGGCCACGGTGGTGAGAAGTCCCCCGTTTCCATGGACATCCTCGATGGGCTGATTGATGCGAAACCCGTCCGATGAGGGAGAGTAGGCGGTGGCGCGCCCGGGAACGATCCTCCGGTAATCGTCCCGCCAATCGGTGTCGTGAAGCCCCAGCGGTTCGAAGATCCGCTCCCGGGAGAAGTCGGCGAAGGAGCCCCCGGTGATCCGCTCCACCAGGAGGACCAGGAGGGTGTACCCCGTGTTCGTGTAGGAGTAGGCCTCCCCGGGAGGATAATTGAGGGAGCGCTGGCGGGCGATGATCTCCAGGGCATGGGCGTGGGTGTGGGTCCGATCCCCTCGCCCCCACCCGGAGATGGCTGCCACGCTTCCCCAGTCCCGGAGCCCCGAGGTGTGGTTCAGGAGGTGGTGCACGCGGATGGTGGCCCCGTAGTCCGGGAGTTCGGGGAACCAGGGGCTGATGTCGGTATCAAGGGAAATGCGCCCCTCTTCCACCAGGAGGAGGAGGGCGGCGGCGGCAAACTGCTTCGAGACCGATCCCGCCTCCAGGATGGAGCCCGGTTCCAGCGGGATCCCGAATTCCAGATTGGCCGATCCCCAGCTTCGCAGCACCGCCGACTCTCCGCTCCGGGAGACTCCCACCACGCATCCCGGGGTGTGGGGACCGACCCAGCCGGCGAAGAGGGAGTCCAGCGCGTTCGGTGCCTGCCCGATCCCCGGAACCGGGATCAGGAGGGCGGCGGCGAGGAAGAAAGCAGGTACGAGGCGGGACGGAGCCATGGCCGGTGCCGGAAAGAGGTGGGGTGTCGCAGTTGGGAGGATGGGGAAATCTTCCCCGGCACCCTTCCGGTCGTCAAATGGCCGCATCGCACCCCAGGAGGAATCCGCGGAGGCGGGAGGCGGCTCGCTCGGCGTCACGCCGTTCGTGGAAGGGGCCGGCCCGGACCCGGTGGACTCCGTCGGCTCCCGACGCCACCCGCGCCTGCACCCCTCCTCGTTGCAGGCGGTCCCGCTCCCGTTCGGCGTTCCCACGCTCCCCGAAGGCCCCGGTCTGCACCTCCCAGCACCGCTGCGGGGGTGGGGCGTTCAGGACAGTGATGCGGACCCGGGCGATCCCGGGGCCCACGAGCCCCAGCTCCTCGGCTCCCCACCGGGAGACATCGATGATACGCCCGTCCACGAAGGGGCCCCGATCGTTGATGCGGAGCCGGGTGCTCCGCCCGTTGTCCAGGTTCTCGACCCGAACCTCGGTCCCGAAGGGGAGGGTGCGGTGCGCCGCCGTGGGCCGGTGCATGTCATACACCTCTCCGGAGGCCGTCTGGCGCCCGTGGAAGGGGTGTCCGTACCAGGAGGCGATCCCCTGTTCCGACCACCCCGTCTCCACGGGCGCCATCGGGGCCGGTGTGGGACCCCGCCCCACGGTGGAGCACCCTCCCAGGAGGAGGGGGATGGCGAGGAGGGAGAGAGGACGATGCATCATCTCCCACGGTCGGATCCCCGGAGGTGTGGGGCAAGGGGTCTCTTACCGGATCTCCCCCTCCACCCGCACTTCGCGCCCCTCCCGCCAGAGGGTGAGCTGGATGGCCTCTCCCGCGCGATAGCTGGCGAGAATGGAGCGGAGGTGGGCCGGGTCACGCACCTCCCGATCTCCTACCGCGAGGATTAGGTCTCCGGCGCGGAGCTCCAGCGGGGCGTCGTCCGCCACATCCAGCACCAGCACCCCATCATTCCTGCCGAAGTACCCGGCGAGATCCTCATTCAGGGGGGCGACCTGGATCCCCAACTGCCCCCGCCTTGTGAAGACCTGGGTGAAAGGGGTCACAGTGGCGAGGGGGCGTGCACCTTCCAGGATCCGGACCCGCTCCGGCTCGGGGAGTTGGATGGTGGATGGGGTGAACCGAAAGGCACGTGCTCCTATGGCGGCTTCGGCGACGACGGTGGTCTCGCCCGCGGTCCCATCCCGGAGATACCTGATTCGCACGGTGTCTTCGGGCTCCATCTCCCCCGCCAGGTGGAGGAACCGACCGAGGGGAGCGTTCTCACTCATCCGGAGGCGAACCGTGCCCTCCGTTTCGCCGGGAAGGGGGCGGGTCAGATCGTGCTCGTTGAAGTGGGTGATCCGATCTCCCTCCCGGAGTCCGGCGGCTTCGGCTGGGGATCCCCTGGCAACCCCCGCCACCCGCACCCCGGGTTCATCGCCCACGGGGTCGCCTATCAGCGTGACGCCGAGGCGGGCGCGGGAGAGGGCCTGGGTCATGACGGTCCCTATCCGATCCCGCATGACCTCCAATCGAGGGGCGAGTTCGTCCATCTGGAAGCGAAAGAACTGAACCTGATCTTCGGCGCCCGAGGGGAGGCGCTGCACGCAGACGCACCGATCACCGGGTTCCGGGGGAGGCGGGGGGTCCTGGGCGACGAGGGTGACGGGGAGGGCAAGCAGGATGAGGCCGAGGAGGGCGGGAGCGCCCGGTGCGGCACCGAGGATGGAGGGGTACGAAGGAGTCGGGGTGTTCATCATCCACCTCTGTATGGAGAGAAGGTTGGTGCGTTCATCCCGTTGGATCCTCCGACTCCCCTCCCCCGTTGCCCGGCGGATCCCTCTTCCCGGAAGCGGGTAGGGACCGAATTGATCCCGCGTCTTCCCAGCTCAGGCCGGGGGGCGGGAGTCCGCTACCTCCTTTCCGCCCCATTTGCCCTTCATGGACACCCCCATCCGCGTCCGCGGAGCCCGACAGCACAACCTGAAGAATCTCGATCTGGAGATTCCTCGGGGGAGCTTTGTGGTGGTGACGGGTCCGTCGGGGTCCGGAAAGTCGTCGCTAGCCCTCGACACCCTCTTCGCCGAGGGGCAGCGGCGGTATGTGGAGTCCCTCTCCACCTACGCGAAGCAGTTCCTGGAACGGATGGAGAAGCCCGATGTGGACGCGGTGGAGGGGATGTCCCCGGCGGTGGCCATCGAGCAGAAGAACCCCACCAAGACCAGCCGCTCCACCGTGGGGACCTCCACCGAGGTGTACGACTACCTCCGTCTCCTCTTCGCCCGAGTGGGGCGCACCCACTGTCCGGAGTGCCACCGGGAGATTCGCCCCGACACGGTGTCCGGCACGGTGGACCGGATTCTTGCCCTCCCGGAGGGGACCCGGTTCCAGGTGGCTTTCCCCCTCCCCAGGAGCGAAGAGACCATCCACCTCTCCCTCGTAGAGAATCTCCGCTCCCTGGGATTTCTCCGCCTCCTGGCGGATGGGGATCCGGTGGACCTCGGGGGCTCGGATGCGGACTCCCCCGAGGCGCTGGGTGTGGATCTCGGAAGGGCGGAAGAGATCCTTGTGGTGGTGGATCGGTTGAAGGTCGATACCGGCTCCCGGGACCGTCTGGCCGACTCGGTGGGGACGGCATTCCGGGAGGGGGAAGGGGAGGTTCTCATCCTCCTCCCCGAAGGTGAGGGGAGCACGACTCCCCCTCGCCTCGTCTTCACCGAGCGGTTCCGCTGCCCCGAGCACCCGGGGGTGGAATTCCCGGAACCCACGCCCCAGCTCTTCTCCTTCAACTCGCCGTACGGTTCCTGCCCCACCTGCACCGGCTTCGGGGCCATCCTGGAGTACGATCCGGAGCTCATCATCCCGAACGAGGAACGTTCTCTGGACGAGGGGGCGGTGGACCCCTGGACGAAGCCCCGCTACCGGAAGGAGCGGGCTGCGCTGGCCACCTTCGCGGAGGCGCGAGGCGTCTCCACCCATCTTCCCTGGAGTGAACTCCCGGAAGACTTCCGGGATGCGGTTCTCCGGGGGGCGCCGGCGGGGAAGGGCCGCCTCACCGACCGGGGGTTCCGGGGAGTCCTCCCCTTCCTACGCTCCCGGGAGAAGAAGCGGTACAAGCAGTACATCCGGGTCTTCCTCCGCCAGTACCAGAGCCCCGTCCCCTGCCCGGAATGCGGGGGGGCGCGGGTGAGGAAGGAAGCGCTGAACGTCCGGGTGGCGGGGGTGAACATCGCCCATGTGGGGGAGATCCCCCTGGAGGAGCTGGCGGGGTGGCTCGAAGGGTTGGAGCTGCGGGGAGCGGAGGCCGAGATCGCGGAGACCATCCTCCGGGAACTCCGTTCGCGGGTCTCCTTCCTGGTGGATGTGGGACTCGGGTACCTCACCCTCTCCCGGCAGACCCGGACCCTCTCGGGAGGGGAGGCGCAGCGGATCAACCTGGCCAACTCCCTGGGATCCCGTCTGGTGGACACCGTCTACGTCCTGGACGAGCCCTCCATCGGACTCCACCCCCGGGATACCGACGGCCTTCTGGCCCTCCTGGGGCGGCTTCGGGACGGGGGAAACACGGTGGTGGTGGTGGAGCATGACACGGAGGCAATCCGGGCGGCGGACCATGTGGTGGAGCTGGGGCCCGGCTCCGGAGAGCGCGGGGGCGAACTCGTCTTCCAGGGCTCCCCCGAGGCGCTTGCCGGGGCGGATACGGTAACGGGGCGCTTCATCTCCGGACGGCGCGGGATTCCCATCCCCCGGAAACGACGCCCCCTCAAGGGGCGCGCCCTCACCCTCCGCGGCGCGACCCTCCACAATGTGGATGGGGTGGATGTGGAGATCCCTCTCGGAGCGCTCGTGGTGGTCACCGGAGTTTCGGGGTCCGGGAAGTCCACCCTGGTTCACGACATCCTCTTCCGGGCGCTGGAACGGGAAATGAAGGGGGGAGAGACCTCGGCGAAGGAGCATCTGGGCGAGGCGGTGGGTCGCTTCGAGGCGCTCGAGGGGTTCCATCACCTCGACGACGTGGTTCTGGTAGACCAGTCGCCCATCGGGCGCACCCCCCGCTCCAACCCGGTGACCTACATCCGGGGATGGGATGAGGTGCGCCGTATCTTCGCCGCACAACCGCTTGCTCGGCAGCGCGGCTACGAAGCTCGCCACTTCTCCTTCAACGTGACGGGAGGGCGGTGCGAGGCGTGCAAGGGGGCCGGGCAGGTGGAGGTGGAGATGGTCTTCATGGCCGACGTCTACGTCCCCTGCGACGACTGCCGGGGGAGGCGCTTCAAGCCCGAGGTTCTGGATGTGACGGTGCGGGGGAAGTCCATTGCCGACGTGCTGGACCTCACCGTCGACGAAGCCATCCGCTTCTTCGTCAGGGAGGACCGCCTGGGTCAGACCCTCTGGCACCTCCAGCAGGTGGGGCTCGGGTACCTCCGGCTGGGGCAGGCCGCCACCACCCTCTCGGGGGGGGAGGCCCAGCGGCTCAAGATCGCCAGGGAGCTGTCCGGCGCCTCCGGGAAGAGGGGGAAGAAGCTCTACATCCTGGACGAACCCACCACCGGCCTCGCCGGTGAGGACATCCGGAAGCTTCTGGATGTGCTGGACCGCCTTGTGGATGCCGGGAACACCGTCCTCGTCATCGAGCACAACCTGGACCTCATCAAGACGGCTGACTGGGTAGTGGACATGGGGCCCGGGGCGGGCTCCAGGGGGGGACACGTGGTGGCTGTGGGGCGCCCCGAAGAGGTGGCGATGGTGGAGGAATCCCTCACCGGTCGCTACCTCCGGGAGGTGCTGGCGGCCTCGCAGGCGGCGGTGGGGTGACCCGTCGCGGTGTCAGTGCCCCCACGGCGGAGGGGGCGGATCCACCGGGCGGGTGAGGTCGAAGTCGATGCGCCAGGACCACTCTCCGCGGCGGGTGGTGCCGTAGGTGTACCGTTCCCCCGGGACGATCTCGATGCGCCACCCCCGAGGGTATCCGGACTCCTCGGTGCGCTCCACGGAGACGAAGTCCTGGGTGTTCGCGGTCCCGACCGTTTCGGAGAAGCCCCCGTACATGGTTCGCTCCGAGGGAGTCCCGTCGGGATCCCGGTGGTCGTGGCGAAGCTCCAGGCGGTCCCCGGGTGCCCGGGTGAGGATCCAGCTCCGCGACCGATCCCACTCACCGGTGGCCTCGATCTCGATATGGAAGGGGATCCGGAGCGCCGCATCGTCGCACTCCCGGAAGTGGACGAGGAGCTCCTCGGTGCCGGTGAGCATGTCGTCGCCGGGGGGTTCGAGGGTGAGCCCGCCGGCGAAGGCTTCTTCGCAGTGGGATGCCAGATTTGCGAGGAAGGCTTCCGCCGCCGAAGGCGGGTCCGAGGTGGTGTCGCCCCCGTGGGGGGATGGGTCACCGGCGCACCCGACGGCCAGGAAGACGGCAGCGACCGGAACCCATCCTCCGTTCCGGGAAATCAACGACCTCAGTCCCGCCGATCCCGGTCCATGGAACGATAGGGGCCCTTCCCCCGGCTGTGGATGACGAGCACCCCGTTGGCCACGTTTCCGCCGATGCCGTACATGGTGGCGCCCTGGGACGGCGGGAGGAACTCGACGCTCTCGATGTCCGTCACCGACATGGCCTGGAGGAACTGCTCCACCGGAGCTCCCGGTGCATCGGAGACGCGAACGCCGTCCAGGATGACCTGTACCATGTCGCAGTCCTGGGCCTCGTCCATTCCGCGACGTTCCTGCCCCATTTCACGCTCGATGGCGTTCAAGTCGGCCTGCTCGAACCGGGTCAGACGAAAGATGCGTCGGTTGGTTTCCAGGCAGAGTCGGGTGCCGGACTGGGTGTACCTCTCCCGGATCCGGAGCCCCACCACATGCCGGCGAAGAAGGTCCGGGAGGGTGGCCCCCCTGGCCTCCTCGTCGGCCATCCGATCACCCGATACCACGTACCGCTGGAAGGACGAGGCGCGGATGGTTTCTTCTTCACGGGTGCGAGCCACCACCTCGAGCCCCTCCAGCTCCACCGCCTGGGGGGAGAGGCGCAGGCGGAGGGAGACATCCTCTCCTTCGCCCAGCTCCACTTCGCTGGATTGCACCGAGTACCCGAGGTGTCGGATTTCCAGGGTGTAGAGGGAGGGTTGCAGGTCGGTGAAGGTGAAGCGCCCCTGTCCATCGGTCACCGCCTGGAAGCCGGTTCCACGGATTCGGACCACGGCGTGGGGGATGGGAGCGTCGGAATCCCGATCGAGGAGCTGCCCCCGCAGGTCGGCGAGGGAGCCGGCTGTCCGTCCCAGGACGAGTTCGGCCAGGACGCGGGTGTCGGTGTTCGAGACGGGGTTCCCGAGCCCCATGGTCACGTCGTGGAAGACGAGAGCGGGGCGGGAGAGCTCCACCTCACCCCATTCTCCGATGCGCCCGAAACTCTCCCCCCGAAATCGAATCGTCCCGGCCGGGGGGATGCCGCAGAAGAGGAAGCGGCCCCGGGCATCGGCTCGCGTGTCGATGTCCTGGAAGCCCGGGCCTGCGATCCATCGGGCGGCCACATGGGCGTAGGGGATCGGTACATCGGACTCGGCATCCCGGACCACCCCCACCACCACGGCCCCTGGGGACGAGTCCACATTGCAGCTGGTGGCCAGCATGAGGAGGGGGGAGGGGACCATGAGGACGAGGTCTTCGGTTCCGGCCTCGGGACCCACCTCGTACGCCGGGGAAAGGGGGGAGAGAAGTCCGTCGTATTCGGCTTGCACCCGGTAAGCCCCCGGGTGGGTGGGAATGAAGATGAAGTAACCGTCCTCGTCGGTGACGGTGGTCCCAACGGCACTGATTTCTCCATCGTCGCCGGTGACTCGATAGAGGGTGACCACCGCGTCCGGGGCGGGGGCCAGCGAGCCGTGCTCCGCCACTAGGCCGGCAACCTGCTGGCTCTGGGCGGGGAGGGTGAGAGCCAATCCCCCAAGGAGGAAGAGTCCGGTAAAATGCCCGACCCCACCACCGGCGCGGCCCCGGCGGGTGGGAGTGGGCTCGGCGGCGATGGGGTCGGAGATCATGGTTTCACCCTGTCGGCATCGTGGTTTAACGGCGGTCGCGGGCGGGTGATCGGTAGGGGCCCTTCCCCCGGGTGTAGATGAGGAGGACTCCGTTCGCCACATCTCCGCCGGTTCCATAGAGGATCCCGGCCTGGGCCGCCGGGATGAACTCCATACTCTCGATATCGGTCAACGGGAGGTTGCGGATGATCTCGGAACCCCCACCCACCCGGGCTCCGTCCAGAATGACCTGCACCGACTCACAGGGTGCCGCACCCTCCATTCGCTGAACTCGACGGTTCGACGAGACGCAGGTCTGCCACCCGTACTCGGTGTAGACTTCGCGAATCTGTACCCCGTTCATCCGGGTGCGGAGGACATCCACGGTGGAAGCCCCCCGGAGTTCCTCCATGGCCAGATCACCTCCGGAAACCACCTCACGGACGAAGGGAGAGGTCCGGATGGCCTGCTCGACGGCGGCGCGGGCGGTGACCTCGATCCCCTCCAGCTCCACGGCGCGGGGGGAGAGTCTCAGGGATACCATCACATCCCGCCCTTCGGGGACCTCGAGTTCGCTGGTCTGGACGCTGTACCCCAGGTGCTGCACCTCGATGACGTACCGCCCGGGTTGGAGGTCGGTGAAGGAGAACCGCCCCTCGCCGTCGGACACGGCCTGGAAGCCGGTCCCACGGATCCGAACCACCGCCTGGGAGATGGGCTGCCCCGTCTCCATGTCCAGGAGGCGTCCGCTCAGGTCGCCCATGGTCCCCGCCATCTCGGCGAAGACCAGGTCGGAGATCAGCTCGGTTTCCTCGGTGGTCCGGCTGCTCACCGTAAGCTCCATGTCGTGGAAGACGATGGCCGGTCGCTGGATGTCCACCTCATCCCACTCGCTCTGCCGTCCGAGCGCTTCTCCGCGGAACTGGACGAACCCGCCGGTGCCCACCCCGCAGAGGAGGTACCGCCCCCGGGAGTCGGTCTGAGTGTCGAGGAACTGGGTGGTTCCCGCCTCGGTCCATCGGGAGGTGACCCGGACACCGGGGAGGGGAACCTCGGAGGAGCGGTCGCGAACGGTCCCCACCACCACTGCGCCGGGGGTGGCCTCCGAATCACAGCGTGTCGCCATCATGAGGAGGGGGGACGGGACCATGAGGACGATGTCGTCGATCCCTACCGTGGCGCCGATCTCCAGGACGGCCGAGAGGGGGCTCATAAGCCCGTCATACTCGGCCTGGACCCGGTACTTTCCCGGCTCCGGCGTCACGAAGAGGAAGGCGCCGTCGTCGTCAGTGACGGAGGTGCCCACCGGGAGCATTTCGCTGTCCTCCTCTTCCGCCACTCGGAAGAGGGTCACGATGGCGTCGGCCGTCGGCGTCAGGGAGCCCTGCTCGGCCACGAGCCCGCCCACCTGCTGGGCGGAGAGGGGTGCGGAGGCCAGGAAGGTGGCCAGCACGAAGGCGACCGGGACCACGGCCCCGGTCAACAGGGTTCGAAGAGAGGATGGCGCCATGGGTGGAACTCCTGAAACGGGGGTGTCTGCCTCATACGCACACACAACTTCAGGAATATGACTACATCGCCGGTGCCGAAAGGTTGCATGCCCCGATTTCCCAGCGCCAGGGAGGGGTTCGGGACATCTGTGGAGTGGCGGTATGGCAGAAGGGTTCCGCGGTTGCCCGGCACACCGCTTTTTCGCTATTTTTAACGGATTGTAGCCCTTCCGGGTCGGTGGCGGAAATCATTGTAAGAATCGTGAAAAGATTCTCCCCGCCCTTTCCCATTGAAGGCCCGAGCGCCGACGCCGGCGGCGGGCCGATCCCCAGGACCACGGGTACAGAATGGAATCGGAGAACGAGCAGGTGAACGGGCAGTCCCTGGTACTGTCCCGCCTCCTCGAGGATGAGATGCGGGAGTCGTTCATCGACTACTCCATGAGCGTCATCGTCCAACGCGCCCTCCCGGACGTCCGCGACGGACTGAAGCCCGTGCATCGGCGCATCCTCTACGCCATGAACGACCTGGGGCTCTCCCCGGGGCGGGCGTACAAGAAGAGCGCCTCGGTGGTTGGAGAGGTGTTGGGGAAGTACCACCCCCACGGCGACTCGGCGGTCTACGACTCCATGGTGCGGATGGTGCAGGACTTCTCGCTCCGCTATCCGCTGGTGGACGGGCAGGGGAACTTCGGTTCCATTGACGGTGATTCGGCGGCGGCCTACCGGTACACGGAAGCACGCCTCACCGCCATTGCCGTGGAGATGCTGGAGGACATCGACCGGGAGACGGTGGCCTTCGTCGACAACTTCGACGGTCGCCTCCAGGAGCCCACGGTCCTCCCCTCCAAGTTCCCCAACCTCCTGGTCAACGGGTCGTCGGGGATCGCGGTGGGGATGGCCACCAACATCCCCCCCCACAACCTCCGCGAGGTGGTGGCCGGGATTCAGGGGCTCATCGAGAACCCCGAGATGCCCCAGGAGGAGCTGGAGGCGCTCATCACCGGTCCCGACTTCCCCACCGGCGGCTACATCTGCGGGAAAGACGGGATTCGGGACGCCTATCGGACCGGGCGGGGGCGCATCGTCATGCGTGCCCGGGCCGAGATCGAGGAGATGGAGAATGGAGGGGAGCGGATCGTCATCCGCGAGATCCCCTTCATGGTGAACAAGACCCGCCTCATCGAGCAGATCGCCGGGCTGGTGCGGGACAAGAAGGTCACCGACATCTCGGTCCTCCGGGATGAGTCGGATCGGGATGGGATGCGGGTGGTGGTGGAGCTCAAGCGTGACGCCATCCCCCAGGTGGTGCTGAACCAGCTCTACAAGCACACCCAGATGCAGGCCACCTTCGGGACCATTCTCCTGGCGTTGGTGGATGGGGTGCCGAAGGTCATGTCTCTCCGGGAGATGCTCCTTCACTTCATCGACCACCGCCACGAGGTGGTGGTGCGGCGAAGCGAGTTCGAACTGAGGAAGGCGAAGGACCGGGAGCACATCCTCGAAGGGCTCAAGATCGCCGTCGACAACATCGACGAGGTCATTCGGATCATCCGGGGCTCCGCCGACACCGAGACGGCCGGGATCCGACTCCGGGAACGCTTCGAGCTTTCGGAGCGACAGACCGACGCCATCCTCAACATGCGTCTCGCCCGCCTCACCGGGCTGGAGATGGAGAAGCTGGACGAGGAGCTGACCCAGATCCGGGCGCGTATCGCCGAGTTGGAGGAGCTTCTGGGGAGCCGGGATCTCCGGATGGCGGTGGTGCGGGACGAACTCCAGCATCTGGCGGACAAATACGGGGACGACCGGCGCTCGGACATCATCGGCGAATACTCCGACCTGGATATGGAGGACCTGATCGCCGAAGAGGAGATGGTCATCACCGTCTCCCATCAGGGATACGTGAAGCGCCTTGGCGTGGATACCTACCGATCCCAGCGGCGGGGTGGGCGGGGGATGCAGGGGATGGCCACCAAGGAGGAGGACTGGGTGGAGCATCTCTTCGTGGCTTCCACCCACGATTACCTCATGATCTTCACCCGGGACGGACAGTGCCACTGGCTGAAGGTCTGGCAGATTCCCCAGGGGAGCCGGAACTCCCGGGGGAAACCCATCGTGAATCTCCTGAACATCGACTCCGACGCCCGCATCGCTTCGGTGGTTCCGGTGCGCGAGTTCAGCGATGATCGCTTCCTCTTCTTCGCCACCCGGAACGGAGTGGTGAAGAAGACGCCCCTTTCCGCCTACGGGAACATCCGTTCGGTGGGGCTCAACGCCATCAACATCCGGGAAGGCGACGAACTTCTGGACGTCCATATCACCGAAGGGGACAGCGAGGTCATCCTTGCCACCCGGGACGGGATGGCCATTCATTTCAATGAGAGCGACGTCCGCTCCATGGGGCGGGTGTCCGCAGGGGTACGGGGGATCCGCCTCCGCGGCGAGGATCGGGTGGTGGGGATGGTCATCGTCCGAGAGGACTCCACCCTCCTGGTGGTCACCGAAACGGGAATGGGGAAGCGTTCCCAGATCGACGACTACCGCCTCCAGGGACGGGGTGGGTACGGAGTCATCAACATGAAGCTCACCGACCGCACCGGTCGGGTGGTCTCCATCCGGTCGGTTCTGGACACCGACGAACTCATGCTCATCACCCGGAAAGGGGTGGTGAACCGTCAGCGGGTCGCCGAGATGAGGGTCATCGGGCGCGCCACCCAGGGGGTTCGCCTGGTGAACCTTGACAAGGGTGATCAGATCATGGACGTGGCCCGGGTCATCGCCGATGAAGAGGGGGAAGAGGGGGAGTTCATGGTGGATGAGGAAGGAGTGGCTATCGCTCCGCCGGGAGACGGGGAGGAGGAGTGACCTCCATCCCTCTTTCGGCTCTCGTCTCTCTCGATGAGATTCGGGCGGCGTCCGCCCGCCTCAATGGAGTCGCCGTCCGAACCCCCCTCATCCCCTCGCCCCTCCTGTCGGAGACGGTGGGGGGCGAGGTTCGACTCAAGGTCGAGGCCGTCCAGAGGACCGGCTCGTTCAAGTTCAGGGGCGCCTTCAACTTCATCGCCCTCCAGCCTCCGCAGGTGGTCGCACCCGGGGTCATCACCTACTCTTCGGGGAACCATGCACAGGCGGTAGCTCTCGCGGCACGTCTGCACGGAATTTCGGCCACCGTCGTCATGCCCACCTCCGCTCCCGTGGTGAAGCGGGAGGGGGCGGAGGCGCTGGGAGCGCGGGTCGTCCTGGAGGGGACCACCTCGCTGGAGAGGAAGCACCGGGCCGAGGCCATCCAGTCCGAGGAGGGGCTCCTCATGGTCCCCCCCTTCGACGACCCCCATATCATTGCCGGGCAGGGAACCACCGGAATGGAGGTAGTGGCGGACTGGCCCGAGGTTGATACGTGGGTGGTGTGCATCGGGGGAGGAGGGCTGGGCGCCGGATCGGCGGCGGCCATCCGGGCACTCAGCCCCAACGTCCGGGTGATCGGGGTGGAACCCGAGGGGGCCGCGGCCATGCGGCGCTCCCTGGACACCGGTGAGCCGGTTACGCTGGAACGGATCGATACCATCGCCGATGGGTTGGCGCCGGTACGCCCTGGAGACCTCACCTTCGCCCATATCGAGGCCCTCTTCGACGACATGGTGACGGTCTCGGACGACGAGATACGGGACGCGGCCCGCTTCCTCATCTTCCGTCAGAAGCTCCTGGTGGAGTTCTCCGGGGCCGCCACCACCGCGGCACTCCTCTACGGGAAGGTGCCGGGGAGGGGGCGACGCACCGCCCTCATGGTGAGCGGGGGAAACATGGACCCCGCCCTGCTTCGGACGCTGGTCTGAGGCCTCCGGTGGCCATCGACTCCCTCACCGACGTTCCGGGGCTGAGGGTGGGACACGCGGAGGTCTCCGGGGGAGGGTCCGGGTGCACCGTCATCTTAGGGCCCTTTCAGGGTGGAGTCGAGCGCCCGGGAAATGCCACCGGGACGCGGGAGCTCCCCACCCTGGAGCCGGGACATCTGGTTTCTCGCATCGACGCCCTCCTCCTCACCGGAGGCTCCGCCTTCGGCCTCGCCGCCGCCGACGGGGTCATGGGGTGGCTCGCAGACCGAGGGGAAGGGTTCCCCACCGCGGTGGCGCCGGTCCCCATCGTCCCTGCCGCCGTTCTCTTCGATCTGGTCGAGGGGCGGGGTCGCCCCGGATCCGCCGAAGGGCGCCGGGCCTGCGACGATGCCGACTCCGGTCCCGTTCGGATGGGGCGCGTCGGAGCCGGAGCCGGAGCCACGGTGGGGAAGCTCCTGGGTGCCGAACGGGCCTCCCCGGGGGGTGTGGGGTCCGCATCGGCCCGGGTAGGACGTTGGACGGTGGGAGCGCTGGCGGTGGTGAACGCCCTCGGCCAGGTGGTGGGGAGGGACGGCGTCGTGGTAGCGGGCGTCCGAACCTCCGCCGGCTTCCGTAACGTCACCGAACTCCTGGCCGAAGGGAGGGCTTCGGCTCCGGGAGTGGGAGAGAACACCACCCTGGCCGTGGTGGCCACCGACGCCCCCCTCGACCGGGAGGGACTCATCCGCTGGCTCCGTGTGGCGGCCACCGCGCTTCCCCGGCGCATCGATCCGGTGTTCACCCCCTTCGACGGAGATGTGGTCTTCGGGGTGAGCACGGGGAGGGAGGTGCCGGTAGGGAACAACCATGGGGCGAGAGGGGAAAGCGAAGAGAGGGGCAGCGACCTATCCACCCTCACTCCCATCGAACTCCTCTCGCTGGGGGTGGCAGCCCGCGAAACGCTGGAAACCGCAATCCTCCGAGGGGTTGCTCCATGAAGCGCCTCCTCCTCTTCGACATCGACGGTACGATTCTCCGGGGTGGTCCCGCCAAGGAAGCCTTCGAAGAGGCCCTCACGGAGGCGTTTGGAACGGCGGGGCCCATCGAGGGGTGGGAGTTTTCCGGAAAGACGGATCCCCAGATCGCCCGCGAACTTCTCTCCCAGGAAGGGTTTACCGACCCCGAGATCGATGAGGGGCTTCCCCGGGCATGGGATCGGTACCTGGCCGAGCTGGAGCGCCGCCTTCACACCGACCCGGCTCGGCTTCTCCCCGGGTTGGAGACGCTGATGGCACGCCTCGCCGCTCTATCGCGAGAGGTGGCGGTGGGGCTCGTTACCGGGAACCTTGCTCGGGGTGCGGAACTCAAGCTGGCCTCGGTGGGGCTGGGGGGGCGATACATGGTAGGAGGGTTCGGCTCCGACGCCGAGGACCGGAATCGGCTCCCGGCGGTGGCCCTGGAGCGTGCCCGGCTTCATTGGAGCACGGGGTTTGTCGCCACCGACGCCGTCGTCATCGGGGATACCCCCCGGGATGTGGCGTGCGGGAGGTACGCCGGGATGAGGACGGTGGGGGTGGCCACCGGTCGCTTTGACGGGGCGGCCCTGGCGGAGGCGGGAGCGGATGCCGTTCTCCCGGATCTGGCCCGAACCGACGAGGTACTGGATATTCTCTTGCTGTGACGCGGGCCGCGAAGGCGTGCGATAGAACCGGGGCCCCCATGGATGGCCCCGCACACACGGGGTACAAGGCCCCATCCACCTGAAGGGAGGAGGTACGGTGTCGAGAGCGGAGGAACGACGTCAGCGACGGACTGCCGGCACGGGAGGGAGTGGGGGCGGCATGAAGCCCTTCCAGTGGATCCTGGTGGGAGTGGGGGTGCTCGCCCTTGCTCTGGTGGGGTGGAACTTCTTCTCCTCCGCCATCGACAACACCGCGCGCCAGCCGGTGGATCTGGTCTACGGGTCCCCTCAGGAGCTCATCGAGTTGGCCCAGGGTGTGCGGCGCGGTCCCGCCGACGCCCAGGTGTCCATCATGGAGTTCGCGGACTACGCCTGTCCGGGGTGCGCCGCCTTCGCTACCGGAGTGAAGCCCATCATCGACCTGAGCTACGGCGATGACGACCGGGTGAACTTCGTCATCTACGACTATCCCATGTTCCAGCACTCCTTTCTGGCCGCCCGCGCCGCTCGCTGCGCCGGAGATCAGGGGGAGTACTGGGGGTACCACGACACCCTCTACGCCAATCAGATGGCGTGGTCCCGGATGGCGGACCCATTGGCCACCTTCGAGGAGTATGCCAGGAATCTCGGGCTGGATCGAGGTGAGTTCCGTACCTGCATCCGGAGTGATCGCCATGCCGAGGTGGTCACCGCCAATCACCTCCTCGGGCGTCAGCTCGGGGTGGGCGGTACCCCCACCATCCTGGTGAACACCGGGGAAGGTCGGGCGGAACAGATGCCGAACTTCAACGATGCAAGCTGGCTCCGAAACACCGTGGATCGGGCGCTCGAACGCCTCGGCGGGTCAGCCGGAAGTGACGGAGGAGAGGGGTGATGGCCGGCACCTCGGCGCGGGTTCGTCTCCTCTTCGCCGACGAGGGGCACTTCCACGAGATGACCGTCACGATCCCTGCCGAAGCGCTGGAGCGTCACGACCGCCTCATCGACATCTTCCAGGACGACGACGAGGTGCAGCGCACCCTCTTCGTGGATCTGGACCGCCTCTGCTCGGCGCAGCTCGAAAAAGACTGACGACGCCCTTTCGGGAGGATGGGTTCCGATCCCGCGCGGTTGCGGGGATCCATCCTCCGTCAACGCCCGGCGAGTACCTCGATGGCCCTCTCCCGCGTCCACTCCCGGACGACGGGAGGGGGCCATTCGCCCTTCCGGGCGAGGGCCATGAGGCGCTCGGCCTCCCTCCGTGCCAGATGGGCCCAACGCCGCGGGAGTGTCCCGGCGGTCGCAGCCGCCGCAAACTCCTCTTCGTCTTCCAGGGTGGGCGGAGCACCGTCGGCGGGGAGCCAGAGGTCCAGGAAGAGGTCGGTGGTCTCCCACTCCCCTCCAGGAGCGAAGGTGCAGGGGGTGATGAGGTTGGCGTAGATCCCCGTGAAGGTGCCGTCGGCCAGGTGGAAGCGACCGATGTCGTGCCAGGCGCCGGGGAAGGTGAACCAGACCGCGTCGGAGCCCCGCTCCAGCGCGACCCGGCCCCGGATTACCAGAGGGGTGGGGAAGTCCAGCGCCCGGGCAAGGGTGACAAGGACCCGGTTGTCGTCGTGGACGAGGGTCTGACGGTAGACGGTTTCCCCCACCGAGGGGCGATGGTACCGGATCCGTACCGGGGAGGGGACCGGGTGGGGAGATCGGATCACGCGGGGGGCTCGATGAGCGGCTCGTCCCAGGAGGGATCCGGCGCCTCGAACTCCGTGGACTCCACCCGCTCGACCCAGATCTCCAGGATCCCGCCACACACCGCGGGAGAGAGGGAAAGGAGATCTTCGGTGAGATCCACCCGGACCATCCGGGGGAGACCGTCGGCCAGAACCTCCTGAGCTACTTCCAGGACCTCGCCCTCCCCGCACCCTCCCCCAACCGTCCCGGCCACCACTCCGTCGGGTCCCACCACCATCCGAGCTCCCTCCTTCCGGGGAGTGGATCCGCGGGTGGCCACCACCGTGGCAAGGGCGAGGGGAGTGGGAACTGGCGAGGTGAGAGCCCGGAGGATCCGGAGCCCCTCACCCTGCATGGCATCGTCCTTCACAGGGGCACCTCGCCGGAGTGGGAGAAGAAGCGTTCCGCCACCCGCTCCCGTTCGGTGAGGGGCGCTCCGGTCCCACCGCGGCGGACGAGGACGAGTTCGGCGGCCACCGCCACCGCGATCTCCTCGGGGGTCTCGGCACCCAGGTCGAGCCCCACCGGCGCACGGATGCGGGCGAGGGCGGCCCCGTCGAATCCCTCCTCCCGAAGCTGGTGGAAGGTGGCCCGCACCCGCCGCCGACTCCCAATCATCCCGATGTACCGGGGCGGTTCCGGAAGGAGGAGGAGTCGCCGGAGGCATTCGTAGTCGTACCGGTGTCCACGGGTCACCAGGAGGACGTGGTGGCGGGGGCCCACAACCAGCTCTCGGAAGGGGTCGGAGAAGTCCACCCGGAGTACCTTCTCCGCTTCGGGGAAGCGCTCGCTCCGGGCGAAGGCCGGGCGGTCGTCGGCCACCGTCACCCGGTACCCCAGGAGGGCCCCGAGGCGGGCAAGGGGGGTGGCCAGGTGTCCCGCTCCCACCACGAGGAGGGGAGCCGGAGGGAGGGTGCGTTCCAGGTAGACGCGCGCACCGCCAGGGAGGGTGAGGGTTCCCGCATCTCCATCCCTCCGCCCCAGGGTGACCTGGCCCCGAAGGGCATCACGGGCGAGAGCGTCCACTGCGGTGGTTTGTTCGGGGGTGGAAAGGAGGCCCCACCCCTCGCCTTCGGTGACGGCCCTGCGATGACCGGTGTCGGGGCCGTCCAGGATGAGGGCTACCACGATCCCATCTCCCCGCCGGATGGCGTCGAGGACGAGGTGGGCGGCGTCGGCCGGACCGAGGGGGTGGGGGCGGGTCACGATGTCACCACTTCTGGAAGCGCTTGCGGTATGAATCGGGAAAGTGGCGGCGGTATTCGCCAAGGGTGTCGATGTCGGCCAGAACTCCCCGGTCCTCCACCTCCACCAGCGCACCCTCGTCCCGCCGCCGGTCCACCACAGTGCGGGCTCCCTCCGGGAGGTTGGGGGCCAGGAGTTCGGGGAAGAGGGCTCGCCCGAGCACCACCGGGTGACCCGTGGTGCCGTTCAGAACGGGGCGAACGAGGGGGGTGTCGCCGACGGAGTAGCGCTCCACGAGGGCGGCCACCGTCTCGGCGGTGACGAGAGGGTGGTCCGCCGGGTGAAGGAGGAGGGCATCCACCGGTGGGTCCTCGTCCTCCAGGCGCCGGATGGCGCCGCGAAGGGTGGCGATGGGTCCCTCATCCACTCCGTCGGGGACGAAGACCTCCGCTCCCAGGCGGAGGGCGTGGGCGGGGATCGGGCCCTGACCTTCCCGGACCCCGACCAGAACTCGCTCCACCCCTCCTCCGCGAAGGGCGGCCACTACCCGCTCGAGGAAGGTGCGTCCTCCGGCGTCGAGAAGGGGCTTGGGGTTCCCGATGCGGGTGGAGCGCCCAGCGGCGGGGACGACGCCCACCACCTTCATGGCGACCTGCCTGGGAAGTGCTCGTAGAAGGTGACGTCCTCCCGGGCGAGGCGTTCAACGAGGGGGGCGGGGGTGAATCGCGGTCCCACGGACCGGGTCAGTTCGTTCAGGCGTTCCAGCAGGGTGGTGGGGTGGACCTCGTCTGCGAAGCGAAGGAGCCCGCCGCGGAAGGGGGGGAATCCGGTCCCCATGATCATGGCCAGATCCACCTCCCCGGCGGAGCCCACCAGCCCCTCCTCCAGGATCCTGGAGGCCTCGTTGATCATGGACAGCACCAGGCGGGCGCGGATCTCCTTCTCGGAGTGGGGACCGCTCCCGGAAGGGGTGGGGAGGTTCAGGAGGGGGTAGATGGTTTCGTCGACCTGCTCCTTTCCCTTCCGCTTTCCGGACCCCGAGCCGTAGCGGTAGAACCCCTCCTTCCCCTTCTTCCCCAGCCGCCCGGTTTCACCCAGTCGGATGAGGGGTTCGGCGGGCGCAACCCGGTCGCCGAAGGCCTTGTAGAGGACCTCACCGGCGTGGCGCATGACGTCGATTCCCACCTCGTCGATGAGGCGGAGGGGGCCCATGGGCATCCCGAAGGCCTTCGCCGCTCCGTCGATCTCCCGGATGGTGCTCCCCTCGGCCAGGAGGTGCCCCGCCTCGTTCAGGTAGGGGCCGAGGATCCGGTTCACCAGGAAGCCGGGGCCGTCCTTCACCACCACCGGGACCTTGTCGAGGGTAAGCGCCAGGGCGTAGATGGCGGCTACCGCCTCGTCGGAACTCCGCTCTCCCCGGATGACCTCCACCAGGGGCATTCGGTCCACCGGATTGAAGAAGTGCATCCCGACGAAGCGCTCCGGTCGAGCCAGGGGCGCCGCCATCTCGCTTACCGAGAGGGTGGAGGTGTTCGTGGTGAGGATGCACCGCTCCGGAACCCGCTCCTCCACCTCCCGAAGCACACTTTGTTTCACCTCCATCCGCTCCACCACCGCCTCCACCACCACCTCCACCGAGCCGAACCCCGTGTACTCCACCCCTCCGGAGATTCGCTCCATCCCCTGATCGGCCTGGAGTCGGGTCATCCGTTTCCGCTCCACCCGCCGGTCGAAGAGGGAGCGCGCGTGTTCGAGGGCCTCCCCCACCGCTTCGTGGCGGATATCCTTCAGTCGGACCCGGAGGCCGTTGCGGGCGGCCAGTTCGGCGATCCCGCCCCCCATGACCCCGGCTCCCACCACCGCCAGTTCCTGTACCGGGAGGGGGTGCGCCTCACCGGACACCCCCGTCCCCTTCCGGGCGCCCTCCCGGAGGTGGTAGATGTGTACGAGATGTTTGCTCACCGTGGAGGCCAGGAGCTCTCCCGCTGCCTCCGCCTCCAGCTCGAAGCCCCGCGCCAGGGAGCGCCCCGCGGACGACGCCATGACCTGGAGGATTCGGAGGGGGGCGGGGTAGTGGCCTCCGGTTCGCGACATCACCTGCTTCCGCGCTTGCGAGAAGATGAGTCCGCGACCGAGGGGGGTGTCTTCCAGGAGGCGAGCGCCCACCCCCCGCCGCGCTCCGGTGGGGATGTCCCCCCCCTCCATGCGCGCCCGAAGGAAGTCGACCGCGGCCTCGTCGAAGATGGGTGCCGGGAGTACGGCGTCCACCAGCCCCATGCGTTTCCCCTTCTTCCCATCCACCGTCTTCCCGGTGAGGATGAGATCGAGGGCGCCCCGGAGTCCGATGAGTCTGGGGAGGCGCGTGGTCCCCCCCCACGCCGGAAGGATTCCCAGCATGACCTCGGGGAGGCCGATCCGTGTCTTCGGGTCGTCGGAGGCCAGTCGATAGCGACAGGCCAGCGCCAGCTCCGTCCCCCCTCCCATGCAGCTCCCATGGATGGCCGCCGCGGTGGGGATGGGGAGGGACTCCACCTCCAGGAAGATGGCCTGCCCGAGACGGGCGGCCAGCGCTCCTTCATCGGGGCTTTCCACCTGGCCGATGGCGTCGATGTCCGCGCCTACGATGAAGGACTTCGCCTTCCCGCTCTCGATGAGGAGCCCCCGAATGGTCCCTGCCTTCGCCCCTTCCTCGACCTCCTGGACGAGTTCGGCGAGTCGGCGCATGACCCTCTCTGTGAGGACGTTGGCCCCGCGGTCCGGGTCATCGAAACGGATGCGGGCAAGCCCGTCGTCCACCTGGAGGGTGGGAGTAGGGGAGGTGGGGAGCGACTCGACCATGGGGGTGCCGGGTGGTTCGGGGCGCGAGGTGAGCCTGCGGGAAAGATCCTGGGCGATCAGTCGTCCGACTGTGCTCCAGAAGGAAGGATACTCCCGGGGCTCGCTTCCGGTCCACCCGTCCGTCGAGTCGGGGGGGAGGGGGAAAGAAGAACCCCCCGCACCCTGGGTGGGTGCGGGGGGCTCGGGACTTCACCCCGTGAGGGGGAAGGCTCAGAAGACGTCGCGCCGCTGTGCGTTCGCCGGGGTCAACTGGAGCACCACCGGCTCTCCCCGCTCCGCGGTGATCCGGACATTCCAGTAGAGTTCATCCACCGGGAGGCGGTAGCGGGCATGGACCCACCACTCTCCGGGGGAGACACGGAAGTTCGCCACTCCGGAGGCGTTGGTGGTGTCGGTGACGATTTCCCGTCGGGCGGCAGCGAGCTTTTCCGCCACTACCTCACCGTAGTCGGCGAAGGCTTCGTCCTCCCACAGCTCCATCTGGACCCGGAAGCTCTCCAGGTCGGCGAAGGCGGCCTGCTGGAGGCGGTCGAACCGGGCAAAGGCGGTGTCCTTCCGCCGTTCGGCCGCGTTGTGCCGTGCCTCCTGCTCCTCGAACTCGAAGAAGAGCTGGCGGTAGGGCGCTTCGGCGGGGGAGTACTGGTTCATCTCCCGGCGGATCTGTTCGAGGCGCTCCCGGCGGGCGAGCCACTCGGTCTCCGCGTCGCGCCACTCGGCCTGGGCGAGCTGGATGGAGTCGCGGATGATCTGGAGCTCCGCGGGGATCTCGGGCTCCGGAGTGGGAGCGGCGCGGGTGAGGGAGTCGAAGATCGCATCCCGGTCGAAGGGGACGAGCTGGATGACCAGATCTCCCGCGGGGCGGGTGTCCATCTCGCCCGTTTCGGGGTCGACGTACTCCACCTCCACGTTCACCGTGACTTCGGCCTGGCCGCAGGCGGCGAGGACAAGCGCCAGGGTACCGAGGAGGGAGAGATTCCTTCGCATCATGGTCGAACTCCGGGGGAGAAGGGTTGGGTGATGAATTCGGGTGGACAGGGGGGGCAAACTACCACGAGCCCCCCGCTCTCATCAAGTGGAATCGGGTGTGGAGGGTGGACTACCGACCCAGCATGGACTCCGGTCCATAGAGGAGAACCCGTGCGGCACCCAGGTTTCGGGCCAGACTTCGCACCCCTTCCTGGTCCAACCCCCAGATCTCACCGTCCAGATCGGGGACGGCTCCATCATCGGCGGCTCGGAGGGCTACCCAGCGGGCCAGCGCTTCGGGAGGGGCAACCGCAAGCAGCCGGGCGGTTCGAAACCGACGCCTCGCCAGGTCGAAGAAGGCGCCTTCCGGTGGTGACTCCGCCAGGAGCTCCATCGTGGCCATGATGCGTTCCTCCCACCGGAGGGCGAGGCGGGGGTCCACCGTTGCGGTGACCAGGAGGACCGATTCCCCCCGGACATCCTCAACCCGCGCCTCGGATCCGTACTGTCCCGGCTCCGGGGGGATGGGGTTGAGAGCCTCCGTCACCAGGTGGGCCACAAACTCCGCCAACACCGGCGGCGTTCCCCGGGGGATGGGGTAGGCGGCACCGATCCAGGTGCTGGTGAGCTGCTCGTCCCGCATGATCCGCTCCTCCTCGTTCCATGGGGAGGACGGAATTCCCGTGGGCGCGCGCCAGGCCGGGAGGTTGAGGGCTCCCGTACGGATCACCGGTGGGGGAGGGAGCGGATTGGCGGCGGTAGTATCCGCCGGGGGAGACACCGTCGTGTCGGTGGGGGGTGGGGTGACCGGAGGGGGTGGGGTCCGGAACGGTGCCGGTGCCGGGGAGTGGGCGAGGGTGACGGCGCCCCCCACGACCCGTGCCACCTCTCCCATCGTGACGGGGCCGGTGACGGCCACCCGGGCATCGCTCATCCGGAGCGTTCGATCCCGGGCCGTGGTGAGGGCCGGGCTGTCCAACCGCTCCACGCTCGCCCGGGTCCCTCGAAGGGGGCGGGCGGAAGGGTCACCGGCTCCAAAGAGAAGGATGGCCTTTTCCCGCTGGAAGACGCGGATGGGGGCACCCTCGTCAAAGCGGAGGCGGTTCAGGAGCGCGTTCCGCTCCCGCTCCACGAGCGCCTCCGCAAGAGGGCCGGATGCGAGATAGGTGCGGACCTCCCGCCACCCATCCTCCCAGCTCCGGGGTGGGGCGAGGAAGAGGAGTGTGGTGCGATTCCGCTCCACTTCCACCTGAACGCGGGCGCTCATGGGGATGAGTCGCCGATTGAGCTCGCCCTCCAGGATGCTTCCCAGGAGGAAGGCGGTCCCCTCACTCCCCTCGGGATCGGCGGCGTTCCCCGATGGAAAGATGGCGGCCACCGCCACGAGATGCCCTTCGGGGGCGGGGTAGAGGAGGAGGGAGCGAGGCTGCGCTTCGAGCGAGCCCTGGAGTACCGCCCCCACGGCACAGGCGAGGATCAGGGTTGCGACGAGATGGCGGAGGGAGGGGTGAGTCATGGACGGATCTCTTCCCGCACCGGGGTGCGTGCCCGCAGTGTACCGACGAGCCCGGAAAGGTCCGCGGCGCGCAAGCTCTCAAGGCGGATCATGAGATTCTCGATTCCCTCGGGCCCCGTACCGGTGTCCCAAGCCTGCCCCACCAGTTCGGCGAGTCCATCGGGGGTCCGTCCCGCCACCAGGATATCGGTGCGAAGGCCGGAGGCGATACGCCGGACCGTGTCGTCGTCGATACTCCCCTCGATCTCGTTGAGGAGGCCGGCGACCCGGTTCCGCATGGCGGTCTGTTGGCGTGGGTAAGCGGCCCCCGAGAGGACGAGGGCGCGTCCGGCCACGAGATCCCAGACTTCGACTCCGATTTCGTAGTCGCCCGGGGTTTCCCGGACTCGATCGGCCAGGAGCTGGGCCAGGACGAGGGCAGTCGGGTCACGCCCCTCCACCGGATAGGCTGCGGCGGTCCAGTGGCGGATCACCTCGGGTGTTCCTCGCGGTTCACCGGAGGAAGGGGGTGGGGGGAGCTGTGGGATGGGGGCATCCGACGGGAGCCCCAGATCGGTGAGGGCGGCCAACACCGCTTCCGGGGTCACACCTCCCACCACCACGAGACGAGCGGTGCTGAGTTCATGGCTTCGCGCCCAGAGGGCCGAGATGTGGGAGGGTTCCAGGCGCTCCAGGACGGGAGGCGTTCCCCCCACAGGGGCTTCCCCGGGGGAGAGGGCGCGGCGAAGTCGGAGTGCCAGAACCCCCTCGGGGGTTTCGAGGCGCCGCTGTGCCTCGGTCAGGACCCGACGCCGGGCCGCGGCGAAATCGGGAGATCGGGGAGGCTGCACTCCCTCCCGAAGGATCCAGATGAGAAAATCCAGATCCGAGGCCGCTCCGGTGACCT
The DNA here is from genome assembly GCA_050485305.1 of Gemmatimonadota bacterium. GTDB lineage: Bacteria > Gemmatimonadota > Gemmatimonadetes > Longimicrobiales > Gaopeijiaceae > JBJHBD01. The sequence goes on from JBJHBD010000004.1 coordinate 30,234, forward strand.
GGTAGACGATGGCCTGCGGAGTTCGGTGCACCTCTACTCGGGCACCGATGCGCTGCGCCATGGGCTGCATCCGCTCCAGCGCCTGGACCCGGAGCACCTGCCCGGCACCGGCCTCCTCCACCGCCTCGGTGAGGGGGAAGGAGAGGCGGAGCGAGAGGAGCCGGTGGTTGGGTCCCTGGAAAAAGGCGATGGTGGGGCCCCCCGGGGGGGAAAGCTGGGCGTACGGGTGGAACCCCGGGTCCGGAGGCACGGTGGGCGTCGGAGCCCAACCGGAGAGGAAGAGGGTCAGGAGAACGGGGATCACGGGTACGGCTGCCGGGGAGATTCGGGTGCCGGAGGAGCCCCGGAAGAGGCGGCGTACGGGCTCAGGGCACCGCGTCGGTGATGATGTAGCTGAGGGGGTTCACCGGGCGACCGGCGATCCGGACCTCGTAGTGGAGGTGGGGTGAGGTGGCGAGCCCGGTGTTCCCCACCCTGGCGATGACCTCGCCGCGCTCGACCGTCTGCCCGATGCGTACCAGGAGTTCGGAGGCGTGCCCGTAGAGGGTCGAATACCCGTACCCGTGGTCGATCTCCACCAGGAGGCCGTATCCGGAACGCCGTCCCGCGAAGGAGACGCGCCCCTTGGCCGCCGCCATGATGGGGGTCCCGCGAGGTGCGGCGATGTCGATCCCCTCGTGGGGGAGCTCCCGGTTGTGGATGGGGTGGAGGCGGGCGCTGGTGAAGCGGGAGGTGAGGCGTCCGTCGGTGGGGAGGATGGAGGGAGTCGACTCCAGGAGGTCCCGGTGAGCCGCCAGCGAATCGGAGGCTTCGATGAGACTCTCACGGAGCAGGCGCGCCCTCCGCTCGAGGGCGTTCAGATCGTATGCCACCGCGAAGGCTTCGGCGCCCTTCCGCTCGTCCATCCGGAAGAGGGGGTGGTTCTCGAGGGTAGGGGACCCCGGTCCCCCGACGCCCACCTGAAGCACCTCCTCGTCGATGATGTCGAGCCCGGCGAGCACCCGGATCTCGGCATCCTTCTCGGTGAGGAGCGCAAGCTCGCCCTGGAGTTCCTCGACCCTGTCCCGGATGGAGGAAAGCTCGTGGGTCAGAAGGGTGTTTTCCCGCTGGAGCTGACCATTCTCCAGGGAATGGGACCCCTGGACGAAGGCGAGCGCGGCCAGCGCCACGAAGGCGACTCCGAAGAACCCGACGCCCCCCGCAGTCATCCGGAGAGAACGAGACCTGAAGCTGTACTGACGGAGATCGTCCCCCTCGTCAGACATGAGGAGGAGGGTCCACCTCTTCGAGTCTCGTGACATGTACCTTGGGATTGGGTTCAGGTGGCTACGGCACTGTACGCAGGGCCGGAAAAAACACTGAAGTGTAGTCCGGTTCCCTGCCGAGTGTCAATTATTTCTCCCCGCGATCCGCTCTGGGAAAGAGGGGAGACCCCTGGGTTACACGAAGCCCTCCCGGATGGATCCCCTCGACTTGGGCCAGTGCGGGAACCTCATTCAACCCGAGGCGGCGGATCAGCTCCTCCACCTTTCCTGGGATGGCGGGGAGGAGGAGGGCGGCCAGTGCGATGAGGGCTCGGACCAGGGAGGCGAGCGTCTCGTCCAGCTCCCCGGCGCGGGCCGGGTCTTTGGCCTGTGCCCACGGCTCCCGCGTCTCCACGTACCCGTTCGCGGCACGGGCCAGCTCCATGGCCGCAGCCAGCCCTTCGTGGACCCGCAGCCCGTCCAGCGCCTTCTGGAAGGTGGCCAGCGCATCGGCAATCTCCTGCTCCAACCCGGAGGATGGGCCTTCGGGCACCACCCCGTTCCGGTACTTCTCCACCATGGAGAGGACGCGGCCGGCCAGGTTCCCCAGGACGTTGGCCAGCTCGTCGTAACGGGCCAGGAAGCGCTCGGGGGTATACGAGGCATCCGCCCCGGTGGGCATCTCCCGGAGGAGGTACCAGCGCACGGCGTCGGCACCGAATTCCTCCGAGAGCGCCATGGGATCGATGACGTTCCCCAGCGATTTGGACATCTTGGTGTCTCCCACCACCCACCACCCGTGGGCGAGAATCCGTCGGGGGAGGGGGAGCCCCGCCCCCATGAGGAGGGTGGGCCAGTAGACGGCATGTGTGGTGAGGATGTCCTTCCCGATGAGGTGGAGGTCCGCGGGCCACCAGGAGTCGGAGGGGTCGTCGAACCCCTGTGCCCCGGCAGGGGCGTCGGGGCGGATGGCGCCGGAGCCGGTGAGGTAGTTGATGAGGGCGTCCACCCAGACGTAGGTGACATGCTCCTCGTCGAAGGGAAGAGGGATCCCCCAGGGAAGCCGGGTCCGCGGTCGGGAGATGGAGAGGTCGTCCAGCGGTTTCTGGAGAAATCCGAGAACCTCGTTTCGCCGGATTTCCGGGTAGATCCACTCCGGGTTCTCGTGGATGTGACGGATCAACTCGTCCTGGAAGGCGCTCATCCGGAAGAAGTAGTTCTTCTCGGAGATCCGCTGCACCGGGCGTCCCGCGATGGGGTCGGTCTGCCCCGGTCCCAGCTCCTTTTCGGTGAAGAACCGCTCTTCGTGGACCGAGTACCACCCTTCGTACTCGGATTCGTAGATGTACCCACGGTCCATGAGGCGCTGGACAAAGGCGCGCACCACCCCCTTGTGCTCCGCCTCGGTGGTGCGAATGAACCGGTCGAAGGAGATCCCTGTCTGATCCCAGGCCGCCCGGAAGCGGGCCGCCATCTCGTCACAGAGCGTCTGGGGATCCATTCCTCGGCGGTTTGCCTCTTCCAGGATCTTCTGCCCGTGCTCGTCCGTTCCGGTGAGGAAGAGGACGGCGTCCCCTCGCTGCCGGTGGTACCGGGCCAGGGCGTCGGCGAGGAAGGTGGTGTAGGCGTGCCCGATGTGGGGTTCACCGGAAGCGTAGTAGATGGGAGTGGTGAGGTAGCTTCGCATCAGGCGTCCGCCCCCCTCGGGGGGGCACCGGGGGTGCCCTGCACCTCCCGCTTCAGGTCTTCGAGGGGGAGAGTCCGGCGCTCGCCGCTCTCACGCTTCAGGGTGACCCGTTCGCCCCAGATGTCCACCCCCACCACCCGCTCCTCACCCAGGGAGGTGCGGAGGGTCTTCCCTTCCCGGGGGAAGCGGCGGCGGGCCTGCACGTAGGTGTCGTGTTCGTACATGAGGCAGCACATGAGCCGCCCGCAGCACCCGGAGATCTGCGCCGGGTTGAGAGAGAGGTTCTGGTCCTTGGCGAGCTGGAGGGAGACGGGCTTCAGCTCCGGGAGCCAGGTGGAGCAGCAGAGTTCCCGCCCGCACCGCCCCACCCCTCCCAGGAGCGCGGCCTCGTCCCGCACCCCGATCTGTCGGAGTTCGATGCGGGTCCGGAAGGTCCGCGCCAGGTCCCGGACCAGCTCCCGGAAGTCCACCCGCCGTTCGGCGGTGAAGTAGATGGTCAGCTTCTTCCGGTCGAACTGCCACTCGGCCTCGGTGACCTTCATCCGGAGCCCGTGGACCTCCACCTTCTTCCGGGTCTCTACCCGAACGCTCTGCTCGTCGGCGCGGAGCTGCTCCAGGAGCCGAAGCTCCCGCTCTCCGGCGGCGCGAAGGATCCTCAGTTCCGGAACGGGGGTGGAACACCCGCCCGAACCGGAGCACTTCCGCTCGGCCACCGCCCCCAGCGCCATGACGCGCCCAAGATCCTCTCCCCGGTCGGCCTCCACGATGACGGGGTCCCCGGGGTGGAGCGCCAGGGCGTCCGCCTGAAAGTACCCCTTCCGGGTTCCCTTGAATCCTACTTCGGCGAAGGTAGCCATGGTTCAGGCGGTGTGGTCGTCGACCCAGGCGCCCATGGCCTCGTACTTGGCCCACCGCTCTTCCCGGCGGGTCTGGGCATTCATGGCGCGGAGCTCGCCGAGGTTCCGGCGGAGGGCGCGGGTAAGCGTCTCGGCGGTGGCATCCCAGTCAGAGTGGGCACCCCCGGGAGGCTCGGGGACCACCTCGTCGGCGACTCCGAGTCGGAGAAGGTCCTTCGAGGTGAGTTTGAGGGCCGTGGCGGCCTTGTCCCGGTGCTCCGCAGAGCGCCAGAGGATGGCGGCGCACCCCTCGGGGGAGATCACCGAGTAGACGGAGTGCTCCAGCATGAGGATCCGGTCGGTGACCCCGAGGGCCAGCGCTCCCCCGGACCCTCCTTCCCCGATGACCACCGATACGAGGGGGACCTTCAGGCGGGCCATCTCCCTGAGGTTCATGGCGATGGCCTCCGCTTGCCCCCGCTTCTCCGCGCCGATCCCGGGGTAGGCCCCGGGGGTGTCGATGAAGGTAACCACCGGACGCCCGAACTTCTCCGCGAGGCGCATGAGGCGAAGGGCCTTCCGGTACCCCTCCGGGTGGGGCATCCCGAAGTTCCGCTTCAGGTTCTCCTTCATGTCCCGCCCCTTCTGGTGCCCGATGACCATCACCGGGTCCCCCTCCAGGCGGGCCCACCCGCCCACGATGGCGGCGTCGTCCCGAAAGGCCCGGTCCCCGTGAAGCTCGATCCAGTCGGTAAACACCCGCTCGACGTAGTCCAGGGTGTAGGGGCGGCGGGGGTGCCGTGCCACCTGGACCTGCTCGATGGGGGTGAGGTTCCGGAAGGTCTCTTCCTGGAGGCGGGTGAGCTTCCCCTTCAGGTCCTCCACCTCTTCGGAAACGTCGATCCCCCGCCGCTGGGCCAGATCGAGGAGCCGCTCCATCTGCTCCTGGAGCTGGATCATGTCTTTCTCAAACGCGAGATGCGGTGTGGCCGCCACGGTGGCCTCCCGGATGCCGTTGGGTGGAGCCCCCTCGGTTGGCGCGGCAACGAGCCGGTGTCCGGGCCGGGGGGTGGGAGGGCTATTCTAACGCCCGCCCCCCCCGGGTGAGAACAGGGAGTCTCCCCGAAGGGGGAGGAGCGCTTCCGCGTGGGTCCCCTCGACATGCCGTCCGAAGAAGCGGGCCGAGAGCGCCACCGTCTCCGGGGTGAGGCGCAAATCTCCCGCTTCCCGGTACGCTTCGAGACCCCCCACCTTCCGGTCGAAGACGTCGTCCACCGAGTGGAATCGGGTGGGATGGAATCCGGGCGCCGCATCTCCCGGATCGAAGGCCAGGATGCGACCGACCCTGGCACCTTCGGCGAGGATGGTCCGTTCCACCACTCCGTATCCCGGATCGGCATGCTCTCCGGTGGGGAGGTACACGATGTCCGGGCGGATCTCCCGGATGGCGCCCGACACCAGCCGCGCCAGATCGTGGTGGAGATGGTCGTCCCCACTCCCGGCATTTCCCACGTAGAACCGGATTCCCAGCTCCCTCCCCGCCGCTTTGGCCAGCTCCTGGAGGAGGGTTCCCCGCTCTCCGCCGGCACCATGGGTGAGGGTGAGGAGAATCACACGATCCTCCCTGTCGGCGTGGAGGAGGAGGGTTCCCGCGCACCCCACCTCCGCGTCACCGGGACGGAGCGAGATGGCCAGGACCCGGAAGTGGCCGGTGTCCCGGTTGTCCTCGCCGGGGGACGGCGGGGGAGCCGGTCGCGCGGTGAGTGTCTCTACCCGACGGAAGAGGTCCTCCCGGTCCAGCGGTTTGAGGAGGATGTCGTCCACCCCCCGGCGTCGCGCCTCTTCCACATACTCCGGCCCCGTGTACCCGGTGGTGGCCAGCACCGGGGTGTCGGGGTGGTGGCGGCGGCTCGTTTCGAAGACGGTGAAGCCGTCGGCGCCCGGGAGGTTCAGGTCGGTGATGACCAGATCCCACCCCCCCTCCTGGGCCAACTTTTCCCCTCGGAGGCCGTCCTGCGCCAGGGTGCACTGATACGGCCCCCCCTCCTCCAGGAGGAACTTCACCAGGTGCGCCTGATCCAGGTCATCCTCCACCAGGAGGATGCGGAGCGGATCGATCCGCCGGTCGCCGGAGGTCATGGCCTCGGGGGGTGCGGAGTCCGGAAGATGGACTCGTCGCGGAAAGTGCCGGGTTCGGTGCCCATCCTCCCAATGTAGGGCCGGATTCCATTTCGGGTAAATGCATCCGCAAACTGTTCGTGGGAGGATGGGTCCATCGTCACCCCTCCCCCACCGGGCGGAGGCCGGGTTCGGGGACGAGGAACCAGACCACGAGCCCCATCCCCAGAACGGAGATGGAGGCGAGGACGGTGGTAGTGGCGTAGCCGGCTCCGGCATAGATGAATCCGGCGAGGGTCCCTCCCACCGCGAACCCTACCTGCCCGAGGGCCACGGTGAGGCTCATGAGGGAGCCCCGCCGGTCATCGGCGACGAGGGCGGTGAGGAGGGCCGAGAAGGGGCCCATCCTCATGGAGATGAGGGCCATGATGACGAAGAAGTACGGGTAAGCGGCAGTCACCGACCCGATGGCCACCGTGGAGAGGAGCATGGCGAGGGAGAGGCCGGTGCAGGAGAAGAGGATGATCCCCTTCCGCCCCACGCGGTCGCTGATGCGCCCGGCCTGGGGGCCCACCAGGGCGTTGGCCACGCCCCCCACCAGGAAGAGGAGGGCGATCTGGTTGGCGGTGGCCCCCACCTCCCGCTCCAGCCAGGTGGGGAGGTATACCACGAAGAAGGAGACGCCCAGGAACATGAGGAAGAAGGCGAAGGCCGCCGAGGCGATCTCCCGGCGACGGAGCATGGCCAGGTATTCGCGCACCGATCCCCCGATGGAGAGGGGGTCCGAGCGGCGCACCACGTCGGGTTGTGGGAGGCGGAGGAAGATGAGGAGGAAGGTGGCCAGCATGGCCGCCCCGAAGAGGAGGAAGGGGGTGCGGAAGCCGAAGGCGCCGGCGAGCACCACCCCCAGGGGGATCCCGGCGATCTGCCCCACCGCGGTGCCGCTCATGACCCATCCGGTGGCCCACCCCCGTCGTTCGTAGGGGAAGTAGTCCCCGATGTAGGAGACGGCGGCGCCGCTCAGGATGCCTCCGGCCATCCCGGCCACCAGGCGGACCGCCACGAAGGAGAGGTAGCCGCCCACCAGGGTATGGGCTGCCAGCGCCACCGTCATGAGCCCCGTTCCCGCCAGGAGGATGCGGCGGCGACCGAAGCGGTCCGAGATGGGGCCCGAGATCACGGCGAAGACCCCCACCATGATGGAATAGGCCGAGATGAGGGTGCCGAGGAGGGCTTCCCGGATCCCCAGCTCCGTCCCCACCAGGGGGAGGATGGGGGCGATGATCATGATCTGGCTGCTGGAGGCGAAGACCAGGAGCCAGAGGGCGAAGACGACGAGGGCGGGGCGGGGACGAGGGATCAAGGGGTGGGGCCGCCTCGATGGAGGACGAAGGGGTTCCGCTGGTCGGTGGGGTAGACCACGGTCTGGAGGATGTTCACGTGGGGCGGGGCGTTGGCGATGTAGAGGACCAGGTCGGCGATGTCTTCGGCGCGAAGGGGGGTGTACCCCCGATAGACCGCTTCGGCCCGGCGCGTGTCACCCCGGAAGCGCACCTCCGAGAACTCGGTCTCAACCAACCCCGGGTCCACCGAGCTCACCCGCACCTGCGTCCCCACCAGGTCCAGGGAGATTCCCTCGGTGAGGGCGCGGACGGCGAACTTGGTGGCGTTGTATACGTTCCCCTTGGGGTAGACCACGTGACCGGCGGAGCTCCCAAGGTTGATGATATGTCCGGAGTTTCGCTCCACCATGCGGGGGAGAATTCCCCGGGTCACGTAGAGGAGCCCCTTCAGATTGGTGTCGATCATCTCCTCCCAGTCGTCCACCTCCCCTTCATGGAGGGGGTCGAGGCCCCGGGAGAGGCCGGCGTTGTTCACCAGGATGTCGGGGTCGAAGCCCAGGGCGGGGAGGCGGGCGGTGAAGTCGGTCACCGCTGCCCGGTCCCGGACGTCGAGGCCTTCCAGGTGTGATTCCGAGCCGTGCTCCTTTTGGAGTCCGTCCGCGAGCGCCACCAGGCGCTCCACCCTCCGGCCAATAAGCACCAGCCGACAACCGGCGGCGGCGAAGGCACGGGCGCAGGCCTCTCCGATCCCGGCGCCGGCGCCGGTTACGAGGACGGTCTTTCCGTTGAGTCGGGTCATGGCCGGGTGGGTGGGGGAGCGGGGTGAGGGCGGCCGGGCCGGGCGCCTCCCAACGGACCGCCCGGGTACTCGGGGTCATGGTCACAGGTTCCAGGGTGAATCTTTCGCCCCTGGGGGGGTACGGCCAGATTGAACACTCTGCAAGAGTCTCAAACAGCCTGTCAGGGGAGTCTCAACACCGGGGGCGGCGGGGGTGTCACCTTCCACCGCCCACCGTTCCATTTCTGCATACCCATCGAATGCCCCTCCTTCTCGCCGTCGTAGCCCTCGCCCTGACCCCTTTCGCTCCGGGACCCCTGTCGGGCACCTCCGCCCTCCACGCCCAGGAGAATGGGGATCGGCTTCGAGCCGTGGCCGCCCGAATCCCTGACGGAGAGGCCATCCGCATCGACGGGTTCATGGACGAGTCGGTCTGGGCGCTTGCGGAGGTACTCTCGGACTTCACCCAGCAGGACCCTGTGGAGGGAGGGGTCCCCTCCGAACGCACCGAGATCCGGATTCTCTTCGACCGGGACGCCCTCTACATCGGAGGAATGTTCTACGACGACCCCCGGGGGGTGATCGCCCATCAGCGCCAGCGGAACGCCGGGCTCGGGACCGACGACCGCTTCATGTGGATCCTGGACACCTTCCGGGACGGCACCACCGGGTACTTCTTCGAGATCAACCCCGCCGGACTCATGGGCGACGGCCTCATCAGCGGCGCCATGGGCGTGAACAAGTCCTGGGACGGGATCTGGGAGGTACGGACCCAGCTCCTGGAGGATGGGTGGTCCGCCGAGATCCGCATCCCCTTCAGCACCCTCAACTTCGACCCCTCCGCCGACCGATGGGGGATCAACTTCCAGCGCACCATTCGCCGCCGGAACGAGGAGATCGTCTGGAGCGGGTGGCGCCGGACACAGGCACTCTCCCGCACGGCGCACGCCGGGGAGCTCTACGGGCTGGACGGGATCTCCCAGGGGGTGGGGATCGAGGTGCGTCCCTATCTCGTGGGGAACGCGAACCAGGTCGGGGCGGCTCCCGACGGGTGGGACAATGCCGCCAAGGCGGGGGTGGATCTCTCCTACTCCATCACCCCGAGCCTTCGGGCCGCCCTGTCGGTGAACACCGACTTCGCAGAGGTGGAGGTGGACCAGCGGCGGGTGAACCTGACCCGGTTTCCGGAGCGTTTCCCGGAGCAGCGGGGGTTCTTCCTGGAGGGGTCCGGGGTCTTCTCCTTCTCTCCGGCGTCCGGGGTGACTCCCTTCTTCTCCCGTCGCATCGGGCTGGTGCAGGGAGAGGAGGTCCCCATTACCTACGGCGCCCGCCTCGGCGGGCAGGCGGGGGCCTACACCCTCGGCCTTTTCCAGGTGCGCACCGGTGAAACCGAACTGGGTGTCGGAGAGCAGGCACGCACGCTGGCCCCCGAGGACTTCACCGCCGCCCGGGTGCGCCGCTCCCTCTTCGAGCAGTCCTACCTGGGGGTGGTCTACACCCGCCGCGCCACCGGGAGGGCGGGGGCCGAGGAGGGGCTCCCCGACCGGCACACCGTGGGAACCGACCTGAACCTCCAGACCTCGAACTTCCGTGGGCGGTACAACGCCCAGTTCGAAGCCTTCTACGTGGTGCACACCGACCCGGTGGCGGAGGGGAGCTCCACTCTGGACGATCGCACCTCCCGGGGAATCCGCATCAACTTCCCCAACGACGTGTATCGCTTCCACGTCTCGCTCCGGGAGTTCGGGACCCACTGGGATCCCGCAGTGGGATTCTCTCCCAGGAACGGGTTCCGGCGCCTCCAGCCCACCTACACCTACGCCCCCCGTCCGGAGCGGTGGGGCGCGGTGCGACGCCTGGAGTGGCAGGTGCAGTGGGAGTACCTCACCGATCTGGAGCGCGTGCTTCAGACCCGCGACCTCTCCCTGACCCTCCTCTCCCTCAACTTCGAGAGCGGGGACAACCTCTCCTTCGAGGTAGGGGATCGCTTCGAGCGGCTGGAGCGCACCTTCCGGATCCATGGCGCAGGGGAGGAGGCCATCTTCATCGAGATGGGCGACTACGACACGCAGAGCTGGCAGGCCCAGCTCCGCACCGCCGGGCGACGTCGCCTTTCCGGGAACGTCACGGTTTCGGGAGGTGACTTCTGGAACGGCAGCCGGTCCCGCATGTCGGGCGGAATCACCACCCGCCCCCGTCCGGGGGTCACGGTGGGGACCCAGTATGAGCGGAACGAGGTCTCCCTCCCCCAGGGCGACTTCCGGACCAACCTCACCCGCCTCTCGGGGAGCTGGGACCTGAGCCCCCTCACCTCCTTCACCGGGAACCTCCAGTACGACGACGTGAGCCAGATCCTGGGGGTCTTTGCCCGCGCCCGGTGGATCGTGGGAGCAGGGAACGACATCTTCCTGGTGTACACCCACAACTGGCGCAGTCTGGGCGGGTCGGTCCTGGATCGGGACTTGGAGACCCTCTCCCGAGGGGGCGCCTTCAAGGTGAACTACACGTACCGGTTCTGAAGCCCGGGGGGGGGCGGCCCGTCTGGCCCGCTCTCTCCCGAGGTCACCGGGAGGGAGATGAGGGATGAAGCTGGGAATCGAGGGGAAGGTGGCGCTGGTCGCCGGCGGAAGCCGTGGGCTGGGGCGCGCGGTGGCGGAGGAGCTGGCCGCCGAAGGGTGCCGGGTGGTCGTCTGCGCCCGGAGCCCGGAAGGGGTGGACGAGGCCGCCGCCGCTCTCCGGGGCGCCCATGGTGGCGAGATTCTCGGGGTGGCTGCCGACCTCACCGACCCGGAGGGGGTCGAGCAGGTGATTCAGACGACCCTCTCCCGCTTCGAGACCATCGACATCCTCTTCACCAACACGGGGGGGCCGCCCCCAGGGCCCTTCGAGGCCCACACCCCCGAGGTCTGGGATCAGGCGGTGGCCCAGAACCTCTCCAGCGTGCTCAACCTGGTGCGGGGTACCCTCACCGGGATGAAAGAGCGGAAGTGGGGGCGCATCATCAACTGTACCTCCGTGGCGGTGAAGCAGCCGGTGGACGGGCTCATTCTCTCCAATGCCGTCCGTGCCGCCGTCACCGGCTTCGCCCGCACGCTGGCCAACGAGGTGGCTCCCTTCGGGATCACGGTGAACAACGTCCTTCCTGGCTTCACCCGCACCGAGCGGTTGGACCACCTGGCCGCCGCCAACGCCCAGCGGAAGGGGGTCACGGTGGACGAGGCCTTTTCCGCCTGGGAGGCCGACATCCCCATGGGGCGCCTGGGCGAGCCGAAGGAGTTCGGCGCGCTGGTCGCCTTCCTGGCCTCGGCGCGAGCCTCCTACATCACCGGTACCTCCATCCCCGTTGACGGGGGATGGGTCCGCGGGCTCCTCTGAGGGCACCGCGCAGGGGCCCGTCGCAGGCGGCGGCCGGGTCTCCGCGCAGGCTTCCGAGCCCGGCCTACCGGATCCCCACCAGCCCGTCCACGGCGCGGATGAGGGCGTTGGCGTCATAGCCGATCCCGTCCTGGAAGACGGTCACCACGTTCCGGATCTCTCCCGGACGGGCGATGGGGTCACCGTCGATCACCACGAGGTCGGCCAGCTTTCCCACCTCCACCGACCCCAGCTCATGGTCGTTCCCCAGAATCTTCGCCCCGTTCAGGGTCAGGATCCGGATGGACTCCACCGGGGTGAACCCCGCCTCCAGGAGAAGCTCGTAGTTCCGCTGATCCCCGAAGCCGGGGAGTGCACCACCGTTCCCTGTGGGGTCCACACCCGCTCCCAGCACCCCGCCCGCGCGGACGAAAGCCACCTCGAACTCCTGGGCCTTCCGGAAGACCGCCGGCATGGATGACTGGTCCGCGTTGGCGGCGATGCGCTCGCGGGTGGCCATGTACTCGGCGTAGGCCTCGGGGGCCATGGCCTGCCGGAACCGATCTTCCAGGGGGGGACGCCCCGGGAAGGAGAGCTCGTACACCGCCAGGGTGGAGGTCATGGACACTCCGTTCTCCACCATCTCCCGGATGGTGGTCCGGACCTCGTCGCTCTCGATGTCCAGGTCGGTAAGGCGCCCCATCATCCCCGGCGGGCAGCGGTCCGGCTCCTTAAGGGGGTCGTAGTCCGAGTTGGTGAAGAGCCCGTGTTCGATGTTGTCGATCCCCAGCGCCACCGCCTCCCGAAACGAGACGGAGCAGAGGTGCCCGGTGAACTTGAGCCCGCGGGAGTGGGCCTCTTCGATGGCGGCGCCCAGGTCTTCCCGGGAAATGAGGGTGTAGGCCTTGAACCAGGTGGCCCCCTCATCGGCCCAGTACCCCACCACCCGCCGGGCCTGCTCCGGTGAGGTGACGGCCAGCATGTGGCCCCCGGCGCCCTCGCCGGTGATGTAGGGGCCGGTGATGTGCATGCGGGGGCCCGGCTGACGCCCGGCGTGGATCTCCCGCATCAAGTTGATCTCGGAGTAGGGCGACGCCGCTCCCGTGGTGCGGATGGTGGTGACGCCGGTGCCCAGGTAGAGGCGGGGTGAGGAGTAGTTGAGCTGGACGCTTCGCCCCTGGGTCGTGTAGAAGGTGTGGTTGTGCATCCCCACGAGCCCGGGGATCACCGTGTGCCCGGAGAGCTCATGGACCCGGGCTCCCTCTGGGACCGTCACCGACCCCCGGGGCCCGACGGCTTCGATGCGCCCGTCCCGGATGAGGACCGTCTGATCCGCCGCCGGTGCCGCCCCTGTCCCATCCACCACCTGTACCCCCACGAGGGCGATGACGGGGGCGTCTTCCACGACGTACTGGCGGACGGCGGGGCCGTAGGCCTCGGCCCGCTGAGCCTCCAGCGCCAAAGGGGCCAGGAGAAGGGCCAGAAGGGCCAGGGCTCCGGTGAGGGGAGAGAGGCGGCAGCGTGGCATGGGTCGTTCCTCCGGCGTTGGGTACAGGGGCGTCAGGTTCAGGGCTCGGCGCGGACCCAGGGGCCCGGCCCTCCGCCTACCTGGAAGATGGCCATCATCCCCGTCTCCATGTGTTCGGCAATGTGGCAGTGGATCATCCAGCTCCCCGGGTTGGACATCTCCACCAGGACGTCCACCACCTGCCCCACCGGGACCAGGACCGTGTCCTTCCAGGTGGGGTCGGGGTGGGGCTCCCCATTTACGCTCAGCACCAGCATCCGTTGCCCGTGGACATGGATGGGGTGCTGCATGGGGTGCACGCCGTCCCGGTCGTTCACCAGGCGGAGCACGATGCGGTCTCCCACCTGGAAACGCCAGTCGATGGCCATGTTCTCCAGCCCGGTGGCCGGGTCCCGCAGCACCCACGCCACATGGTCACCGGTGGCCAGCCAGTCCATCTCCGGCATGGTCCCCTCCCACTCCACGGGAGGGCGCCAGGCCCCTTCCCACCGGAGCAGGGGGTCCAGTGGGAAGGGAAGGTCGCCGGTACGGAGGGCCAGCTCCAGGGTGTGACGTGGGGGTGTGCCCCGGTAGCGATCGGCCAGCGCCGCGACCTCTTCTGCCAGCGCCTCATGGATCTGGAGGATGGGGTGCCGGGCCGCCGCAGCGCGCTCCTCGTCCAGGGGCTCGCCGGCGATCCGCACCGTACCCAGCCGCTGCCGCTGCGGGATGAAGCGGGCCCCCATGTGGTCCAGCGCCTGCACCCGGTTTTCCAGATGCAGCGTGCCGGCCTCCGGGTCCGCTTCCCCTTCCGCCTGGGGAATCTGCACCTCCACCACCCACCGCTCCGCCGGGGCCAGCACCACGTTCTCTACCCACTGCTCTCGGGGAAGCCGCCCTACATCGCCCCCCACCAGCTTCAGGGGGAGGTCGCCCAGGGAGAGGTTGAAGGTCCGGGTGCCGGCGGCATTCACCAGGTGGAGACGGAGGACCTCACCGGGGCGCGCCTCGACCCGCCAGTCGGCCTCGCCATTCACCAGGAGCACGTTCCCGAACCGCCCCATGAGGGCCTGCACGGGGGCTGTGATCCCGTAGGGAACCGGGCCGTCGGGACCCACCAGGTGGTCATCCAGGACGAGATGGAGTTCCCGGTCCACCTGGGCGTAGGGGTCGTTGCTCCCCGCCGGTCGCACGTGGAGGGTCCCGGCCAGCCCCAGGTCCTTGGCCACCACCTCCTGCAGGTGGGGGTGGTACCAGTAGGTCCCCTCATCGGGGAAGTCGAGCTGGTAGGCGAACCGTCCCCCGGGGGGGATGGGGTCCTGCGTCACCCCCGGCACCCCGTCGAAGGCGTTCTCCAGCCGGAGGCCGTGCCAGTGGACCGCCGTGGGGAGGGGGGTGGCGTTCTCGAAGTCCACATGGATTCGGCTTCCCTCCTCCACTTCCACCACCGGGCCGGGGATCTGGCCGTTGTATCCGAAGCCGGGAACGCGAAGGTGCCCCACCCGGCGGAGAAGGGGTCCAGCCTCCAAGTGGAGGGTGTCCCCGTCGGCCAGGCGGACCCGCTCGGGGGGGCGGGCCTCCGGGAGGCCTTCGGGGAAGGGGGGGAACCCTCCCGCCACCCCTGGGCGCAGTGCCATGAGGGCGTGGGGCATCACCACCTCGGGGTGCATGGGGGGCGGGCTCCAGGGCACCGGGACGAGCCCCTCGCCGGTGTGGGAGCCGTGGGTCGCGTGGGCCGCGTGGCCCCGGTCATGGGGAGCAGGGGGGGCGAGGGTGTCCGGGATGACGGGCGCGCCTGCACCCGGCGCTCCTGGGGCGTGGTCGTGTCCCTCATTCCCGGCGCGGAGCGCAGCCTCTCCGGCCATCTCCGCCACCAGGAAGGGGAGGTCGTGGGGGCGGAGCACCATGGAGGGAGAGCTCCCCCGGAGTACCAACGGACCGGAGGGATCATCCCCCACCTCATCCCCCTCCGCCGAGACCCAGAGGAGGTACTGGTTGAAGCCACCCTCGCCGAGAAGAGTCGTTCCGTTGGCTACCTCACCCAACCGCTGGAAGCGGTCCAGGGTGGGGGGAGTGAGCCAGAGCACGTACCGGCGCGCTCCCATGTCGGCAGGGTCGGGGAGCCCCGCCACCTCCACCCGAAAGCGGGTGTGGAGGACCCCGTCCCGATCCACCGTCACCGTGAAGGGGGAGTCGCCCGGGAGGAGGGTAACGCGCCCCCGCGCCTCCGGTGCCCGGTCGGAGGGAGAGAGCTCCACGCAGTGGAGATCGGGGGCCGGGACGGCCCGAGCCGCATGCCCGAAGCGGAGGTCCGGGCAGGCGAGGTCCGCGGCGGCGGACCGGGCCTGGCCGTCGGTCCCGCCGAGGGAGACGGCCAGCGCCAGAAGAGTGTGGGGGGAAAGCCAGGGAAGCATGAAGGGAATGTGGGACCCATCCTCCCGACGAGGAAAGGTGGACCAGCCCCCTCGACCCCCGTACCTTCCGCCGATTCCCACAATCGGCGCGGACCTTCCCGCCCCCACGTACCTCAACTTCGGGACCGGCACCATGCGACGTACCCCCGTCTTTCTCCTCTTGGGCGCCCTACTTCTGGGATCGACCCTTCACCCCAACGCCGCCGCGGCGCAGGACCAGTTCAGGACGCAGGCCGAAAACTCGGGCTTCACCGTGTTCACCGCCTACGACAGCATGATGACCTACCTGGCGCAGGTGCAGGCAGCGAGCACCGAGATGCGGCTGGGGACCTACGGCGAGACCCACCTGGGGCGGGAGCTCCCCTACATGGTCTTCTCGCGCCCGGCGGTGACGCGGCCCTGGGAGGCGTGGGCGCTGGGCAAGCCCATACTGGTGCTGGCGGCGGGGGTCCACGGCCCCGAGCGGACCCTCCGGGAGTCGATCCTCATCCTGGTGCGGGAGCTGGCCACCCCGGGAACGGCCATGAACGCCGTTCTGGATGACCTGACCCTGGTGGTGGTCCCCCAGATCAATCCGGACGGGTTTTCCGCCGATCCGGGTCCCACCCGGGGGAACCTCTGGGGGCTGGATCTGAACCGGGATTACATGAAGCTGGAGCAGCCCGAGATCCAGGGGTACGTCCAGAACATTCTCCTGGCGTGGGCCCCCCACCTCTATGTGGACGGGCACAACGGGGGGTCCTACCCCTACAACATCAACTACCAGTGCCCCAGCCATGCGGCGCCGGACCAGCGCATCTCCCGGCTCTGCGATGATGGGATCTTCCCGGCCATCGATCGGAAGCTGGAGGCGGAGGGGTATCTCTCCTGGTACTACGCCAGAGGGAACGCCACCCGGTGGGATGTAGGGGGAACCGAGCCCCGCATCGGCCGGAACTACGGCGGCTTCGCCAACATGGTGGGGATTCTCTTCGAGTCGCCCGGTGGACAGCCCATGCAGGAGGGGGTGCTGAGCGGAAAGCTGGCGTACGAGGCTGTGGTGGAGTGGGCCCGGGAGAACCCGGCCCTCCTCATGGAGACGGTGCATCGGGCCCGGCGCGAGACGGTGGAGCTGGGGATGGCCGCTTCCGGCGAGGTCCACATCGAGACGGAGTACGGCCCCGAGGACCGTACCGTCACCTACCTCATTGCCGAGGGGCCGGATCGGGTGGTGCGGGAGGTGGTGAGCGACTCCCTCATGATGCACCCCATCCCGGTGCTGAGTCGGGCCCGCCCCTGGGGGTACGTCCTTCCCCGGGATGCCGAGGCTGCGGTAGAGCTCCTCCGTCGTCATGGGATCACGGTGGAGCGGCTCTACGAGGGGGTGGAGGTGGAGGTGGAGGCGTACCGCATCGCCGACATCACCTACGAGCGGGTCTACAACCATGCCGCCGCCACCCGGGTGGCGGTCCATGACGTGGTCCGCGAGACCCGAACCCTCCCGGTGGGGAGCTACCTGGTGCGCACCGGTCAGATGCAGGGGCGGGTGGCGGCCCACCTCCTGGAGCCCGAGTCCACCGACGGGGTGGTCTACTGGAACCGGATGGACGCCTGGCTCCCCAAGCCCGAGGTGGCGGCCTTCAGGGCCGGCGAGGGTGACCCACCCCTCTTCCCCATCGTGAAGCTCATGGCTCCCACCCCGCTCCCGGTGCGGATGGTGCCGTAGAGAGGCGCCGGGTACACGCTGAATTGCGCCAGATGGGGCGGCGCCATGGGGGGATGGGTCTTGAGCCCATCCCCCCTTCGGCTACTCCCCGTCCTGTTCCCCCGTCCAGAGGATGTGGCGGATGGCGTCCCGCCCGGAGTTCTTCACCTCGTACATGAGGCGGTCGGCGATGCGGATGGCCTCGTCGGCCGAGCCGATAGGGGCTTCGAAGGTGACGGCGCCCACCGAGAAGGTGACGGGCCACCCGCCCATCTCCATGGTCCGGAGAAGCTCCGACCGGAGCTTCTCCAGCGCCCATTCGGCCTGAGCGAAGGGGGTCTCCGGGAGGAGGAGGCCAAACTCGTCCCCTCCCAGGCGGGCGGGAAGGTCGGTGGTGCGCATGGTCGCCGTCATGGTGCGGGCGACCCTTCGGAGTACTTCGTCCCCCTCGGCGTGACCGCGGGTGTCGTTCACCTCCTTGAACCGGTCCAGATCCACATACGCGAGGGTGAAGATCCGACCGTACCGGCTGGAGCGCTCGATCTCGGAGTTCAGGTGGTCCAGGAAGGCCCGGGTGTTGGCGAGGCCGGTGAGGGGGTCGGAGAGGGCGAGGGCTCGCTGCACCTGAAGCGATTCCCGGAGGCGGATGGTGAGAGCGGCCACCACCAGGAAGGTTCCGACACGCACCCCGGTGTTCCATGGGAAGATCCAGGGGAGCGGATAGGTGACACCGCTCAGGACTTCCACCCCCACCCAGCAGGCGCCGGCCACCGTGGCAAGGAAGTACCCGGCGCGCCCCTCTCCATACCAGGCGGCCAGCGCGATGGGGAGGAAGTAGAAGAGGGAGAAGACGACGTCGGGCCCCAGAGCGAAGTCGAGCGCTCCGAGCCCGAGGGCGAAGACGATGGCGCCCCGCTCTACCGTGCTGGGTTGGAGGGGCGCCATGATCAGATCCAGCCGGGAGAGGAGGCTCCCCTCCCGGGCTTCGGGTGGGCGCGGCGGCGGCGGCTCCGGGGGTGGGACGAAGCGGGGCGGAGAGCCTTCCATCACCCCTCGATGGCCGAGAGAATGAGTTCGATGAAGCGGTTGAACTGGTTCTGGCGAATCCACCGGATGACCACCACCAGATCGTTCTCTTCGTCCACGTAGACAAGATTGGACCCGGCACCGGCGTGGTAGTAAGCCGTCTCGGGGGCTGCGGGGAGGTTCGCCCGTCCGGTGTTCAGCATGAAGTTCATGAAGCCGTACCGCTCGTTGGCCGCTCCGGGGGTGCGGGCGAGGGCGAGCCACTCGGGAGAGAGGATCCGCCGGTCCCCCCACTGCCCCTCCCGGAGGTGGAGGTAGCCGAAGCGGGCCAGATCCATGGCGTTGATCATCATCCCGCCCCCCCAGTGGGAGCCGCCGCTCACCGACTGGATCCGCTGCCCCTCCAGCGTCACCCAGGAGTTCTCGTACCCCGTCCAGTGCCAGGTGGTGGAGGCGCCGATGGGGTCCATGATCTCTTCCCGGAGGATCACCGGGAGGGGGCGCCGCCACACCCCGAGGGTCGCCAGCGCCAGGAGGTTCACCCGGGTATCGTTGTAGTTGTACACCGTCCCCGGGACGTTCCGGTTCCGGGTCCCCCACCGATCCGCGTCCTGCTCGGGGCGGTCGGCCCAGTCGGGTTTGCACCAGAGCATTCCCTCCCAGTCGGAGGTCTGCCGGAGAAGGTGGTCCCAGGTCACGAGGGAGTTGTGCGGGCCGGTGAAGGGGAGGAAGGGGGTCGCCACCTGGGGAAAGTCCCCCTGCGGGATCCGGGGAGAGACGCACTCGGGGTTCTCCACCTCGAAGGGGGGGACGCTCCGCCCCACGGGTGCATGGAGATCGGGGATCCGCCCCTGGTCCCAGGCCAGCCCCACCGTGGCGGAGAGGAAGCTCTTGGCCACCGAAAAGGTGTTGTCAGGGCGCTCCGGCTCCCCCCAGGAGGCCACCAGGTACCCGTTCCGGATCACTACTCCGGTAAGGTCACCCCGGGGAAGGAAGGGTCCGATGGCGTCGCCGAGGGGCTCGCGACCGAACCCCCGGAGATGGGCCAGGGCCAGATCTCGGGGGCCGGTGCTTTCCGCCTCCAGGGAGAAGGCGATGGCCTCCTGGAGCCGGTCGGCGCGCATCCCCACCTCCTCGGGAGCGCGCCGCTCCCAGTCGCCGGAAGGGGGGAAGTAGCTCTGGGCATCCAGTGCGAGGGGGAGCGCCAGGATCCCGAGGGCCATGAGTGGGAAGAGTGGCGCGAGTGGGGTGCGGGGCATGGCAGGGTACCGGAGTAAGGGTGAGGGAGTTCTGCCGAAGATGCCCGGGGCTTCCCGAAGGGAGCAAGGGGGACGGAAGAGTAACCATCCTGAAAAGAAGCGGCGCACATGCATTGCCCTCCCATCCGTCACCGGTACATTCTCCCCGCTCGCATCCACCTTCCGACTCGATCTCTCCGGGCCTGGAAACCCTGTCATGACCCTCTCCTTCTCCCCTCCCCGAACCCGCGTCCGGGCCCGAACGTCCGGATCCCTCCTCCTGGTGGCCCTTCTCCAGGTCGGATGCACTCCCCCAACCTCGGCGGGAGAGGAGGATGGACGCGCCATCCTGGTGAGCATCGACGCCATGAGCGAATCGATCTTGAGGCGGACCCTCACCCCTGAGGAGGCGCCCGCCCTCTACCGGATCTTCGAAACCGGGCGGTGCGTCGAGCATGCCATCTCGCACTTCCCCTCGGTGACGGCGCCCTCCCACGCGGTCCTCTGGACCGGGGCGTACGGGAACGTCACCGGGGTGACCGCCAACACCCAACCCCGCCTCCCCCGGAGCGAATACACCCTCCTGGACGGGGAACGGGGTTTCTCCTACGAAGCGCTCTCGGCGGAACCCCTCTGGATCACCGCGGGGCTGGCGGGCATTCCCGTGGCCGGGCATCACGTCACCCAGGCCCCCGGCCTCCCCGGGTACCACGGGGTGGATGGGGCGCGCACCCCCGAGCAGGAGGCGCGGCGGCGCGAGTCGGCGGAGGCGCTGGCCCGGAGCGATGTGAACGTTCTCAACGGATACAACACCCAGCTCGAGCGCCATCGGGTGGTGACGGGGGCCGAAGCCGAACGGGGAGTCCTCGAGGAGTGGGAGGGTGCGGAGGCGGTGGATTCCGCCCTCGATCCCATCCCCTGGAGGTGGAGCACGGGGGCGGGGACGGTCCACGCCCTCCTCTTTGCCGAGGGGGATGGGTACGACGCCATGGCGGTGAACTTCGCCCCGACACTCTCCGGAGCCGCGGTGGGAAGGATGGTGCCCGTGGAGTCCGAATCACCGGTGGGTCGCCCCCTGGCGCGCCACTTCTCCGACGCGGTGGAGCTGGAGGTGGAGGGGGGACGGGTGTATCTCCGGATCCGCCTCTTCGAGGTGGCGGAGGATGGGGGTGACTTCCTCCTCTTCCACCCCTCCATGGATGTGGTGGAGGGGAACCGTCCCGACCTCCAGCTCGCCTACGACCGCGAAGTTCGCGGGTGGGCCGCCGCCAGCGACTTCGGGCTGTATCGGACCGGGCGCTTCGGAACTCCCCTCTACCAGGGGGGGGATGGGACGGCGGAGGCACGCTATCTGGAGACGGCGGAGTACCTGACCCGCCAGTTCCAGCGGGGCTCGGAGTGGCTCTGGCGTCACTACGCCCCCCGTCTTCTCATGGACTACTTCCCTGTGTCCGACTCGGCGGACCACGAGCTCCTCGGGTATCTGGACGAGCGCTACCCCGAGTACGACCCGGAGGTGGCCCGACAGATGCGCGACTTCCGGGCACGGGTCTGGCGGCTGGTGGATCTGCGGGTGGAGCACCTTGCCCGGTTGGCGGACGAGGCGGGGGCCGCGCTCTTCCTGAGCGGCGACCATGGGATGCGATCGAGCTGGATGCAGTTCCGCCCCAACGCCCTCATGCGGGAGGCAGGGCTCCAGGCCCTCGGGCCCGATGGGGATGTCGACCTTTCCCGGACCCGGATCCTGGCGCCGGCCCCCTACTTCCTCACGGTGAACCGAACCGCGTGGCGGGGAGGGATCGTCCCCCCGGAGGCCGAGGCCGAGGTCATCCGGATGGCGCGGGATGCGCTGGAGGGGCTGGTGGATGAGCATGGCAACCGGGTGGTCACCCGGATCTACACCCCCGACGAAGATCCCGATTTTGGCCTGGGCGGGGTCACCGGAGGGGACCTCTACTGGGAGACGGCACCGGGGTACCGGAGCAGTCAGGCCCCCCAGGGGGATCCGGCGGGACCGGCCCGGCTGGATACCGGCCACGGCTTCCCCCCGGATGCTCCCGACATGTACACCGCCTTCTGCGTGGTGGGCCCCGGCTTCACGCCCGGGCGCATCCCCGGGGTGAGGACCACCGTCGTGGCTCCCACGGTGGCAGAGTACACCGGGATCCCCCGCCCCCGGGACGCGGTGGGGCCTTCCGTGCTCGGGGCGCTGCTGGGGAGGTGAGGTGGGCTACCTCCGCCCCTGCATCTCCTGGCGAGCCCGCTCCAACCACCCTTCGGGTAGGATCCGCCAATTGGGGGTGTGGAAGTCGGTGGGATCCAGCGTCCCCCGCGCCTCGATCTCCCGAATGAGGAGGTCCCGGATGCTTTCGGCCCCCTCGTAGAGCACGGGGGCGTCGGCCACTGCGGGGAATCCGCCCCCGCCAGCCTGCCGGTAGTTGTTGAGGGCGAGGGTGAAGCGCTGGTCGTCGCGGACGGGGGAGCCACGGAAGTCGAGTTGCACCACGCGGGCACCCACCGGGCGCCGGAGGTCGAGGGTGTACTCCACCCCGGAGACCACGTCGAAGTTGTACCCCGGCCACTCCGGGTTCACCAGTTGGGGGCAGGTACCGTCTTCACAGGGGAGGAAGTAGTGGGCCGAGTGCTCCAGATAGGCGCGGAGCTCGGCGCCGGAGATCTCCACCATCCTCAGGAGGTTGTTGTCGTAGGGGTAGAGGCGGGCCAGCCGGCCCACCGTGATCTCTCCCTCCGGGATCCCCGCGGTGAGGGAGAAGGCGGCCGCCGCCGAGAGTTGTGCCCCCGTGACCTGCCTCTGCACCTCGTTCACGAAGTCCAGGAGGGCACCATCCTGAATGCGCGCGTTTTCGGCGGGGAAAGGCCCCACCGCCTCTCCGATGACCCGGTTCACCATGGCGAGGGCGCGCTCGTGGGGCTCCCGGAGCGCCGCCTCCATCCTCGCATGGCTTCGCTCCGGATCGGGACGGAGGAGGTGGCCCCGCTTCGAAGTGACCTTCCACCCCCCTCCATCCCGCGTCACCTCCACCGTGGCCACTCCCAGCGATGAGGCCCGGGCTCCACCCTGGACGAAGAGGACGCCGTTGATGGTGGTATCGGCCACCTCCCTGTGGGAATGGCCCAGGAAGACCACGTCGATCCCCTCCACCTCCCGGGCGGCATCGGCCATCCGGTTTTCCCGGGCGAGCCCCAGCCCCTCCCAGTCGTAGCTGGTCCCCTCGAAGGAGGAGTGGGCGGCCACCACCACCAGGTCGGCACCCTTCTCCCTCATCCGCGGGACCACCCGGGTCAGCGACTCCACCATGTCGGGGAAGTGGAGTCGCCCCTCCACATGGTCCCGGTCCCAGACGGCCACCCCTGGAGGGAGTACGGCGGTGATCCCCACCCGGATGCCGGCGCCGGCGAGTTCCAGCGGGACGATGACGAACTCCGGATACGCCGGCTGCCCGCTCCCGGCATTCACCACATTGGCCGAGAGGAAGGGGAAGCGGGCCCCGGCAATGGACCGATTCAGGTGCTCGATCCCGAAGTTGAACTCATGGTTCCCGATGGCCGCCGCGTCATAACGGAGAAGGTTCATGGCGGTGATGACGGGGTGCTCCTCTCCCTCGGCGAGAGGGGTGTACGCCGCTGCAAGGATGGACCCCTGGAGAAGGTCTCCGGAATCCACCAGGATGGTTCGCCCGGGGTTGGCCGCCCGGATGGAGTCCACGAGGGGGGCGAGGAGGGCGAGCGCCTGATCGGTGGGTTCGTCGGCCTCGTAGTTCCACGGGAGCAGCCACCCGTGGACATCGGTGGTCCCCATGAGGACCAGAGTGGCGGTGTCCGGGCCCTCCGACGACCGGCAGCCGGAGGTGGAGAGGAGGAGGGCGAGGAGGGTCCAGCGGGAGAGGCGGGTCATGCCGGAGCTGTCCGGGGTCAGGAGGGGTGGGTGTCGGCGGCGGTCTGCTTTCCGCCACCATGCTTGATGACCACCCCTTCCGCCAGAAAGACCACATCTTCGGCAAGGTTCGTGGCCAGGTCGCCGATCCGCTCCAGGTTCTTCGACACCATGAGAAGCGACATGGCGGGACCGATCTTTCGGGGATCCTCGAGCATGTGGGTCAGGAGAATCCGGAACATGGAATTATACAGGTGGTCCAGCCGTTCGTCCCGGGCGCATACCTCGCGAGCGACCTTTCCGTCCTTCCGCACCAGGGCGCCGAGAGCGTCGGCGAGCATCCCGCGGGCCAGGACGCCCATCTCCTGGATCTCGGGGAGTCGGAGGGTGGAGGTCATCTCCACCATGTGCTCCACGGCGCGGGCGATGTTCGCCGCGTGGTCTCCCACCCGCTCCAGGTCGGTGGCCGCCTTCATGGTCATGGTGAGAAGGCGGAGATCGGAGGCCATGGGCTGCTGAAGGGCGAGAAGTTCGTGGACCTCCCGGTCGATGCGGATCTCGAGGCGGTCGATCTCCTCGTCGCGCTCCACCACCTGCCTCGCCTTCTCCACATCGCCGTCCCGGAGGGCTTCGGTGGCCAGGCGCACCTGCTCCTCCGCAAGCCCGGACATTTCCTGGAGGGTGCCCTTCAGCCGCTCCAGCTCCTCGTGGAAGCGCCGACCCCCCGAGTGCGGGCTCACCCGAACCTCCCGGTGATGTATGCCTCCGTCTGTTCCACCTTCGGGTTCGTGAAGATCTCGTCGGTGCTCCCCATCTCGATGAGCTTCCCCAGGTAGAAGAAGGCGGTCATGTCGGACACCCGCGCGGCCTGCTGCATGTTGTGTGTTACGATGACGATGGTGTATCGATCCCTCAGGTGGTAGAGAAGTTCTTCGATCTTCTGGGTGGCGATGGGATCGAGGGCGCTCGCCGGCTCATCCATGAGAATCACCTCCGGGGACACCGCCAGCGCTCGGGCGATGCAGAGTCGCTGCTGCTGCCCTCCCGAGAGCCCCAGCGCACTCTTCCCCAGGCGATCCTTCACCTCGTCCCAGAGCGCCGCCTGGCGAAGCGACCCCTCCACCAGCACGTCCAGCTCCTCACGGGACGAAACAAGGCCGTTCACCCGGGGCCCGTACGCCACGTTGTCGTAGATGGACTTGGGGAAGGGGTTGGATTTCTGGAAGACCATCCCCACACGTTTCCGGAGTTCCACTACATCTCGCTCGGGGGCGTAGACCGATTCTCCCCGAAGGGTGATGTCCCCTTCATGCCGGATCCCCGGGATGAGGTCGTTCATCCGGTTGATGGAGCGGAGGAAGGTGGACTTCCCACATCCTGAGGGTCCGATGAGGGCGGTCACCCGCCGCTCCGGGATCTCCAGATTCACCCGGTGCAGCGCCTGCACCTTCCCGTAGAAGAAGGAGAAGTCGCGAGCCTCCACGGCGACCTCCCCGGTGGGGGGAGAGGGGGGCAGGCCGCCCTCTGCGATGGCGGTGGTCATCATGTGCGGGGGGCGGGAATCGACGGAAGGGTCCATCTCAGGACTCCCTGTACGGGTTCTTGATGAAGATGCGCGCCACCAGTGCCAGGGCAAAGACGAGGGCGATGAGGACGAGGGAGGCGGCCCACGCCTGTCGGTGCCAGTCGTCATAGGGGGAGATGGCGTACTGGTAGATGAGGAGGGGGAGGGCCGAGATCGGCTCATTCAGGCGCCACTCCCAGAAGGGGTTCCCGAAGGCGGTGAAGAGGAGGGGGGCGGTTTCGCCGGCGATTCGGGCCACTGCCACCAGGATCCCGGTGAGGATCCCGCTCCGGGCCGCCGGGAGGATGATCCCCAGGGTGGTGCGCCACCGGGTGAATCCCAGCGCCATCCCCCCCTCCTTCAGCTCTTTCGGGACCATCCTGACCATCTCCTCGGTGGTGCGGGTCACCATGGGGATGAGCATGATCGCCAGCGCGACGGAGCCGGCCAGGAGGGAGAAGCGCCCCATGGAGACCACCACCCAGGCCCAGACAAAGATCCCGGTGACGATGGAGGGGATCCCGTTCATGACGTCCGCCACGAAGCGGACCCCGGCGGCCACAGGGCTCTCGCCTGCCTCGGCGAGGTAGACCCCCGCGCCGATGGCCGGCGGGAGCCCCAGTGCGGCGGCGGTGAGCACCAGGAGAATGGTTCCCAGGAGCGCGTTCGCCATCCCTCCCCCCATCTCCCCCACCGGCGCCGGGGTTCGGACGAAAAACTCCGGGTTGAGGGCTCCGGCGCCCGCCGAGAGGAGGTAGGAGAGGATGAGGATGAGGGGGACCACGACGACGACGGCGGCCACACCAGTGAGCCCCAGCATGATCCCGTTGATCCATCGCCTACGGCGGTTCCGCGCGGAGGTGCTCATCTCTCCCCTCCCCGCTTCGCCACCTGGCGGACGAGTACCTGCGCCAGGATGTTCACGAGGATGGTGATCCCGAAGAGGAGAAGGGCGATCTCCATGAGGGCCGAGAGGTAGAGATCCCCGGTGGCTTCGGCGAACTCGTTCGCCAGCACCGAGGCCATGGTGTATCCGGGGGCGAAGAGGGAGGCGGCGATGTCGGGGCGGTTCCCGATGACCATGGTGACGGCCATGGTCTCTCCCAGGGCCCGTCCCAGCCCCAGGATTGCGCCCCCGAGGATCCCCGGGATGGCGTAGGGGAGCGCCACCTGCCAGGTCATCTCCCATCGGGTGGCACCCAGCGCGAGGGCGGCCTCCCGCTGCTCTCTGGGAACGGCGGCGAGGACCTCCCGGGTGACCGCCGAGATGAAGGGGATGATCATGATGGAGAGGATCACCGCCCCCGACATCATGCTGAACCCGTACGCCGGTCCCTCGAAGAATGGGATGACCTCACCGAACCGCCGTGACAGGGGCTCCTGCACCGTGTACCGGAGGAAGGGGACGAGGACGAAGATCCCCCAGAGTCCGTAGACCACCGAAGGGATCGCCGCCAGGAGTTCGGTGGCGAAGGCGATGGGGGTGGCGAGTCGGCGGGGGGCCAGTTCGGTGAGGAAGATGGCGAGCCCAACCGACAGGGGGAGGGCGATGGCCAACGCCAGAAAGGAGGACACGATGGTCCCGAAGATGAAGGGGAGCGCCCCGAACTCCCGTAGGACAGGGTTCCACTCCTGACTCGTGATGAACCCCCACCCGAAAGTCTCCACGGCGAGCCGTGCCCCAGCCCCGATCCTCCAGACAATGGCCAGGAAGAGCACGGGGATGGTGAGCCCCAGCGCGAGGAGGATGAGGCGGTAGAGCTGATCGGGGAGATTTCCCCGTGTGCGGCTCGGGAAGAGGTAGCGGCGGAGGGCCGTGACCTGGTCAGGGAGATGCATGACCCCCTTCCTCGCCGGGCACCCCCGGGGGGACGGGTGTGGCCTCCCGGACCCGTCGCGCTCCGGCGCCGCATGTGACCTGCTCCAGCGACCGGAGCGCCCGTATGCGCATCTCCATGGTGAGGGGAGCGTAGTTCAGCTCCCGGACATGGCTCTCCCCCTCCAGGAGCGCCCAGCGGATGACGTCCAGGAGCGCCTCCGCACGTCGGCAGTCCGCCATATGGGGAGGGATGAGAAGGTAGGTCCACGAAGCGATGGGGTAGGCCCCCTCCCCATCGGCGTTTACGATGGAGAGTCGGAAGTCGTCGCTTCCCCCCAGGCGCTCCAGGAGCCCCGCCGCTGCACGGGAGGTGGCGTCGATGGAGGGGCTCACCCACTCCCCCCTCCGGTTCATCACCGCCGCCATGGGGAGGTGGTTCTGGCGGGCATAGACCTGTTCCACGTATCCGATGGCTCCGGGGGTCTGCCGCAGCTGCCCGGTAACACCCTCATTTCCGCGTGCACCCAGCCCGGTGGGCCACCGGACGGCGTTCCCCCTCCCTACCCGGGTTCGCCACACGGGGCTCACCTCGTTGAGGAAGTCGGTGAAGACATAGGTGGTCCCCGAGCCATCGGAGCGATGTACGGGGATGATGTCCCGGTCCGGGAACTCCACCCCGGGGTTCAGCGCCGCGATTCGGGGGTCTCGCCACCGGGTGATCTCCCCAAGGAAGATGCCGGTAATGGTTTCGCCATCCAATCGAAGGGTATGTTCCACCCCCGGGAGGTTGTAGGTGAGGACCACCGCGCCCAGGACGGTGGGGATGGAGAGGGTTCCCGGGATTCGTGCGAGATCTTCGTCGGTGAGGGGAGCGTCGGTGGCGCCGAAATCCACGGTGCCTGCGATCATCTGGCGGATCCCACCCCCCGATCCGATGGACTGATAGTTGATTCGAACCGGGTTCTCCGCCGCATACACCGAAAACCAGCGGGCATAGATGGGATAAGGGAAGGTGGCGCCCGCACCCGTGAGGGTGAGGGTGCCCGGGCGGGGTGCGCTCCCCTCCGGATCCTCCCCGTCGCGATCGAAGTTCCAGCACCCCCCCATGGCCAACACCACGGTGAGGAAGGCGAGGCCGGTGAAGGAGCGGGTGGGCTTGACCTGCAAGGGGGGCACTCCGTGCCGAGGGGCGAAGGGCCCCCTTCAGCGGGGGCGGATGGAAGCTATCACCCCTCTGTTACACCATTGTAACGATCCACGGCACCCTGTGTAACGGAATCGGGGTTGTGGCCCCGGATCGTCGTTGGAGCCCCTCCCCGATGCTACCGCATCGCCTTCGGTGCTCCGCTTAGACC
>JBJHBD010000005.1:0-41162 GCA_050485305.1 Gemmatimonadota bacterium
GCGCTCCGTACCTATGTGGCGCGTCGTCGAAGCGCCGAAGCAGACTCCCGTTACCGCTCCCTCAGGCGGATGGCGCCGGTAGGGCTCCTCCGAGTTGAAGAGGATGGTTCCGTGGTGGAGTGCAACTCGTGGTGGGCCGAGCTTTCGGGGAGGGGAGAAAGGGCGTGGCAGGGGCGGCCATGGTGGGAGATCCTCAAGGAGGGGGAAGCGGAACGGGCCCGAAAGCGGTGGTCCGCGAGGGTGCGGCTCGGCGAAGGGTTCTCCTTCGAGACGGGGTTCGAACTCCCTACCGGGGAAGAACGCTGGCTCCTCTTCCAGTGGACGGCGCCGGCGGGAGAGCCCGATGTACGGCAGCCCGGCGGATGGATGGGGACCGTCATCGACATCTCGGAGCGACACCTCCTGGCCCGGCAACTTCAACAGGCGCAGAAGCTCGAGGCCATGGGGAATCTGGCGGGAGGGGTCAGTCACGACTTCAACAACCTCCTCACCGTGATCCTGGCCAACGTGGCGCTCCTGAAGGAGGAGGGTGCCGACCCAATCCAGCGAAGCGAAGCGCTCTCCGACGTCGAGGCGGCGGCAGGGAGTGGGCGGGATCTCATCCGGAAGCTCATGGGGTTCAGTCGGGACGAGGAAATCCGCATCGAATCGCTGGATCTGGTGGAGGTGGTGGAGGAGTCGCTCCGGCTGGCCCAGCGACTCCTCCCCTCCTCCATACGGCTTCTGAGCCATCAATCCGAGGTGAGCCGTATCCGGGTGCTGGGAGATCGGGTCGCCGTCCAGCAGATCCTTCTCAACCTCATCTCCAACGCTCGCGACGCCATCGCCGGGGAGGGAGAGATCTCCGTGGAGGTGGACCGCGCCTTCATCGGTGCCGAATACGCCGAGGAACACCTCTGGTTCGAGCCGGGGAACTATGGGCGCATCTCGGTGAGCGACACCGGATTGGGGATGGACGATGCGACGCTGAGCCGGATTTTTGAACCCTTCTTCACCACCAAGGGGGAAGGGAAGGGGACCGGTCTGGGGCTGGCCACCGTCAACTCGCTTCTCCGGCAGCTCGGAGGACACCTGCATGTGTACAGCGAAGTGGGGCGGGGTTCCGTCTTCCGGGTGTATCTCCCCGAGATCGATCCGGCGGATTCGCCTGCGGACGAGACCACCATTCCTGTCGAGTCGACGGATTCCGGCGGGAAGGAGACGCTTCTGGTGAGGGACGTTCAGGGTGCCCGGACCACCCGCCCGGAGGGTCCCATCGGAGAGGTTCTGGTGGTGGACGACGACGTGGTGCTCCAGCGAACGGCGCTCCGGCTCCTCACTCGGCTCGGGTACGACGCACATGTGGTACGGGGAGGGAGTGAGGCACTGGAATACATGGAGGTGCGCACGGTGGGGGTGGTCCTCTCCGACGTAGCCATGGAGGGGATGACGGGGCCCGAGCTCCTGATGAAGCTCCGGGAGCGGGGGTGGGAGGGGCGATTCATCCTCACGAGTGGGTACACCTTCCGGGAGATCCAGGGGGTCACCGCAGAACTCGAGGAGATCACCTTTCTCCCGAAGCCATGGACCCTCACCGAACTCCGACAGGTGCTTGCTCCTCATATCCCGGAGTAGGGGCACCCTTCTTCATGGTTGGCCCCCCTTCGCGATTCCTCTAGCTTTCCGGGCATGACCACGACCCGCGCCGCGAAGCGCATCCTCTGGGTGGACGACGAAATCGACCTTCTTCGCCCCCACTGCCTCTTTCTCCAGGCCCGCGGATACCATGTGGACGCCATCGCCAACGGCGACGACGCCCTCATGCTCCTCCGGGAAGAGCCGTACGATCTGGTCCTCCTGGACGAGCAGATGCCTGGCCGGCGCGGGTTGGAGGTGCTGGAGATCCTCCGGCGGGAAGACCCCCACGCCAGGGTGGTCATGGTGACGAAGTCGGAGGAGGACCGCACCATGCAGGAAGCCATCGGACGGCGGGTGGACGACTACCTGGTGAAGCCCACCAGCCCGCTGCAGGTCCTCTCGGCGGTGACCCGGATCCTGGAGGGGTCGGCCATGCGCCAGCAGCAGGTGGCGCAGGACTTTGCCGCCCGCTTTCAGCGTCTTCGCTTTCTCCGGGAAGATGTTCGGGATGCCGACGACTTCGCCAACCTCTACGGGGAATTGGTGGACTGGCACCTGGCGCTGGAGGCGGCAGGGGAGCGTGGGCTCCTGGAGTCGGTGGAAGGACTCATGAACGACCTCCGAGGCGACTTCGGGGATTGGGTTCCGGAGGTGTACCCGAGGTGGATGAAGGGAGAGGGACCGCCACCCATCCTCTCGACGGAGGTGGTGAGGGAATACCTGGTACCCCTCCTGGGAGAACGGCCCGCCTTTCTCATCGTTCTGGACTGCATGCGGCTGGACCAGTGGCGGGTCATGCTCCCCACCCTGAACGAACTCTTCGAGGTGGAGGAGGAGCTCCACTACTCCATCCTCCCCACCGCCACCCCCTATTCCCGGAACGCCATCTTTTCCGGGCTCTTCCCCGACGAGATCGAGGAGGCGAACCCCGGGTGGTTCGGCGGGATCGAGGAGGAGTCCAGCATGAACGCCTTCGAGGACCGGCTCCTCAGGGAGCAGCTTCGGAGGGAGGTGGGGCGCCCGGTCCCGGTGCATTACGAGAAGATCTTCTCGGATCGGGAGCGGGAGCAGATCCTGGCGCGGGTGAAGTCGGCGCTCTCCGGGCCCCCGGGGGTCATCGCCCTGGTCTTCAACTTCATGGACCAGGTCATCCACTCCCGCTCCGAGTCGCCCGTCTTCATGGAGATGGCGAAGGACGAGGCCTCGCTGCGGGACCTGACCCGCTCCTGGTTCGAGCGCTCGGTTCTCTTCGAGGTGCTCCGGGAGGCCTCTTTCCGGGGGAACCCGGTGGTCTTCACCACCGACCACGGATCGATTCTCTGTGAGCACCCCACCACCGTCTTCGCTCGCCGGGACGCCACCTCCAACCTCCGCTACAAGTTCGGGCAGGATCTCCGCGCGGAGGATGGGGATACGGTCTTCGCCACCTCCGATCCCGCCGACCTGCGCCTCCCTGCCGGAGGGCTGGGAGTAAACTACGTCCTGGCGCTGGACGACTACTTCATGGTCTATCCCACCAAGCTCCGGGAGTACCAGCAGCGCTACCGGGGATCCTTCCTCCACGGGGGAGTGTCTCCCGAGGAGATGATCATCCCCGTCTCAATCCTGACTCCCCGCCCCCGGTGAGCATCTATCGCAGGATCGCCTCCTATCTGAGGCCGTACCTGGGGATCTTCCTCGTGGCGGTGCTGGCCACCATGGTGTTCGCCGTCCTGGACACCTTTTCGCTGGCCCTCCTCATCCCCCTCCTCGAAACCCTCTTCGCCGATGTGGACGGGGGTGGAAGAGGGGTTTCCGGGCTTGGCGCCACCCCGACCGGCGCCCTGGAGGAGGGAGGGAGCGAGGCGCTCATCGGGGCGCTCATGGACGGGACGGTGGGGCGCTTCGTGGACCTTACCCGCCCCCCCGACGAAGCCATCCAGGGAATCATCGTCTTCCTCCTGGCGGTCTTCCTCTTCAAGAACATCTTCGATTACGCCCGCACCTATTCGGTGGCCTGGATCGAACAGGCGGTGACCCGGGACCTGCGCCGCGCCGTCTACGATCACATGGTGGGGCTGGACATGGCCTTCTTCGGGCGCACCCGCCTGGGGCAGATCGTGTCACGCCTCACCCACGACGTGGAGCAGCTCCGCACCCTGGTGACCAAGGAACTCGCGAAGATCCTCCTCTCGATCTTCGAGCTTGCAGCGGCACTCACCCTCATGCTTCTCATCTCATGGAAGCTGGTGGTGGCCTCCCTCGTCATCCTCCCCGGGATGTTCGCCATATGGGGACCCCTCCTGAAGCGGGTGAAGCGGGGGGACCGCGCCATCCTGAACCTCGCCGGCGAGGTGAACGCCCACCTCCAGGAGACCCTTTCGGGGATCCGGCTGGTGAAGGCGTCAGGGGCAGAGGAGCACGAGCGGGGCCGCTTCCGATCCCTCACCTGGGACTACTTCAAGGCCTTCATCCGAACCGAGCGGTTCCGCGCCCTCTCCCAGCCCATCTCGGAAACGGTGGGAGCGCTGGGGACGGTCATCATCCTCTGGTACGGGACCCGCCTGGTCCTCACCACCGGAGAGGTGAGCGCCGCCGAGTTCATCGGCTTCCTGGGGCTCTCCCTCAAGCTCTACTCCCCGGTGAAGTACCTGGGGAAGCTTCCCGCCATCATCCAGCCCGGCCTGGTGGGGGCGGAGCGGGTCTTCGAGTTCCTGGATGCCCCGGTGGAGATCCGGGACCGTCCCGGCGCGCGGACCTTCCCCGGGGTGCGGGAGACCGTCGAGTTCCGGGGCGTGACCTTCAGCTACCGGGAGGGAGATCCGGTGCTCCGCGACGTTTCCTTCACCGCCCCCGCCGGGACCGTCACCGCCCTGGTGGGCCCCAGCGGCGCCGGGAAGACCACCCTCGTCGACCTCCTGGGGCGCTTCTACGATGTCGACGAGGGTGCCGTCCTGGTGGACGGGGTGGACCTCCGTGAGTACGCCATCACCTCCATCCGCCACCGGTTGGGAATCGTCTCGCAGGAAACGGTCCTCTTCCACGACACGGTGCGGAACAACCTGGCCTACGGCCTCACCGGGGTCACCGACGAGGAGGTGGAGGCGGCGGCGCGGGCGGCCCACGCCCACCAGTTCATCGCCCGGCTCCCCTCCACCTACGACACCCTGGTAGGGGAGCGGGGGACCCAGCTTTCCGGGGGGCAGCGCCAGCGCCTCGCCATCGCTCGGGCCATCCTCCGGGATCCCCCCATCCTCATCCTCGACGAAGCTACATCGGCGCTGGACTCCGAGTCGGAGCGGCTGGTGCAGGCGGCCATGGACCGCCTCCTCGTGGGGCGCACCGTCTTCGTCATCGCTCACCGCCTCTCCACAATCCAGAAGGCGCACCAGATCCTGGTCATGGAGGGGGGGCGCATCGTCCAGCGGGGAAGCCACGAACAACTCCTTGCGGAGGGAGGACTCTACGGCCACCTCCACGCCCTCCAGTTCCACGCCGAAGAAGGGCGCCGGCGGGAGAGGAGCGACTGACCGACAAAGGGGGGTGTCAGGAACCGGCTCCTCCACCCCATGTATTAGTGACGGCGGATCGCACGCGACGCCGCCAACCATCCTGATCGGCCCCTCCGGGGAGGATTCCCTTGATCTATATCAGCATCCCGGCCCACAACGAAGCCCGAACCCTCGGGATCCTCCTCTGGAAGATCCGGAAGGTCATGGCGGAGTTCGGGCGCGACTACGAAGTCGTCGTTCTGGACGACGCCTCCACCGACGACACCTCCGAGGTGCTCGCCCGGTATGAGCGCTTCATCCCACTCCGGGTGATCCGCACCGAATCGCGGATCGGTTACCCCGCAGCGCTGGAGCGCCTCCTGCGCGACGCGGAGGAGCGCGCCCCGTACCCGAAGCGAGACGTGGTGGTCACCCTCCAGGCAGATTTTACCGAGTACCCCGACGACCTCGTCCCCCTCGTGAAGGCGGTGGAGGGAGGGGCGGACCTGGTGGTGGGTTCCCTGGACACCGATGGGAAGCTCCTCCCCCGCCCGGTTCGCTTCTCCCGCCGGCTCGCCCCCTTCCTCCTCGGGCGCGCCTTCCGCGGGGCCCCCGTCTCCGACCCCCTCTCCGGCTTCCGCGCCTACCGGATCATCGTGCTTCGCAAGGTGTTCCGAAATGCCGCCGGAGATGAGCCCCTCCGCACCGCCACCGGGTGGGGGGCCAACCTGGAGCTCCTGGCTCGAACCGCTCCCCACGCCCGCCGCATCGAGGAGGCTCCGTACCGGGTGCGCCTCTCGAACCGGGAACGGGATTCGCGCTTTGAGCCGCGGGGCACGCTGAAGGAGCTCTTCACCCTGCGCCGTACCCGCTGGCCCGAAGCGGAAGGGGGGGCGTCATGAGTGCCTCGACGGGTCGAAACTCCGGGAGGATGGGTTGGTGGGCGCCGGTCGCATTCGCGGTGCTGGTCGGGATCCTGGCCCTCGCCTTCTCCTCGGCGCTCTCGGCCACCGCAGGGAGCTCCGCCGCGGTGAGGGCGTCCGGAGATGCGAGCGATGCACCGCCACCCCGCGATGGGGACGGGGCGTCCGCGCCCTCGGTGGCCGATACCCTCGCCCGGGTCCCCTTCGGACCGGGGGAGCGCGCCACCTACCAGGTCAAGCTGGGCATCATGAGCGTCGGGACCGGGAGCATGGAGGTCCATGGGATCGAGCGGGTGCGGGGGAACGACACCTATCACGTTTCCATGGGGATCCAGGGAGGTCGCCTCGGCCTCCGGGTGGACAGCCGCTACGAGTCCTGGTTCGACATGAGCACGCTGGCGAGCCGGCGCTTCCTCCAGGACCAGAACGAGGTGCGCTTCACCCGTTTCCGGCAGTTCGAGTTCTATCCGGAGGAGCAG
Organism: Gemmatimonadota bacterium; assembly: GCA_050485305.1. Lineage (GTDB taxonomy): Bacteria > Gemmatimonadota > Gemmatimonadetes > Longimicrobiales > Gaopeijiaceae > JBJHBD01. Next base: position 6,490 of record JBJHBD010000005.1, read on the forward strand.
CGCTACGAGCGAGCCGACAACGACGACGCGGGGGAGATCCCCACGAACCTCCCCCTCGACGACCTCTCCTTCGTCTACTACGCTCGTACCCTCCCCCTCCAGGTGGGGGACACGTATACCCTCCCCCACTACTTCCTGGAGCGTGGAAATCCGGTGGTCATCCGGGTAGTCCGGAAAGACCGGGTGGAGGTGCCGGCGGGGACCTTCAATACCATCGTGGTGCACCCGGTCATTCAGTCCCGCGGGCTCTTCGGGGAAGCTGCCGAAACGGAGATCCACTTCACCGATGATGATCGGCGCATCGTGGTCTACATGCGTTCCCGCGGAATCCCCCTCCTCGGCTCGCTCTCGCTCCATCTCAGCGAGTTGAGCTACGCCACCCCCCTTCGCGCCCTCCGGAGCGGACAGGGGGTGGATCGACGGGGGGCGGGGGCACCCTGAGCAAGGAGTACCGACCGCCTCCCGAGGCGGAGGTGGAGCGGCTCCGCACCGTCCCGGTGGAGGTGCGCCCCAACAAGGTCACCTCGGAGCTCTTCGCCGGGCTCCCTCCCGGTCCCGACCCCTCCTTTCGGGAGTTCCTGGACTCCCTTCCCGCCATCCTGGAAGCCGACTCCTTCCGGGCGGTGGTCCGGGGGGTGACGGAGGCGATACGGCGGAAACGGGGGATCCTCTGGATGCTGGGGGGGCACACGGTGAAGACGGGGCTTGCCCCCCTCCTCATCCGGATGATGGAGCAGGGAGGGGCCGGGTTCCTGGCGGGGAACGGGTCGGTGGCCATCCACGACTATGAGGTGGCCCGCTGGGGAGCGACCTCGGAAGATGTGGAGGCCGGGCTCGCCGACGGCTCCTTCGGGATGGCCGAGGAGACGGGGCGGGAGATGAACGAGGCCATCCGCGAGGGCGCCGAGCGGGGGATGGGGTTCGGGGAGGCGCTCGGCCGGGCGCTGGATCTGCGCGACGATCTGGCGGCTCCGGAACGATCCATCCTCCTTCAGGCGTACCGACGGAACATCCCCGTGGGGATTCATGCAGCAGTGGGGTGCGAGATCATCCACCAGCACCCCGCCGCCGACGGCGCCGCCCTTGGCGCCACCTCCATGCGGGACTTCCGACGAATGGCTGGGTGGCTCCCCGCGCTGCATGACGGGGGCGCGGTCCTGAACCTGGGCTCGGCGGTCATCATGCCCGAGGTCTTCCTGAAGGCACTCTCCATGGCCCGGAACCTTAACGAGGGGCGCCCGGGCCCCTTCCTCACCGCCGACTTCGACATGATCCGGCACTACCGCCCCAGGATGAACGTGGTGCAGCGCCCCACCCGGAGCGGAGGAGGGAAGGGGTACCAGATCACCGGGCACCACGAGATCATGATCCCCATGCTGGTGTGGGCGGTGGAATCGGCGTTGGCGGGGGAGGGGTAGCATTTCCATGCGTCGCTCCTTCGCGTTTCTCACCCTCCTCCTCTTCCCCGCCGCGCTCGCGGGGGAGCTGTTCTGCGAGATGGGCCCGGGGACGGGGCATATGCACGGGGTGGCGGAGAGCGACGCGGAGGGGTACGGCCATCACTCCCATCACACCCACGACCATGACGAACCGGCACCCGATTTTCCGCCGGATGATTCGGACGCCGGAAGCCCTCCGCCCGTGTGCCTGACCCTCCTTTCCTGCGGGGGCGCGGCGGCGGCGGCGCCCGGGACTCCCGTTCCGGCTACGGGGGCGGCGGATGCCCCTCCGGTGACCCGACTTCCCACTCCCGTTCTCTCCACCCCGACCCCCTTCGAACCTCCCCCTCCTCGATCCTGACGGAACGCTCGTAGTATCCCGCCGGAACCCCTCACGGGGGTCCGGTCGTTTCGCCATTCCAACAGGATCAAAGCATGACTGCACGAACACTTCGTATGGCGGCAGGCGCCGTCGTACTTTCCGTGGGCCTCTGCGCATGGGCCCTTTCCGGAGCCGCGCAGACCCCCGCCCATGCGGGTCATGGCGCGGCCGAGCCCGACCACCCCGGGCACGACGACCACCGGATGTACGTCCACACCTTCGCCTCCGGGTGGACGGTGGGGGGGATGGCCCAGCTCGTACCTCTGGGCTCCACCCTGCGGGGCGCCGCCGGCACCCCCCTCAGCGGCACCGACTGGGTCCTGACCCAGAACGCCGCCATGATCAACCTGGAGTCTCCGGAGCGAGGCTGGAGCGTCCGCTTCACCCCCCACTTCGAGGCGTTGACCCTCCAGGACGGGGAGATCACTCCGGGAGGATGGGGAGAGGGGTTCCTCGACTCCCGGCACCCCCACACCCTCATCCACGAACTCATGGTGAGTCGGGTCTGGCGCAATCCCAACGGATGGAGCGCCCACCTCTCAGCCGGGAAGGGGTTTGCCGCCTACGGGAGCGACGACCCCATGTCCCGACCGGTGGTGAAGTACCCCACGAACCATCACCTCGCCCAGATCCTGGAGCGGTACACGGTGAATGGGGCGCTGGCCCGGGGAGGGTGGACGCTGGAGGGATCCGTCTTTGGCGGTGACGAGCCGGAAGGCCCCTTCGACATGGGGAACTACCGGAACTTCGGCAACTCCTTTTCAGGGCGGGTGACCCACGGAGCGGAGGTGGGGGGCGGCGCCCTCGAGCTTTCCGCCTCGGTCGCCCGGATTGTCGAGGAGCACGGTGGGAACGAACAGAAAACGACTCTCTTCCATGCCGGCACCCGCTGGGAAGGGGAGGGTGCCTATCTCCTCATGGAGGGAGCGGTGAGCCGGGTCGATGAAGCCCACCCGGTGGACGGGTACTGGTCGGTGCTGGCGGAAGGGGGGCACCGGTTCGGACCGATTCGCGCCTACCTACGGGGTGAACTGGCCGCTCGCCCCGAATACCCCCGGGAGTCGGGAGACTCGGGGTTCTTCCGGTACGAGCACGACGACATCCCTGAGGGAGCCACCCGCTGGCGCATCGGGGTGGTGGGGATCGAGTCCGCCGGGGTGTGGGCGGGTACCGTGCTCTTCCGCCCCTTCGTGGAGGGGGCCCGCTACCGGGCCGAGCGGGTCGACGGGGTGGTGGACCCCCGCTTCCCCCTGGAGCAGGGGTTCGGTTCCCTGACCTTCGGGGTCCGGATCTTCCCCGGCGGAGGCCCCATGAGGATGGGAGGTTACGGGCTCCGGGACGCCATGTCCCGCATGCTCACCCCGGCTCCGGAGGAGGATCACGGGGGGGCCATACACCACGAACACCACTGAGGACCATGTCCGGGGTGATCCGACTCATCCCGGTCCGATAGGCGGGGTCCATCCCGTAGTCGGGGCCGGCCTCCACCCCGTATCCGTCCACGATGCGGTGGGGGGGCTGGCCCCACGGGCCGCTCCGGTTCGGGTTGGTGCGACCGAAGAGGGCGAGGACCGGAGTCCCAAGCGCCACCGCCAGGTGGAGGGGACCGGTGTCGGGGGCGATGACCAGATCGAGGTGGGAGAGGATCCAGATGAGACGACGCAGATCGTTGCCCAGGAGATTCAGCGGCGTGCTCCGCGTCCGGGCCATGATCTCGTCCGCCGCCGCCCGCTCTTCCGCGGACGGCCCGCCCAGGAGGAGGACGGTGAACCCGAACTCCTCGGCCAGGGCATCCACCACGGTGGCCCACCCCTCCGCGGTCCAGTTCTTTCCGGGGTGGGTGGTTCCCACCACCACCCCGCAGAGGGGGCGGGGGAGGTCGGCGAAGAAGGCTTCCCGCGCCGCACGTTCGGCCTCGGAGAACCCCATCCCCCATTCCACCGGGAAGGGGTCGAGGCCCAGCGCACGGGCAAACTCCAGCGCCTCGTCCACCACATGCTTGGGAGGGGACTCGGGGATCTGGCGGTTCGTGAAGGCCCAGCTCATGTCGGTGGCCCGCTTCCGGTCGAAGCCGAGGCGCACCGGGGCATCCAGGAGGGCGGTCACGAGCCCCGCCTTGAAGGCCACCTGGGGGGTCACCACCAGATCCCACCGGCGTCCCTGGACCTGACTCCGGAACCGGCGGTACTCCCGGAGGGCGGCCATTCCGGAGCGGCGATGGAAGGGGAGGATCTCATCCACCACGGGGCTGTGCCGGAGCACCTCCCCGGGGACGGGCTGCGCCACCCAGGTGATCCGGACTCCAGGCCACCCCCGCTTCATGGCTGCCGCCAGGGGGAGCGTCTGGACCACATCCCCGATGGCGCTCAGTCGGACGATGCAGACCTCAGTCGGCGGCTTCATCCGGAGCGGGTTCGGCCTCCATGAGGAAGAGGGAGGGGCCGCGGAGCTTCTTCCCCTTCACCCGGATCTCGAAGGAATACCGCCCGGCGCGAGGGAAGACGACACCCTCCAACGGCATGATGAGGCGGGTGCGGGGGGGTGGTCGGTCGGCGGGGCGGGGATCCACGTCGGTATGCCCCTCCACCGTCAGTGAGGGGCGCCCGTCCGGGCCGGTGAGGTCCACCCGGAAGGGGACTCGCCCCTCCTCTCCTCGGTCCCACTCGATGGTGGTGACCAGGACCATCCGCTCCTGCTTCGCCGGAAAACCGGGAGCGGCCAGGTCGTTGAAGACCCCCTCCACATCCATCTTCCCGTCGGGGCGCATCCGGGCGTCGTCGCAGACGAGGGCGAGCTGTACATGCATGGGCAGGCTGAACTCCGGTGCTCCGGTTTGGTGTCGTTCTCCAGGAGGATGGGTTACCGGGCGCCGCCGGGCGCACCCCACCCCCCACCTCCGGGAGACCGCACGCTCACCACATCTCCCGGAAAGGCCTCAAAGGTAACCTTCCCCGGAAGGATCTCCTCCACCCCGTCACGGATGAGGGCGTTTTCGCCGGGCGCTCCGCTCTCACCACCTGCGGCTCCGGCGGGGCCGGCCTGGCGGCGTTCGGTGAGAAGGGTCACCGTGGCGGGCGCCAGGAGGCGGAGATCCCGACGAAGCCCATCCCCCCCTTGCCACTCCCCCCTCCCTCCGGTGCCCCGGCGAAGCTCGTACCGTTCCACCCGGAAGGGGTAGGCGTGCTCCAGCGCCTCAACCGGGGTGTTGAGGGTGTTGGACATGTGGGTGTGGACCCCGGAGAGGCCGGGGCGTCCGGGGCCGGCGCCCATCCCTCCACCCACCGTCTCGTAGTAGGCAAACGGTGTGCCGGTGCGGGGGTCCATCCCCCCCACGGCGGTGTTGTTCATGGTCCCCTGGGAGAGGGCGGGGATCCGGTGCGGGAGGGCCCCGGCGAAGGCACGGAGCACCACGTCGGTGACCCGCTGGCTCGTCTCCACATTTCCGGCGGCCACCGGGGCCGGAGGGCGCGCGTTCACCACCGACCCCTCCGGGAGGGTGAGGGTAAGGGGTGCCATGGCGCCGCCCCCCGCCGGGAGGGGGGTGCCGAGGAGCTCCTCGACCACCGCGCGCACCACGTATCGGGCCGCCGAGGTGGTGATGGCGGCGACGGCGTTCACCCCACCGGTGGCCTGTGGGCCGGTTCCGGTGAAGTCCAGATGGATCCGGTCACCCGCCACCTCCAGCGCCACCCGGATGGGGATGGGTTCGTCGCGGAACCCGTCCCCCTCCAGGTGGTCCTCCGCCTCCCACCGACCATCGGGGACGCGTCGCACCCCCTCACGGAGGAGGCGGTCACCGTACGCCAGAAGGGCGTCCATGGCGGTGCGCACCGCATCGGCGCCACGGCGCTCGGCGAGCTCCCGGAGGCGGAGGTCTCCGATATGGAGGGCGGCGAGCTGGGCGGCCAGGTCCCCCTCCCGCTCCTCGGGGGTCCGGGTGTTGGCCAGGATGAGGTCCCACACCTCCTGGACCGGTTCACCCCTTCGCATCAGGTGAATCGGGGGGATGCGGAGCCCCTCCTGGGCGATTTCCCGGGCGAGGGGCATGGAGCCGGGGCTCATCCCTCCCACATCGGAGTGGTGGGCGCGGGCGGCCACCGTCCCCAGGAGCGCCCCGTCGGCGGGGTCGTGGACCGGGGCCACCACCGTGATGTCGGGAAGGTGCGTCCCCCCGGAGTAGGGGTCGTTCACCACGACCACATCCCCCGGAGCAAGGGGGGCACAGCGGTCCAGGGCGGCGGCCACACTCATGGGCATGGCTCCCAGGTGCACCGGCATGTGGTCACCCTGGGCCACAGGGTCGCCGGAGGGGGAGAAGAGGGCGCACGAGTAGTCGCGCCGCTCCTTGATGTTGGGGGAGTGGCCGGCTCGTCGGAGCGCGGCGCCCATCTCTTCGGAGATGGCGGTGAAGAGGTGGCGGAAGACCTCGAGGTCCACGGCACTCAGGGGAGGGGAACCGTCGGGATTCGGAGTCGTCACCGGTGGCGTGCGGGTTGGCGTTGGATTCGGGTTTCCGTTACGTTCTACCGCTAACGAAACTTCCCACCTGAAGTGCGCGAAGGCCTCGGGGCCGATCTGGGACCCCGGGGTGTCGACGCCATCAGAATAGACTGGAGGATTGATGACCGATAGGACGAAGCTGAAGGAGCGTGCCCGCGACGAGCTGTTCAGCCACATCAACCGCTGCGGGGTTCTTCAGGCAGCCGCCGAAGACCAGAAGCAGTGGATGGAAGAGACCATGGAGTACCTGGGTGAGCGGTACCCCGATCTCACCGATGCGGAGCTGAAGGAGCTGTACACCGTCGGGATGCGCTTCTGCCGGCCGGCTATCGCCCATGTCACCCGGGCACCGGAGACTCCGGCCCTCGAGGTGGAGGACGAGGCCGAGGTTGAGGTGGATGCCGAGGCCGAGGGAGAGCAGGTCACCGTCTCCGCCTGACCTCGACGGAAGATCTCCCCTCCGGTCTTCGCCGGAGCGGCAGATTGATGAGGGCGACCGATGCCGGGAGGCGTCGGTCGCCCTCGTCGTTTTCGGGATCCGTGCGACCCCTCCTTCCCCGGGCTCTCCGAAGAAGAGTCTGGCAGGTGGGAAGGGCGGTCATTACATTCGAAAAGCCCTCGCCGGCTGCGACCCGGCTCCCCCCCATACGTCCGCGAGGCTTCGGCATGGCCGAACGATTTCTGAGCTCGGAAGAGTACGACGAGCGAGCTCACACCCTCTACAACGAAGGCGATTACGAAGGGGCCCTCTCCACGCTCAAGGAGGGCCTCGCTTTGTATCCCAACGCCGTGGAGCTCTACGTGGGGCTGGGGTACGCGCGGCTGGCCCGTGAGGAGTTCGCCTGGGCGCGGATGGGGTTTGAGCAGGCCCTGGTTCTGGACCCCACCCACGAGGACGCCATGGTGGGGCTGGGAGAGGTTCTCCTTCGACTGGGCTTCACCCAGCGGGCCGTCTCCCTCTTCCGCCATGTGGAGGAGATGGGCTTCGCCGACGATGTGGAACTCATGCTCACCATGGGGCGCGCCCTCTACCGGGAAGGGCTCTTCCCCCAGGCTCGGGACATCTTCAACCGACTCATCTCGCTCCGCCCCGATTCCGCCGACGCGGTGGCCTCGGTGGCGTACACCATGCATCGGATGGGGGATGAGGTGGGGGCGTGTCGGCAGCTTCGCCGGGCGCTTCGCATGGTCCCGGACCTTCACGAGGCCCGGATCTACCTGGCACACCTCCTCTACGATCGGGGAGATTGGGAGGGGGCCCTCCGGGAGTTCGAGCGGGTCCCTCCCCCCGAGCACTGGGACCCCCTCGCCCTCTGGCGCCTTCTCGATCTGAAGCGCGTGGTCCTGCGCTGGCCCGAAAACGACCCCCGTCTCGCCCCCTGGTCCGACCGACTCGCCGAGCTGGAGGTGGCGGACGACGATCCCATCGAACGCCTTCTCGCAGAGGTGGAGGCCCAGGTGGCCGGGTCCGAGGGGTGGGACACCCCGGATGAGAATCAGCTTGAACTCTTCGAAGGGCCCGACGGCGAACCCATCAACGCCTCCGCCGTTCGTCTCGTCTTCCCGGGAGGGAAATCGTTCCGGGGGACCGCCCTCGAGGTGGTCCGGCAGCTCCGCGACGATCAGGGGTTCCAGCACGAGACCGTTCACGAGTTCCTCAGGCGGATGGCGGAACGGTACCACGAGCAGTACGGTATCGAAGTTCCCTCCCACGACCCTCGCGCCTTTCTCCGCGCCCTCGCGGCGAACCGGATCGTGCAGGTCCTTGGGTACGACGAATCCCCCTGAACGAGCTCATCTCTTGAAGCACCTCGCGTCGGATCTCGTGGAGCGTTTCCACCGGGTCCTGGTGGAGGAGGTCCGGCGAAACGCGCCGGGCTACCTTACCGGGGCCTTCACCGTGGCGGAGATCTACCAGACCCTCGTCCCCTATCGCACCCACCGGGATCGGATCGGGGTGGAGATGAACGGGGACTACGAAGACGCCCTCATGCGTCTCCTCTCCGGGGAGGGAGGGCTCCTCACCCTGGAGTCGGATTCGGCCACCGAGCAGATCCGCCGGGAGCTGCGGACGGCGAACCCCAACACCGGACTCTACCGGGAGTTCGCGGCGCTCGGGGTTCGGCTGAACCCTGAGGCCTTCCCCGCCGACCTCTCCATTCCGGAGGATGAGGCGGAGGCCGGGTCCGCGGAGAGAGGTGACGAGGAGGACCAAGGGTTCGCCGGGTGGGAGGCGTCGGAGCCCTCACGCCCCTCCGGCTTCGACCTTCCTCCCCTGGAGGGCCTTTCTCCCATCGACCTTTCGGATGCGCCGGCGGACGCCGAGGAATCCTCCACTTCGGACCTTCCCGGTCTCCCGGCATCCTTCGAACCGGAGCTCTCCGACGAAGCAGTCGGCGCCGAAGAAGAAGATGACGAGGCCTTCATGGCCCTCCTCCGGGAGGATGGTCCCCCGAATCCCGAGCCGACTCCCCGGGCGGTGGAGGAGGCCCCCTCCACCCCTTCCGAGTGTCCGGAGTGCAAAGAATCCCTCCCCTCACGGGATGGGCTCCGGTTCTGCCCCTTCTGCGGAACCAACGTCTTCGTGACGGCGTGCGGCCAGTGCGGGGAAGTGCTGGAGCGGGAGTGGGCCTACTGCGTGGCGTGCGGCGTTCCGGCGCGCTGAGGGGAATGGGCCGGAGGGGTTTTCTCTTCCTCCTCCCGGCCCTCCTCGCCCTTCCGGGGTGCATCCCCGAGCCGCCCCCTCCCTCCGACCCCGAGCTCCGGGCCGAGCTGGGGATCCCCGACGAGGTGCCCATCCACCGCTTCGACCTTTCGGGGGCGGGGGATGCCACACGGGTGGTGCCTCCCCTCCATGAGATCCGGGAGGGGGACGTGGTGCAGTTCGTGGTGGTGGATCATCGGGTCCACCTCCTTCGCTTCGATCTGGCCGCGCTCCCACCGGGAGGGCGGGAATTCCTGGAAGGGACCCGCCAGGATGCCTTCCCTCCCCTCGTGGACCGGGGATCCCGCATCGTCCTGACCTTTGAGGGGGCCCCGGAGGGGCGGTACCCCTTCACGGTGGAAGGGAGCGGCCCCCCGGTTCGGGGGGAGGTCGTGGTGGTGGCGCCGACCCCCTGACCGACGCGAAGGAACCGGACCTGCCCGTGGACGGGACCGGAAAGGGGGCTCGGTTGCCGGGGGCGTTTCTGGCGAAGGAAACCCCTCCTCCCTATACTCTCCCGCCTCGACACCCCTCCCCCCGCAGCACACGTTCAACCCCATGGCACGAATCGCCCTCATCCCCGGCGACGGAATCGGCATCGAAGTGGTTTCCGAGGCGGTCCGGGTTCTCGAAGTGGTGCGGGAGCTGGGCGCGCCGACGCTGGAGTGGGACGAATGGGAGCTCGGGGCCGAACGGTATCTGCACACCGGGGTCACCATCTCCGAAGAGGAGTTCCAGACCCTCTCGGACGACTACGACGCCATCCTCCTGGGCGCCCTCGGTGACCCTCGCGTCCCCACCAACGTTCATGCCCGGGACATCCTCCTGGGGCTTCGTTTCCGCCTGGATCTCTACGTCAACTACCGCCCCGCCCGCCTCCTCACCCCCGCCCTCTCACCCCTTCGCGACGGCGAACGGGGGTTCGACCTCCGGATCTTCCGGGAGAACACCGAGGGGGTCTACACGGGGCTGGGGGGCTCCTTCAAGGTGGGGACCCCCGACGAGGTGGCCATCCAGGAAGATCTGAACAGTTGGAAGGGGGTGGAGCGGATCATCCGGGCCGCGTTCGAGCATGCCCGGGATCATGGGCGGGAGCGCGTCACCCTGGTGGACAAGGCCAACGCCATGTCCCACGCCGGGAAGCTCTGGCGCCGCGCCTTCCGGGAGGTGGGGGAGGAGTTCCCCGAATTCGAGCAGGACACCATGTACGTGGATGCCATGGTCATGGACATGGTGCGCCGCCCGGAGCGGTACGACGTGGTGGTGACAAACAACCTCTTCGGAGACATCCTCAGCGATCTGGCGGCGGTCCTCGCCGGGGGGATGGGGGTCGCGGCCTCCGCCAACCTCCACCCCGGTCGCCACGCTCTCTTCGAGCCGGTACACGGGTCGGCCCCCGATATCGTGGGGACGGGGTCGGCAAACCCCATGGCCGCCATCCTCTGCGTCTCCCTCATGCTCGGCCACTTCGGCGAGTCGGAGTTGGCGGGCGAGGTGGAGGGGGCGGTGGCGGACGCGGTGGCCGAGGGGGTCATGACTCCCGATCTGGGGGGTGAGCACACCACCACCCAGGTGGGGGAGTGGATCGCGGCCCGGGTGGAATCGAGACTCTCAACCCACCCCTGACGGAAGGAGGGATATGGCGGAACGACGCACGATCGGGCAGATCCTCATGGGGTTCGGGAGGATCACCGAAGAGGACGTAAAGCGGGCGCTGGACTACCAGAAAGATGCCGGCGGGTACTTCGGCGAGGCGCTCCTGGCGCTGGGGCTGGTGACCCAGGAGGAGCTGGAGTGGGGGCTCGCCTCCCAGTTCGACCTCCCCTACGTCTTCCCCGAGGCCGACAGCATCGATCCGGAGGCGGCGGGGCTCGTCACCCCGGAGTGGGCGCTCTCCCACCTGACCCTCCCCATCATGAAGACGGACGACGCCGTCACCGTCATCGTGGATTCTCCCATCAAGACCGATGCGGTGGACGAGCTTCAGCACCGCACCGGGCTCCGCATCGAGCTGGCCCTCGCCTCGGCCGGGAAGATCCGGGAGCTGGTCCGGCAGATCTACAGCCGGGTGGGGAAGGACGAACTGGCGGAGGGGCATGCCCCCATCTCCCTGGACACCCTCTTCACCGAGGCGCTGGAGCGGGGGGCGACGCGGTTCGGGATCTCGGTCCGGGGGCGTCGGGTCACCGGGTGGTTCGATGATCGGGGAACCAGCTTCCGGCGGCACCTCACCTCCGGATGGGGCGCCGCGCTGGATGGGGCCATGACCCCCTCCCCCACGAATCAGATCGAGGTCGGGGTGTGGCGGTGGTCCGGCGCCATGGAACGGGAGGGAGCGTCCATCCCTGTGGAGGTGCGGGTCCTCACCTCCCCGGCGGGGACCGAGTACCTCATTCGTCCGGTCGAAGCGGACACCCGCCTCCACGAACGGTTTCACCCCCCTCCGCAGGGGATCCTCTCGGAGGTCCGCCTCCTGGCTCGCTCCGGTACCGCCCGCTTCGCGGTGACCACCACCCCCGAGTCGCTGGCGGAGGCCATTCTCCCCTACCTCCCGGCCCTCCTCCTCGAGCCCTCCTGGCGATCGGTTCATGTGGGAGGGGAGGGGGAGCCGCCCGAGGACGTATTCATGGTGGTGCTCCCGACGGACCCGGAAGGGCGGGCCGGCGCCATCGGCGACCTCCGGGCCTTCCACTTCGACGCCCTGACGGCCCACCTCCCTGGCGATCCGGAGGAGTGGGCGCCGGAGGTCCTGGACCTGGCGGGCGCCGCCTTCCTGGCGTGGAGCGGGGAGGCGGATCGCCGTGTCGCCGATCGTATCGGGATCCGCTGGGAGCTTCGCATCGAAGGGGGGGAGGGGGGACGGTTCGAGTGGTCCCTCCTCCCGCTCAAGTGAACGACCTGCCCACGGGATAGAGACGCGTATGGCTCAGATCGATCAGTTCCTCCGGGCGCTGGCGGAGAAAGGGGGGTCGGACCTTCACCTCACCACCGGCTCTCCCCCACTCATGCGCCTCCATGGGGAGATGCAGGCCTTCCCCTTCCGGGAGCTGGCTCCGAAGGACATGGAGAAGCTCGTCTACGAGATCATGGAAGAGGAATGGCGAATGCGCTTCCTCGAAACCCTCGACTACGACTTCGCCTACGAGATCGAGGGGGTGGCCCGCTTCCGCTGCAACGTCTTCTGGCAGCGGAAGGGGCTGGCCGCCGTCTTTCGGACCATCCCCTCCAAGATCCTCACTGCCGATGACCTGAAGCTCCCCGAAGCGGTCCGGAAGTTCGGGATGCTCTCCAAGGGGCTCGTCCTGGTCACCGGACCCACCGGATCGGGGAAGTCCACCACGCTGGCGGCGCTGGTGGACCTCATCAACGAGACCCGGAAGGACCACATCCTCACCATCGAAGATCCCATCGAGTTCACCCACCCCAACAAGAAGTGCCTGGTGAACCAGCGGGAGATCGGGACCAACACAAAATCGTTCGCCAACGCCCTCAAGGCGGCGCTTCGCGAAGACCCTGACGTGATCCTGGTGGGAGAGATGCGGGACCGGGAGACCATCGAGCTGGGGATCACCGCCGCCGAAACGGGGCACCTGGTCTTCGGGACGCTCCACACCAACTCGGCGCCCAAGACGGTGGACCGGATCATCGACGTCTTCCCCGCCGATCAGCAGGAGCAGATCCGCTCCATGCTGGCCGAGTCGCTGAAAGGGGTGGTGTCCCAGGTTCTCATGCGGAAGAAGGATGGGAAGGGGCGGGTGGCGGCCCTCGAAATCATGATCGGGACCCCGGCCATCGCCAACCTCATCCGGGAGAACAAGATCTTCCAGATTCCCTCCATCATCCAGACGGGGAAGAAGGATGGGATGCAGCTCCTGGATCAGCACATCCTGGAGTTCCTCATGTCCGGCGCCATCTCACCGGAAGAGGCGTACATGAAGGCCAACAACAAGGCCCAGTTCCTCCAGTACCTGAAGGAGAAGCCCACCGAGGAGTTCGTCTGATCCCTCCCCGTCGGGGTAGCCGCAGCCCTTGGCCCCCGGCGGGGCCTCGGTATGTTTGTAGGCTACCATCTCTCTCCAACCCAACGGGAGTCCGCATCGATGCCGACCCAGGGCCACTCTCGCGACGTCGTCTTTCTTTCGGGGAAGCGCACCGCCTTCGGAACCTTCGGCGGGACGCTGAAGGACTTCACCGCCACCGATCTGGGGGTATTTTCGGCGAAGGGGGCGCTGGAGGCCGCCGGGGTGACCCCCGAATCGGTGGGGCACGTGGTGTATGGGAACGCGCTCCAGACCTCGTCGGACAGCATCTACCTCGCTCGCCATGTGGCGCTCCGGGCCGGACTCCCCGAACCCACTCCCGCCGTCACGGTGAACCGCCTCTGCGGGTCCGGCTTCCAGGCCATCACCCAGGGAGCGCAGGAGATTCTGGTGGGGGACGCCGAGGTGGCGCTCTGTGGGGGCGCCGAGTCCATGAGCCAGGCACCCCACGTGGTGCGGGGGGCCCGGTGGGGGAACCTGCGGCTGGGTCCGGCAGGGAAGCAGTTTGAGGATCTCCTCTGGGAGGCGCTCCTGGATACGAACTGCGACCTCACCATGGCCCAGACCGCCGAGGAGCTGGGCGACCGCTACGGGGTCACCCGGGAGGAGTCGGATCTGGTGGCGCTGGCGAGCCAGCAGCGGGCCAAGGCGGCGTGGGATGCCGGGCGCTTTGCGGACGAGATCACGCCCATCCTCCTGAAAAGCCGGAAGGGGGACACCGAGTTCGCCTACGACGAGCACATCCGACCGGAGACCACCCTGGAGGGGCTGGCCAGGCTCCGCCCCTACTTCCGGGAGGGAGGGTTCGTCACCGCAGGGAACGCCTCCGGGATCGGGGACGGGTCGGCTTCCACCGTCATCGCCTCCGCCGAATTCGCCCAGGCCCACGGGCTCACCCCCATCGGGCGCCTGGTGTCGTGGGGGTATGTGGGGGTGGAGCCGAAGGTCATGGGGATCGGTCCGGCCCCTGCCGCCCGGAAGGCGCTGGAACGCGCCGGGATGTCCCTCTCCGACATGGATCTTGTAGAGGTGAACGAGGCGTTTGCTCCCCAGTACAAGGCGGTGGAGAAGGAGCTGGGGCTCGACCCGGAGAAGACCAATGTGAATGGGGGCGCCATCGCCCTCACTCACCCCCTGGCGGCGTCCGGGGCGCGCATCACCATCCACCTCCTCCACGAGCTCCGGCGTCGGGGGGGCGGGTTCGGGCTCGGGTCGGCGTGCATCGGGGGGGGGCAGGGAGGGGCCGTGGTGGTGGAGGCCTTTGCCCCCTGACGGGGGTGGGGGCGGACCGAGCACCGTTCGTGAGCTCCGAGAAGCGAATCACAACCAGACAGGGAGGAAGGACCGAGTGAACATCGAGAAGGTGGGTGTGGCCGGGTGCGGCCTCATGGGGAGCGGAATCGCCGAGGTGTCCGCCAAGGCGGGGTTCCAGGTGCGCGTCCTGGAGGTGAACGAGGGCGCCGTGGAGGCGGGGCGCGGGCGCATCGCAAAGTCGCTGGACCGGGCCGTAGAGAAGGAGAAGCTCACCGCCGACGAGCGGGACGCCATCCTGGGGCGCATCGACTTCACCACCGAGACGGAGGCGCTGGCCGACCGGGATCTGGTCATCGAGGCGGTGGTGGAGGAGCTGGAGGCGAAGAACCGCCTTTTCCGGACCCTCGACCCCCTCTGCGGTGAGCACACCCTCTTTGCCACCAACACCTCGTCCCTCACGGTGACGGACATGGCGGCGGCGGTGAAGCGCTCCGACCGGGTGGTGGGGCTCCACTTCTTCAACCCCGTCCCCGTCATGAAGCTGGTGGAGGTGGTGCGTACCATCGCCACCTCCGACGAGGCCTTCGACCGGGCCTTCGCATTCGCCCGGAAGCTGGGGAAGGAGCCCATCGCCGCGAAGGACAACTCGGGGTTCGTGGTGAACCTCCTTCTCGTCCCCTACATGCTGGACTGCATCCGTCAGCTCGAGCGGGGGGTGGCTTCCATCGAGGACATCGACAAGGGGATGATGCTGGGGTGCGGCTACCCCATGGGCCCCTTCACCCTCTGTGACTTCGTGGGGAACGACACCACCCTGAAAATCGCCGAGATCATGTTCGACGAGTACCGGGAAGAGCGGTACGCGCCCCCGCCCCTCCTGAAGCGCCTGGTGGCCATGGGGCGGTACGGTCGGAAGAGCGGCGTCGGGTTCTACGACTACTCGGGTGACCGGCCTGTTCCCCTCGCTCTCTGACACCGCCGGAGCACCGGAGCGGTGGTCGGCACGCCGTCACCCCCCCGGTGCCGGGCATGACAATGGCCCCCCTGCCCAAAGGCAGGGGGGCCACCGTTTCGGAAGTCGTCCCGCGACCGGAGTCGCGGAGGCTCGAACCCCCTTACCGGATCCGGTCGGGACGCCGCTGGCGGCGACGTTCACGACGGATGGCGGCCTCACGCTTGCGCTTACGCTGGGCGCTGGGCTTCTCGTAGAAGCGCCGCTTCCGGAGCTCGGAGTAGAGCCCGGAACGCTGCACCTTGCGCTTGAACTTCCTGAGCGCTCGCTCGAGGTTCTCACCTTCCTGAACGATCACTTCCAAAAGAATCACACTCCTCGGTTGGTCCTACTTGAACAAAATGCGAAGTCCTGAAAGATAGAGGATTCGAAGAGAAAGCTCAACGACAGGGGACGGTCCCTCCCGAACGGGCCGTTCACCACCGGCCCGTACCGACCGTTCACGGCCATGGAGAGACGGATGAACGTGAGCCTCCGGAGAAGACGATGACGAACCTCAACCGGGAGGGGTGGGTTGTCGGGGTGCCGGCGTGCTTCGCCGCCTCGGTACTCGCCCTTGCTCTCGCTCCTCTCCTACTCCCGGCGGACTATTCGTGGATCGCCCACACCACCAGCGAGGCGGCGGCGCAGGGGACGGAGGGGGCGTGGCTCGCACGGCTCGGATTCCTGGCCTTCGGCCTGGGGGTGATCTGGCTCACCACGAGGGTGGGAGGCCGGTGGGGGAGGTGGGGGGTGGGGTTCCACTCCTCCTTCGGGGTCTTCATGGTGGCGGCGGCGGTCTTCTCGGCACGGTCCTGGAACCCCGCCACTCCCTTCGACCGGACGGAAGATCTCCTGCACTCGGTGGCGGCTACCGCTATGGGGTTCGCCTTCGCCTTCGGGGTCCTGGCCGTTCTCCTTCGCCGGAGAGGACGAGGGGGAGGGGTACACGGGGTGGACCTGGTGGCCATCGCCGCCTCCATCGTCATCCCCCTCGCCATGACCGCATGGGGGGAAGGGGCCGGCCTTCTCCAACGCGGGATGTTCGGGATCGCGTACCTGTGGTACGGTCGGGAGGCGCTCCTGGGGGTCCGTCCGGAGGGAGGCGGGACGCCCTCGCCGGCGGGGGCCACCCCATGGCGGAAGATCAACCTAGCCGAGAAGCTCACCACCTTCCAGGAGCACTGGCAGCCGCGAACGGTGGGGGAGTTCAACGGGCACGACCTGATGGTGGTGAAGGTGAAGGGTGAGTTCATCTGGCACAGCCACCCCGACACGGACGACTTCTTCATGGTACTGGAGGGGCGGATCACCCTCCGGATGCGCGACGGGAGCGTCACCCTGGGACCGGGAGAGATCTTTGTTGTGCCCAGGGGGGTCGAACACTCCCCGCTGGCGGAGGAGGAGGCCCACATCCTCCTCATCGAGCCGTCGGGAACGCCCAACACCGGTGACCACCGGACCGCCGCTCCCCGAAGGGTTATCTAACAGATGAAGGTACTCCTCTTCGGTGCCACCGGGATGGTGGGTGACGGGGTGCTGCACGAATGCCTCCTCGCCGATGACGTGACGTCGGTGCTGGCCCTCAGCCGAAGTTCGCTCCCCCTCTCCCACCCCAAGCTTCGGGAGCTCCGTCGCACGGACTTCCACGACTTTTCCGACCTGGAAGAGGAGCTGGCCGGGGTGGACGCCTGCTTCTTCTGCCTCGGGGTCTCGGTGAGCGGGCTCACGGAAGACCGGTACCGGGAGCTGACCTTCGACCTCACCCTGGCCGCCGCCGAAGCCCTTGCGCGGGTGCGACCGGGCGCCACCTTCTGCTACGTCTCCGGAGAGGGGACCGACAGCACGGAGCGGGGCCGGGTCATGTGGGCTCGCGTGAAGGGAGAAACGGAAAACGCGCTCCTCGCTCTTCCCCTGGAAGGGTACATGTTCCGACCCGGGTTCATACGCCCCCGCCGGGGTGTCCGGTCGAAGACGCCCCTCTACCGGATCACCTACGGAGTCCTGGGGCCGCTCTTCCCCCTCCTTCGGAGGCTCGCCCCGACACATGTCACCACATCGGAGAATGTGGGGCGCGCCATGATTGCGGTGGCCAGGGAGGGATACCGGGAGCGGATCCTGGAGAACCCGGACATCAACGGGCTGGCCGAAGGGGGGTGACTTCCATCCCGGTAACCCATCGCATGAACGCCGGAAGGCGAAATCAGCACCAACAACAGCACCTGGGAGTATCCCGATGAGCACCGTTCTCTGGGCCAATCATCTCTTCGAGGGGAGGGTGACCTCGGATGAGTCCGACAAGGTGGCGCTCCACCGGCATCTGAAGAAGCTGGATCGGCTGTGCGAGTTGTGGGGGGTCGTGCCCATCTCCACCTTCTGCGACTCCACCGACGCCCGGTGCAACCTGGACCTCATCGACCTTCCGGAAGGGATGGAGTCCACCGATGAGTTGATGGCGGTTGAGGGGGTGTGGATCGAGGCCGATGGAGCGGAGCGGGCCCTGGCGGCGCTCCTGGATGGGATCCGGGAGAACCGGACCCGGTTCGGGCTCCTCCGGAACGACCACGATCTGGTGGTGGCCGAACTCTCCGAGAGCCTGGCGTTCGCCAGGAGCGCCCTGGACCGCGGAGCGAACTTCAACTTCAGCATCGTCATGTAGCCCCGGTTGGACCACCGCCCTTCTCTCGGGCGATCCGCCGGGGGATGGGTGAGCTCCGTCCCCCCCGTCAGGGAAGGTTTCCGTCCCGGTGCAGGGCGTAGGTGTAGGCGCGGTACTCCTCGGGGTGCGAGAGGTAGTCCTGCGCCCACGCCTCGAAGGGAGGGAGGGGGAGGAGCCGCTCCAGATGCTCCACCACCATCATGGCGAACTGGAGGCGGTCCTTCGCGCCGAAGTCGAAGGTCTGCCCCTCCAGGATCCGGTCCACCGCGCTCTGGAAGTCCTCCGGGCGAAGGAGGGCGATGAGGTGCGCCACCTGATCCATCCGGTAGGAGGAGTAGATGGAGCGAAGGTCGCCGAGAGTTCGATCGTCGGGATCGTGGTCCTCCTCCTCCCACTCCCCGGCCAGCTCCCGCGTCCGGGTCTGGAGCATCTCCCGGAACCAGCGGCGGAGGTGGGGCGTGTCCCGGCTCTGGACCTCCCGGGTGTGGAGCGCCGAGGAGAGGAGTCCGGAGAGGAGGGGGCGCCCGAGCCCGCGCGCCTTGCGGTCGATCTCGGCCTCGGAGGCCTCGATGAAGATGTCCGCGGTGCGGATCTCATCCTCCTCCATCTCCCCGTCCTTGGGGCGGAAGGAGAAGAACCCCCGCCAGCGCCCGTCGTCGTCCTGCGAGGTCACCAGATAACAGGACCACTCCTCCCCCTCCCGATCGAGGAAGCCGACGGAACGGCGGCGGGTGCGATCGAGCTGCAAAGATCCTCCGGGGAGCGGAATGGGGGCAGGGGCGGGGATCGGCGGAGGCGCCGGGTGAAAAGATGCCGGAACTGCACGGAGGGAGCAAGGTAACGGGCGGCAATTCTTGCGGGGGTCGGAAACAGATGGTTATCCTGGGAACCCGGTTGCGGACAGCCCCCCGTGGGAGTGGAGCTCGACCACCGGCATTCGTGTCTTCGGACAGGCATCCACCCCCCACCGGAGGAGGTCATGCAGCACCACCTCTCCACCCCGCTCGGGCGAGAGATGGATTCGTCCCTCACGGGCACCTTCCAGATCTCCCTGACCCGGGCCGTGGTCCCCTACCTCGATGACGTGAGCCGAGCCCTCCCGGGCGGGCGAATCACGGATATCGGCCTCGGCGTGGTGGTGGACGGGAGCGATCCCGCCCGCGCCGACGTGGTGGATCTGGGGAGTGCGGAGCTTCGGACCGCGGATCTCACCGGTCCCCTGGTGGTGATGGGGTGGCTGTACCCCTCCGGTCTCCGGACCCTCCAACGGGTTCTGGAGGACACCCCCCCCGAGGACATGGAGCGAGGGAGGGCCTACACCTTCTCCATGGGGCTGCGGGTTCTGGAACGGGCGGGGTTCTCCCCCCTCACCCGACCGAGCTTCCTCCGGGTCGGATTCCGGGACCTCTGCCAGGACGTTGACCTCCACGAGGGGACGGCCATCCGTCTCCTCCTCCCCAGCTCGGGGGTGGCGCGGATCCACCTGGACTACGACGCGACCACCCTGGTGGTTCGACCGGGGCGGGGGGGGAGGAATCCGGAGCTGGAATCGGCGCTCCGGGACGCCTTCCCCGGACGGGAGCTGCTGCGCGGCGCCCTGCGGGATGGGACCGGCACCCCGGCCTACCACCTCCCCCTTCCGGCTCCCCGTACCATCGAGGAGACGCGGGCGCTTCTCCGGAAGGTTCGCCGTGGGGTGGTCCACCTCCTGGCCCGCTTCGAAACCGAGCGGTACCGGGCGGTGCGGGAGCTGCTCGGCACCTTCGGCGAACGCGATTCTCTCGCCGCCATCCGAGAAAACGCCGACCTTCCCCGCCTCGAGCGGGTCGGGGCTCCGGTCTCGGGGGGGACCATCACCGGCGGGGGGATCCACTGATGGGCCAGACGGCCCCCATCGCCGAGGGGACGGTTCCGAGAGCCCTCCCGGGAGGGGTTCCCGACACCCTCCTCAACCTGTACGAGACCTACTGCCTCCGCGAGGTGGATGGGCTCCTGGCACTCCTCCCCCCCGGAGGGGTGCGATCCCTGCACCGGGAAGTGGCACGGCGCCGCGCCGAAGGCACCCTTGGCGGCGAGGTGGATACCTTCACCGCGCTTCACGACCTGGCCCGAGAGCTTCTCCCCCTCCCGGACTACGTGGGGTGGGTGGGTGACTTCCTCGAGCACCGGGAGCAGTACCTCGCCCACCTGGGGGTGTCGCCGGTTCCCCTCTCGGCCGACCCGGTGACGGTGGGGCTGCGCCCCTTCGGCGAAGCGTGGTTCGCCGCGCTGGTGATCCACAAGGAGGTCCACGACTGGCGAGGACACCTCCAGTTCCATCGCGACGGCGATCCCCGCTCCTGGCGTACGGCGGACATCTTCCGGGAAGAGGAGGCGCTCGCCGTCAGGGATCGGTTTCAGGCGCTCACCCCGGACTCCCTCCAGGCCTTCCTCCGTTCGGTCCTTCCGTAGAGGTGGTCCCGCCGGTTCCTCAACCGGCTGCCAAACCCCCTTCCGGGGTGATCCGGCCTTTCGCCGCTTTTGTAAAAAAGTGTCGAGTGATCCGGTAGCGTTTTCGGGAAAGTATCTTCCGAAAGGCGGCGTCACCTCTGGAATTCCCGTCCCGGAATTCCCAAAAATTGGATCGGGTGTTCCGCCGAGGAACAGGTGGAGTGCGGTTTTGGGTGTTTTGCAAACCATTTAATCACAACAACTTACATCTGGGTCGTTGCGGCGTAACGAGTTACAGGAAAGGCTTGCGCGCCTGAAAATTCCCCCGTATAGTCCTGAGCAGTCGCCCCCCGGGGCGTGGCCGGGCGCTCTGCCCGGGACCACTGCCGGGGTGCCCGTTCGTGAGGCCCGAGTGCCCCGTTCTACGCCTTCAACCCGGTGACGAGTTTGCGCATGTGGGAAACCTGCTCCGTCCAGCTCAAGGTTCGCCTGCCCAGAGAAATTGCAGCCCAGGCGGAGGAGGTTCAGCAGACCGACCCCGAGTTTCTGAGCAGGATCGTCATGTACGGGCTGACCCGCAGGTCGATCTTCCACCAGCTTCGCGAACAGCAGGACACCGGGACGAACGGAGCCGCCGCGAGCTGGATGGTCCAGTAGCCTCCCCCACCCCCCTGCGACAGATTCGGAGCCGCGCCGCCGGAAACACTTGACGGCTCTCACCTTCCACCAGACCTTCCTTCCGTGAGGGGGTAAGTTCGCCCCTGGATGCCTGCAGAGAGCAGGACGGCCATTGGTCCCCGGGAGGGGAAGGTGAGCGAGGCTGGCGAGGCCGCATCCGTGCCGGAGTCCGAAGGTCCGCAGGACGAGATCCTGCGGGCCAAGTACTTCGATTACTGTTCGGCCCGGGTAACGGAGGCCCTCATGCGCCTCTCCCCTGACGAGATCTATCTCCTGGCCCGGGAATCGACCGAGGAGGAAGGGGGGGCGGTGGATGCCGAGGGGTCCGTTTCTTTCGACGCACTCATGCGTCTGGCCACCACTCGCCTTTCCCGAACGCTGGGCCTTCCCTCCTTCCCCGAATTTCTGCGCCGCTACCACGCCGACCCCGAGGAATTTGAGCGCGAGATGATCGGGCTGTGGGAATCGGGGCTCCGCCGGGAACCGGGGTCGAAGTGAACCCCGCGCCGGTTTGATGGTCCCGTAGCGAAGGAGGTCGCCCTCAGAAGGGGAGGTCGTCCTCCGGCTCGTTGATCTCGGGTTCGGGTGCGCCTCCACCGGTGCTCCCTCGCCCCCCTCCCATCCGGCCACCTCCCATGTCGCCGGCGCTCCCTCCGGAAGCTCCCAGCATCACCATCTCGGTGGCCACGATGTCGGTCCAGTACCTGACTCCACCCTGATCGTCCTGGGTCTGGGAGTACTCCAGCCGCCCCTCCACGTAGAGCCGGTCGCCCTTGGTGACGTACTGCTCCACGATGTCGGCCAGCTTCCCGAAGAAGGTGAGGCGATGCCACTCCGTCTTCTCCTGCTGCTGCCCGGTTCGGTCCTGGAACGACCGATTGGTGGCGAGGGAGAGCTTTCCCACCTTCGTTCCGGAGGGGGTGGTCCGCATCTCGGGGTCGGACCCGACGTTGCCGATGAGCATGACCTTGTTGAGGGAACGGCTCATGTCTTTTGGACTCCTGGTGCGATGGGGGTGCGAAGGGAGTGCGCTACGGGAGGAGAGGGGCGGGACCCATCCCCATCCTCCCGGGGAGAAAGGTAAGGAGCGGCCCCGGGCGGGGCCATGTGCCGATGGGTGTCCGTTTGCGCGGCCCACGCCGCGCGATAGGTTGTCGGAGTCCGGAAACCATCCCCGGGAGCGGCTGCCCGCACCCCATACCCATCGCCCTTCGCCTCATCATGCCCGACCTCTCCCTCATTCGCATCGAACGCGCCGACCGGATCGCCACCGTCGTCATCGACCGGCAGGACAAGCTGAACGCCCTCAACCCCGACGTGATCGGCGAACTCGGCATCGCCTTCGAGTCGCTCCGGAACGACGCCGACATCCTGGGGGTGATCCTGACCGGAGCCGGGGACAAGGCCTTCGTGGCGGGGGCGGACATCGGGGTTCTCGCCGAGATGGACTCGTTGGCGGGGGTGGAGGTGAGCCGCCAGGGGCAGGAGGTCTTCCGCGCCATCGAGACCTTCCCCAAGCCGGTTCTCGCCGCCGTGGGGGGGTACGCCCTGGGGGGAGGGTTCGAGCTGGCCCTCTCCTGCCACCTCCGCATCGCCGCCGATTCGGCCCGCTTCGGGCTTCCGGAGGTGGGGCTCGGGATCATCCCAGGGTACGGGGGCACCATCCGCCTGGCCCGTCTCACCGGGCTCGGAAAGGCGCTCCACTTCACCCTCACCGGCGAGATGTTCGACGCCGCGAGCGCACTCGAGATGGGGGTCGTCACCGGGGTGGCACCCCGCGCCGAACTCCAGGCGCAGGCCCGGGAACTCATGGGGAAGATCGTGAAGAACGGACCGGTGGCCGTCCGCATGGCGCTGGAGTCGGTGTACCACGCCCTGGACGCGAGCACCGAGGATGCCCTCCGCCACGAATCGGGGCTCTTCGGGCTCCTCGCCTCCACCGCCGACATGAAGGAGGGAATGACCGCCTTCCTCGAGAAGCGGAAACCTACCTTCCGGGGGGAGTGATTCCGGGGGGATGGGAGGCCGGAGGGTGAACGCCCTTCGCACCCTCCAGATGGCCGGGTACCGCAACCTGGGCGACGCGGTCCTGGAGCTCCCTCCCGAGGGGGTGGCGCTGGTGGGAGAGAACGCCCAGGGGAAGACCAACCTCCTGGAGGCGGTGTACTACCTGGAGACGCTCCGCTCCTTCCGGGGCTCCCGGGATGCCCAGCTCGTCCGCTTCGAGGGGGATGTCTTCCGCCTTGCCGGAACGCTGGAACGACCGGAGGGGGGTGCGCACACCATCTCCGCCGCCTATCAGAAGGGGACGAAGCTCAAGCGGGTGAAGGTCGACGGGGTCGAGGTGGAGCGCCTCACCGACGGGATCGGGGAGGTGGCGGCGGTCCTCTTCACCCCCGACGACGTCCGCATGGTGAGCGACGGCCCCCCCGAGCGACGCCGTTTCCTCGACATCGTTCTCTCCCTCAACCGTCCGGGGTATGTGGATGCCCTCCAACGCTTCCGACAGGTGCTCTTGCAGCGAAATCGGGCGCTCCGGGAACAGGCCTCCGCCGCCACGGTGGAGGCGTGGAACCCGCTCCTGGTGCGCTGGGCCACCCCCATCCTCCGGGAGCGGGCGGCGTGGGTGGAGGGGGGCGCCGAACGCTTTCGGACCCTCTACACCGCCATCGCCGGAGGAGGGGAGGCTCGCCTCTCGTACCTCCCGGGTGTCGCCGAGATGAGCGCCGGCCTTTCCGACACCGAGATCGGGGATGGGATCCGGGAGGCGCTCGGGCGCGCTGCGGAGGGAGAACGGAAGCGGGGGACGACGCTGGTGGGTCCCCACCGGGACGAGTTCCGCATCGAGGTGGAGTCCCCCGGGGGGGCGAAGGACGTGAGGGACTTCGGATCGGGGGGACAGCGAAGGTCCGCAGCGCTGGCATTGCGGCTCCTGGAGGCGGAGACGGTCCGGGAGGCGCGAGGCCGGGAACCCATCCTCCTCATGGATGACGTCTTCGCCGAACTGGATGAGGGGCGCTCCGAACGGGTGCTGGCCCTTCTGGACAGGACCGCGGTGGGGCAGGTCCTTCTCACGGCGCCGAAGGAGTCGGACCTCCGATTCCGGAAGGGCGCGCTTCCCCGGTGGCGGATCCGGGGAGGGGTAGTGGAGGGGTGAGGCGACCGCGGAAGGAGGGGGGAGCGGAGTCGGTGGGGAAGCTCGTGGGCGAGCTCCTCGACCGGCTGGGGCTTCAGGACGAGGTCGCGGCCCAGGGGGCGGTAGCTCGCTGGGAAGAGGTGGTGGGCCCCCGCATAGCCGAGGTGTCGCGCGCCACCGGGGTGGACCGAGGAGCGCTCTTCGTGGCGGTGTCTTCCAGCGCGTGGATCTCGGAGCTGAGCCTCATGCGACACGAACTTCTCACGCGCCTGAACGCCGGGGTGAAGGAAGGGCGGGTGGAACGGATCGTCTTCATTCTCGATGAGGAGGGGGGACGGTGAGCCGTACCCGCCGGCTCCGGGTCCGGCACTACCTCTTCATCGCCGGCGCGCTCCTCCTCCTTCCCTCGGCGGTCCTCCACCTGGCGGACGCCCTCTCCCGGGGGCTCCCCCCGCCGCTGGCGGCTCCCGCCTCTCCGGCGCCGGATCCCATCCCTTCGGTCCGCCTTCATGTCCATGTCCACACCGACGTGTCCCACGATGCGGTGGGGGAGCGGGACGAGGTGGCGAGGGCGGCTCGGCGGGCGGGAGTGGATGGGGTGTGGATCTCCGACCACCTGCCAAGGGTCCCCGGTCCGGCGCGCTTCGGTCCAGGGGAGGAGGATCCCTGGGCGGCGGGAGGCGCCCTCCCGGAGGGGTATCCGGCGCCCCTCCCCCCGGAATGGGTCGACGATGTGCTCCTGGTGGACGGGCGGGAGTTCACGGTGGCTCCGGGGGTGGGGAGGGTCCTTCTTTTCGGCGGCGACACCATCTTTGCCCGGTGGGATGGGGGGATGGACCCCCTCCTCTCCCTCGTGGCGTCGCGCCCCCACGCCTTCCTCATGGTCACCCATGGGCGCGGTCCCCGGGACCGGGATCTCTGGCACGCCGGTGCGGTGCCGGGAGTGCATGGATGGGAGGCGCTCACCCTCTCGGACGGGGTGCGGCGGAGGCTGGCCGAGCGGAGCTTTCCATGGCGGGTTCCCGGGATCCTCCTGGCCTTCGTCGCCGGTCAGGGCCATCGGGTGCAGGGGTGGGCCATGCAGAAGGGGGGACAGGATCCCGGGATCCTGGCGTATGACTCGCTGGCAAGGGGGGGACCTCTCGCCATGGTGGGGGCGGGGAACGCCCACCCCAAGTTCCGCCTCTTCGGCGCCCTGGTTCCCCCCTACTCGGCTTCGTTCCGAGTGCTCTCCACCCATGTGGCGCTGACGGAACCCCTCCCGGAGGACCCTCATGATGCCATGGCGACCGTCCACGCGGCGTTGCAGGCGGGGCGAAGCTGGATCTCGGTGCGGGAGGGAGAGGAGGGGAGAGCGCTCCGGTTCGTGGCTCGCTCAGAGGGGAGTGAGGTGGAGATGGGCGGGGTGGTTGGGTGGGATCCGGAGCTGCGCCTTCGGGTGGCGGTCGACCCGCGGCCCCGGCGGGGAGGGGCGGTGATCCGCCTCTTGAGGGACGGTGAGGTGGTGGTGGAGGGGGTGGGGTGGGAGCTGGAGTCCGCCGCTCCCGGGCCGGGGGTGTACCGGGTGGAGGTGGACCGTTTTTGGGGCCGGCTGGGGAGCCTGGTCATGGGGCGTCGGCTCTGGCTCGCCACATCGACGATCCGGGTGACTCCGGCAATGGAACTGGACGCCGAAATCCGCTAAATTTCTGGATCTTTCGCGGTTCGCCCACAATGGCTGCGCTACCCTCCATCCCATCCCTACATGTCCGATTCCACACCGGAAACCACGGGTTCCGACTATACCTCCGGCCAGATCCAGGTTCTCAAGGGGCTGGAGGCCGTCCGGAAGCGCCCGGGGATGTACATCGGCTCCACCTCGGCTCGGGGGCTCCACCACCTGGTCTACGAGGTGGTGGACAACTCCATCGACGAGGCGATGGCGGGGCACTGCACCGAGGTGCAGATCACCATCCACCCGGATAACTCGGTGACGGTGGTGGACGATGGGCGAGGGATCCCGGTGGACATCCACCCCACCGAAAAACTCCCCGGAGTGGAGTTGGCCCTTACCACCCTCCACGCCGGGGGGAAGTTCGACAAGGACACCTACAAGGTCTCCGGCGGGCTCCACGGGGTGGGTGTCAGCGTGGTGAACGCCCTTTCCGAGTGGCTCGAGGTGGAGGTCCGGCGTAACGGGAAGCGCTATCACCAGCGCTATGCCCGGGGGATCAAGGAGAAGGAGCTGGAGGATCTGGGGAAGGTGAAGGGGCGGGGGACCACCGTCTCCTTCAAGCCCGACGCCCAGATCTTCACCGAAACCATCTTCAATCAGGAGACCCTTACCTCCCGCCTCCGGGAGATGGCCTTCCTGAACCGGGGCCTCAGGATCGTCTTCACCGACGAGCGGGGGGAGAAGCCGACTGTCCAGGAGTTCCAGTACGAGGGTGGGTTGGCCGAGTACGTGGTCTTCCTCAGGGGAGCCCGGCAGCCCCTCCACGAGAACGTCCTCCACTTCGAGGCCGAGAAGCCCGAGGCGGAGATTGAGCTGGCTCTCCAGTACGACGCCGGGTTCTCGGAGAACACGCATACCTTCGTGAACAACATCAACACCCACGAAGGGGGGTCCCACCTCACCGGGTTGAAGGGGGCGCTGACCCGCACCATCAACGACTACGCCAAGAAGAACAACCTCCTGAAGAAGGCCGATGAGGCCCTCTCCGGGGACGACGTGCGGGAAGGGCTCACCTGTGTCCTCTCCGTCCGGGTCATGGAGCCCCAGTTCGAGGGGCAGACCAAGACGAAGCTGGGGAACTCGGAGGTGCGGGGCGCGGTGGAGGCCGCGGTCAACGAATATCTGGCCATCTGGCTGGACGAGAACCCGAAGGCCGCCCGCAACATCATCGAGAAGTCGCTCCAGGCGGCGCGGGCTCGGGAGGCGGCTCGGAAGGCGCGGGATCTGGCCCGGAAGAAGAACGCCCTCGAGGGAGGGGTGCTCCCGGGAAAGCTGGCCGACTGCTCCCTTTCGGACCCCTCCATGACGGAGATCTTCATCGTCGAGGGAGATTCCGCCGGAGGGTCCGCCAAGCAGGGGCGGGATCGATCTTTCCAGGCCATCCTCCCCATCAAGGGGAAGATCCTGAACGTGGAGCGGGCCCGGATCGACAAGATCCTCTCCAACGACGAGATCCGCGCCATGATCACGGCGCTGGGCGCGGGGATCCGGGACGACTTCAACCTGGAAAAGGCCCGGTACCACAAGATCATCATCATGACGGACGCCGACGTGGACGGCGCCCACATCCGGACCCTCCTCCTCACCTTCTTCTTCCGCCAGATGCGGGAGCTCATCGAGGCGGGATACATCTACATCGCCCAGCCCCCCCTCTACCGGGTGGGGAAGGGGCGTGAAGAGTACTACGCCTATTCCGAGGACCAGCGCACCGACATCGTGAAGCGCCTCACCAACGGGAAGGGCGAGGACGCGAAGGGGCTGAACATCCAGCGCTATAAGGGGCTGGGGGAGATGAACCCCGATCAGCTCTGGAAGACCACCATGGACCCCGAGTCCCGGACGATCTTCCAGGTCACCATGGAGAGCGCAGCGGAAGCCGACTCCATCTTTTCCCGTCTCATGGGTGACGAGGTGGAGCCCCGCCGGGAGTTTATCGAGAAGAACGCCAAATACGTGCGGAACCTGGATGTCTGAGGGGAGGTCGGGGATCCGTCCCGGCTTGTCTTCGCCATCGGGGCGGGCCTACCTTTAAACTCCGGTTCAACGTCTTCGGGGCGCTCGTCCCCCGTTGACCGGAGGGGGTGGAATGGGGAGCGGTTCGCCCTCGCACGCACCTAATCCTTCAAGGTGATCTCCATGGGCAGGGTCCTCCTGGTGGATGACCAACCGGAGGTTCGGGCAGGGCTTCGTAAGCTTCTTGCACGACTCGGACACGAGGTGGGAGAAGCCGCTCACGGAGCCGAGGCGTTGCGGCTCATGGAAGGTGAGCGGTGGGATGTGGTGCTCACCGATATCAACATGCCCGAGTTCGACGGGATCGAGTTGATTCGGGAGCTTCGTGCACACTACCGCAACATCCCCGTCATTGCCTTTACCGGGGGGGGCGCCGTGTCCACGGAGCTGCTCCTCGAGAATGCGCAGCTCCTGGGCGCGGTCTCCACGCTCCCGAAACCGGTGCAGGTCGACGAACTCCAGACGGCGGTGGAGGCGGCCCTGGCTCGAAGTGCGTTCCCGCATGGACCGCCGGGTGGGTGATGATGAACCGCGAAGGTGGTGCCCTCTCCGAGGACTCGATTCTCCGCTCAGCCGCCATGCGCGATGCCCTTCACCGGCTCGCCGGACGAGGAGGAGCCGAGGTGGAGGCCGAGCTCCAGGCCGCCTTCTTCGAGAGCCTCTTCGAGACCGCTCCCGAAGCGGTGGTGTTGCTGGGTCCCGACGGGTGGATTCTGAGAGCGAACCGGGAATTCGAGAAGCTCTTCGGGTACCCCCGGGAGGAGTATGAGGGGAGGGACATCGACGATCTCATCCACCCACCGGAAGATTCCTCCGTCGGACGGGAACTGACCCGGAAGGTCGAGGCCGGAGAACGGGTGGAGTCCCAGGGGCTGCGCATCCGGAAGGACGGGAGGGGAGTCCATGTCTCCATTCTGGCGACGCCCATTCACTTCCAGGGAAAACCGGTCGGGAAGTATGTGATCTACCGGGACATGAGCGATTGGGTGCGGGCGCGGAGGGAGCTGCAGAAGGCCAAAGAGGAAGCCGACCGGGCCAACCTGGCCAAATCCCAGTTCCTGGCAAACATGAGCCACGAAATCCGCACCCCGATGAACGCGATCATCGGGATGGCGGATCTCCTGGCCGAGACCGGGCTCACGGAAGACCAGCACCGGTACCTCGAGATCTTCCGGAGATCCGGACAGGCCCTTCTGTCGGTGATCAACGACATCCTCGATTTTTCCAAGGTGGAGTCGGGGAGCATGGAGCTGGAGGAGGTTCCCTTCCGCCTCGACGAACTCCTGGCCGATGTGGTGAGGGCCTTTGCGGTGCAGGCTCATCGAAAGGGGTTGGAGCTGATCCAGCATGTGGACTCCGCCGTTCCTCTTTCCATCAGTGGAGACCCCATCCGGGTCCGGCAGGTTCTCGTCAACCTCGTGGGGAATGCCCTCAAGTTCACCGACACGGGAGAGGTGGTCCTCACCGTCTCGGTGGAGGACGAGGCCAATCGGTCGACCCCGGATACCACCGCGGTGCGATTCACCGTATCGGACACCGGGTGCGGGATTCCGGCCGATCGGCTCGACATCATCTTCGAATCTTTCACCCAGGCCGACGCCTCGACGACGCGGAAACATGGGGGCACCGGATTGGGGCTGGCCATCTCGAGGCGATTGGTGGAGCTCATGGGAGGGGCGCTCTCCGTGGAGAGCCGGGAGGGAACGGGGACCGAGTTCACCTTCGTGCTCCCGGTCAGGGTTCACGCGGACCTCCCACCCAGGAGAGAGACGGTGGAACCCGATCTGAAGGGGGTCCGGGTCCTGGTGGTGGACGACCACCCCACCAATCGCCTGATCCTGGGGGAACTGCTGGCCGGATGGGGGGCGGATTCCAATGAAGCGGAGGGGGGAGAAGAGGCTCTCGCGGCCCTCCTGTCGGCTCATGAGGAAGGTCATCCATACGAAATCGTGCTCCTGGACGGGCAGATGCCGGTCATGGACGGGTTTTCGGTGGCCCACGCCATTCGTTCGGACCGGAGGCTCGCAACCGCCGCGGTCCTCATGCTCACCTCCCTCGATCGCCCCGGAGATCCGGCCCGGTCACGGCAGGCCGGGGTGGCTTCTTACCTCGTGAAGCCCATCCAACGGACGGAGCTGGCCCGGGCACTCACGGCGCTGCGCCAGGCGGGCACAAAAAAATCGGTGGGTGCCGTGGGTGCGCTGGAGGATGCGCGCATCGCTTCACGGGCTTTGGACCCGGGAGAAGGTGTTTCCGGTGGTCTCGCGCATCCCGGTGAAGCGGAGACTTCGTACCGGGTCCTGGTGGCGGAAGATGTGGACGACAATCGACTCCTGGTGCGCCTCTACCTCGAGGGGCAGCCGCTGGAGCTGGTGGAGACGGAGGACGGGGTGGAGGTGGTGGAACGCTTCCGGGCGGATGGCCCCTTCGACCTGGTGCTGATGGATATCCAGATGCCGCGGATGGATGGATTGGAGGCCACCCGGACCATCCGGGAGATCGAACGCGAGCGGGGATGGCCTCCCACCCCCATTCTGGCGCTGACGGCCCACGCCCTGGAGGATGCCTCGCGGGAGATCTACCTCGCCGGGTGCGATGCCCACCTTACGAAGCCCATTCTCAAGACCGACCTTCTGGCGGCCGTTGAGCGGCATCTCCACACATCCGGAGAAGGGTCATGACCGACCGCTCCGCCCTCCCCCGGATCCTGGTGGTGGACGATGAGCCGGTGGTACGGGACTCCATTCGACGAATCCTCGCCGAGGGACATGAGGTCGTGGAGGCCGCCAATGGCCATGAGGCGCTGGAGAAGGCCCGTGCAGGGGGGGACCGGCCCGATCTGATCCTCCTCGACGTACGGATGCCGGGAATCGACGGGTACGAGGTGTGCGCGCGCCTTCAGGGCATTCCCGACCTCTGCAACGTTCCCGTGATCTTCGTCACCGCCCTCGACTCGGACCAGGACCGGGAGCGCGCCTTTGCCGTGGGAGCCGTGGAGTACGTCGAGAAGCCCTTCGAGCGTGAGGCCCTTCTCGAAGTGATCCGGACCCATCTCGACCGAGGCCGGGAGTGGCGGGAAATTCGCTCGGATCGACCGAGAAGGCGGAGCTGGCTCCTCCCTTCCACCTTCGCGGCCTTCCGACAACATCTGGTGGGGGTGGTCCAGGCGTCGGAGGCCCAGGAGGAGGCGTGCGCGGCGGTGGGGCCGAAGGACTTCTACGCCATGGCCCTCATCCTCCGGATCTCCACCGATCAGCTTGCACGGTACCTGGCTCGATTTCTTGACCTTCCCTTCGTGGATCGAGTTCAGCCGGAGGAGCTCGGCCTGGGTGTGCTTCCCCGTGCCTTCTGCGAAGCAAATGCGGTGCTCCCCATGGCGGATCGGAGCGTGGCCGTCGCCAATCCCTTCGACTGGGAGTTGATGGAGACACTGGAGCGCTCGGTGTGGAAGCACGGCGAGAGCCGGGTGGTCATTGCGGACCCCGATCGGATTCGGGGGCTCTGCCGGGGAGGCACGCCCACCGCGCCGGTGTCCGGGATGATGGAGATGCAGACCATCTCCCTGGAACCCGACACGAATGTGCACGCTGCTCCCTCCACCGAGGATGCCCTCGCCGCCGTGAACCGGATCCTCCGCGACGCCATCGCCGAGGAGGCCAGCGACATCCATCTGGAGCCCAAGACCGACCACACCCTGGTCCGGTTTCGCCTGGATGGGGAGATGCACGACATCCGAAAGGTGGATCCCACCGTGGCCATGCGGGCCATCTCCAGGTTGAAGGCGTTGGCCGGGATGGACATCGCCGAACGCCGGAAGCCCCAGGACGGAGCGCTCCTGGCCAACCTGGGGAAGCGCGAGTTCAAGCTCCGGCTGGCCACGAGCTCCACCACACGGGGCGAGACGCTCGTGATCCGCCTCCTGGAGCCCCGGGCAGCCGCCGTTCCCCTGGACAAGTTGGGGATGACGGCGAAGCAGAGCCAGGCACTCCGCTCCCTGGCGGATCGCCATCAGGGGATGATTCTGGTGGTGGGCTCTACCGGTTCCGGTAAGTCCACCACCATTTTTACGCTTCTCAGCGCGGTCGACGGTCGAAGCCGGAGCATCATGTCGGTGGAAGATCCGGTGGAGTATCGGATTCCGTACGCGAACCAGCAGCAGGTGCGGGAGCAGGCCGGCGTCACCTTCGAGGCGCTCCTTCGTTCCGCCATGCGGCAGGACCCCGACATCCTCTTTCTCGGGGAGATTCGCGATCCGTATTCGGCACGGGCCGCTCTGGACTTCGCCAGCTCCGGTCACCTCACCGTCTCCACCCTCCACTCGTCGAACGCCACCACCGCCATCTTCAGACTCGAGCGTCTCGGGGTGGAGCGGACGACCATGTCCGACTCCATCACCGCCATCGTGGCACAGAAGCTCCTGAGAAAGCTGTGCGAGCATTGCCGGGAGATCGGCCCTCCCACCGAGTCCGAGGCGGAGAAGCTCCTCCCCTTTACCGGGAAGGTGCCGGAGAAGGTGGCTCGTCCCAGGGGGTGCCCGGCCTGCCGGGAGACGGGGTATCGGGGCCGGGAGGGGGTCTTCGAGGTGCTGCACTTCGATCCGGAGGTGGCCCACATGGTCCGGGAGGGTGCGCCCATCGCCAACATCCGGCGGTTCTGCGCCGAGCGCGGCGATTACCTGGTGGTGCGGCACGCGCTGGACAAGGTGCGTAAGGGGATCTTCTCCATCCAGGACGTGCATGAACACATCCTGCTCGAGGAGATGATGGTGCTCGGGAAGACGGATTCCCGGAGCGGGCCCCCGCCACCTTCCGGATCGAGGGTGGAACCTCCCCCTCCGGTGGTGGGTGCTTCGGAGACGAGCGTCGAACCGCCTTCTCCCGCCGGCACCGGGGCCACCTCCATTCTGGCGGTGGACGACGATCCGGACATTCGGGCCCTTGTGAAGCTGCACCTCGAAGGTGGAGGATTTCAGGTCGAGAGCGCCGAGGACGGGATCGAGGCGCTCATGGCTCTGGGACGCGGCAGATTCGACCTCGTGCTCTCCGACATCAACATGCCGAACCTCGACGGGCTCAAGCTCATGGAGATGATCAATCAGAAGGGGATCGTGGTTCCCACCATCTTCCTCACCGGGGAGGAGGACGATGCCCTCGAGGCCCGGATGCTGTCGCTGGGAGCGGCGGACTTCATCCGGAAGCCCATCCACAAGGATGCCCTTCTCATCCGGGTGAAGCGGGCGCTCCGCTCCGCTCCGGTGGGGGGCGGCATCGCATGACCACACCGATTCCCGAAGGGTCCGAACCATTCGTGGTGCGGATCGATGCGGAGCTCCGCCCCCTCATCGACGGGTTTCTCCAGAAGCGGCGAGCCGAGGCGGTGGCGCTGCGGGGCGCCGTGGAGACGGGGGACCTCGAGACGCTGCGGGTCGCCGGGCACAACCTGAAGGGGGTGGGCGGCGGGTACGGATTCCACGCCCTGACCGATCTCGGAAGGGAGCTCGAGGCGTGTGCCGGTTCCGGTGACATGGAGGAGTGCCGCCGGCTGGTGGAGGCCGTGGTGGACTACCTGACCCGGGTCAGGCCGACGTACACCGATCATGAATGATCGCCTCGTTCGGGCGCTTCGCCGCGAACCGGTGGACCGCACCCCCGTCTGGTTCATGCGGCAGGCCGGGCGCTCCCTCCCGAAGTACCATGCGCTGAAGGGAGAGCAGGACCTTCTGGAGGTGACGCGGAACCCGCGGCTGGCGGCGGACATCACCGCCCTCCCGCTGGAGTACTTCCCGGTGGATGGGGCCGTCCTCTATGCGGACATCTCCACCATCTTCCTGGGCGCCGGGATCCCGGTGACCATCGAGAAGGGGTTGGGTCCGGTCCTCCCCCACCCCTACGCCGACGCCGAGACCATCCGGTCACTCCGCCCCTTCGATCCGCGCGACACCCTGGACTTCGTTCTGGAGACCCTCCGGATCCTCAAGGAGGAGCTGGATGTGCCGGTTCTGGGGTTCGTCGGCGCCCCCTTCACCCTCATGACCTACATGGTGGAATCACCCCGGAGTCCGGAACGCCACGGCACGAAGGGGTTCATGTGGCGGGAGCCGGGGCTCTGGGACGAACTCATGTCGTACTGGTCCGAACACCTCATCGCCTTCGGGCGGGCGCAGGTCGAGGCGGGGGCCGCGTGCATCCAGATCTTCGACTCCTGGGCCGGCGCGCTGCATCCGGAGGACTACCGCCGTTCGGTGCTCCCCTACACGAAGCGGATTCTGGACGGGTTCCGGGAGGATGGGATCCTCACCATCAACTTCGCCACCGGGAATCCTGCTCTTCTCCCCCATCTGGCGGAAGCGGGCGGCGACGCCATCGGTCTGGACTGGCGAGTGGAGATCGGGGAGGCGTGGAAGATCGTCGGTGAAGATCGGGCCGTGCAGGGGAACCTGGACCCCACCGCGCTCCTGGCCGGACGAGAGGTGGCGCTCGAGCGGGCGGAGGAGATTCTCCGGGCCGTAGGAGGGCGCCCCGGGCACATCTTCAATGTGGGGCACGGCCTGCTGCCCCGGACCGATCCGGTGGTGGTGAAGGAGGTGGTGGACTTCGTCCACGGGTACGGGGGGTAGGGTAGGGGGGGGCTCCCCGGCCCCCCCCCGCCCCCCCCGGCACCCCCCCCCCCCCCGGGGGGAAAGAGACCGCCCCCCCCCCCGGGGGGGGGTGCCCCCCCCCCGGCGAAAGACCCC
>JBJHBD010000005.1:41172-57711 GCA_050485305.1 Gemmatimonadota bacterium
CGCTCGCCGGCCCCGTCAGATGTTTACCCGCGCCCGGGGGGGCCCGCCCTGCGCCCCCGCCCCCCCCGGGTGGGGGTCCCGGCGGGGGGGCCCCCCGCCCCGGGCCCCGGGGGGCCGGGTCGGGGGGGGCTCCCCTCACCCCCCCTCCCCCTGCAGAAACTCCACCAGCGCCGGATTCAAAAGCTCCGGCACCTCCCAGTGGGGATTGTGCCCCACCCCGGGGAAAAGGACGACGCGCCCGTTGGGGAAGGCCTCGGCGGCGGCGCGGGCCAGCTCGGGGAATCGGGGTCCGTCCAGCTCCCCCCCCGATGACCAGCGCCGGAGCCTCGATCTGCGGCCAGTCGTGGACCACGGTGGTGGTGCGAATCACCTCGCTGTTGAAGGCGCGGACGGCGGCAAGCCGCGGCCACTCCCCGGAGAGCCCCCACCCGTAGTGGATGCGGACGTACTCCAGATACCGATCGTCCCACCGCGCCACATGCCCTCGAATGGTGGAGAGTGCGGCGGCGTAGCTCCGGTCCGGGGCGGGGGCGACCGGAACCCATCCTCTCCCGGTACGGGCGTCGGAAAGCCCGATGGCGTTCACCAGCGCCACATGGGTGGTCCGCTCCGGATAGAGGAGGGCGAAGCGGCTCGCCTTCATCCCGCCATAGGAGTGCCCCACCACCGCGGCCCGTTCCACCTCCAGGTGATCCAGCACCCGGGCGATGTTCCCGGCGTGCATGTCCAGCGAATAGGGGATGAGGGGCTTGGACGACCGCCCGTACCCGATCTGGTCCATGGCCACCACCCGGAACCCCGCCGTCACCAGGTCGTCGATGGTTCGCTCCCACGAGGCGGCCCAGTAGTTCCCCCCGTGGAGGAGGACCACCACCCCGTCATCGCCCTCCCCCGCGGGGCGGACATCCATGTACGCCATCCGCACCGTCTCGCCGTACAGCGCGAACTCCACGAAGGACACCGGGTGGGGGTACGGCACATCCTCCAGGTTGACCGAGACGGGCCCCCAGCCCTCGGGAGGCCGATCCGGAGGCTCCTGGGCGGCGAGCCCCTCCGCCGACATGAGGATGAAGGCCACAAGAGCCGCCGAAGCTCGAAGCGGGAGGATGGGAAACCGGTTGCGACACGTTCCGTGGGTGCGGTGCATCATGGGTGACTCCGGCCTTCAGGGGTGCGGGTTCCGGTAAACGTGGGGGGAGCGTGGCGCTCGGAACAAGTCGGGCAGCTTGGTCACGACCGTGGGCACCGCCGGCTTAGGGACGCCATCGGTCTGGACTGGCGAGTAGAGATAGCTGAGGTGTGCCAGATGGTGGGAAGGTGCCCCGGACACATTTCCCGAACCACTTCGACGGCGTGGCGGTAGTGACGGCAACCGGGATCGGAGAAGACTGCAGGGCGGGTTTGGGTTGCGGCCATCTGAGCCGTTTCTCGGGACTTGCGGAGGCGAGAAATCGGAAGAATACGGGAGAAGAATGGCCTTCCCGCCGAAGTTCAGATACGCCACCGGGAGGACGAAGTGAGCGTGTTGGTCACGACGTCCTCCCGGTAGCCCAACGTGGTCTCAGTGCATTTCCGTACTGAGGTGAGGTCTTGGGTTCTCCAGCCACATCCTCAGCGAATAGCAAATCTTCGGGTCTCAAATCTCGTCATGTACGCGATTTGACGGGAAGAGACGGGGATATGAGCCACCACCTGATTGGCACATGAACTCACCACTTGTATGGCTGACCGATCTGCATTCACAGTGATCCTGTCCCGGTCTGAGCGGATGGATCTTGCCACGGCGGCCCAACGTTCTGCGGCGACATCGGCCATCAACTGTTCAATATCCTGGTCTTCTTCCTCAATACACTGGCAGCACGGATGTTTGCAGGATTGTTGAGGACCAGCTGCATAGCAGCATGACTGGGCGAAACATTCACCATGTAGGCCGCCATCCCGCTCATCGTGGGTGCCTGCAATCGCTGAATGCCCGTTGCAAATGTCGTTCAGAATACACTCAGTGTCACACGAGGCGAGTGTTTCACCGGCTGGAGTGATAGGTGGGGCTGTCCACACGAGGGCAGTCAAGATCAGCAGGGAAGACGTGACGAGTGCCGAAACCTTGAGCATAGTTCATTCCTCTCTGGATAATGGCATCATGCCCCTCCGAGGGGGCCTAAAGGTGCTCCCGTGGGATCGGGAGCGCGCGAACGATCAAATACCTCGGAGATCCGTGGTCATCTTCATCGTAGATGTACAACACCCCGGGAGCGGCGAAGCCTCCGGCTCGAAGCGGCATCCGATCACTAGCGATGACCCGGACCGAAGTCCCCTCTACCTGCCAGAGTTCGACGACGGAGTCTTGGAGCCTATGGAGGGTCATATCGTCAAGGTATTCCATTCCGTCGGCGGTGATTCGATCTGGGGCCGTCGGAGCCCAATTTTCCGCAGCGACGCGAATGAGTACCCAGACGAACCCGCCTTCCTGTACGGCGAGGCGCTGAACCATTGGCGGAGGTGGCTGCGTGTGGACACCTCCTCCCGGATGGAATTGCCATGGGGTGAACCAGTCGACCCCACGTTCGTAAGCCCCAAGGAGCTCACCGTCTCTGCTCCAAGTTTCAAGGAGGAAACGGTTTCGTCGGGCAGCCCACACGGGACCGGTGGTAGCCGCTCCCACAATCCGCTCCATGGAGTAATGGTCCCGCCTGGTTACGGTTTGGCCTGGGGAGCCGCCGAAAGAGTGAAGGACCTCACCCTGCTCGCAGTCAAAGATGTGAAGGGGGAGTCCGATATAGTCCCGCGACCAAGCCACGGCACCGATGAGGATGCGGGACTCATCCAGTCTCGCTACGGTTGTCGGCCGAAACGGCATCCGTCTTACTTCAGGGGATCGATCTGGTGAACGAAGGCGGGTACACGTTGCCCCGAAGTCATCGACAATCACCAGCGGATTGCCGGATGGCAGCACCATAGGCGCTCCCATGTATTCGCCGGGGCCCTGACCCACTCTTCCGAACGATTCGATGAACTCTCCTGCCGAGTCGAAGACGCGAATAACCCCTGGCTCCATAAGGCTTGTCACGAAGTAGCTGCCGTCGGGACCTGAAGCAACGCGGCTCTGATTGAAGACCTGACCAGGGCCCTCCCGGTCGCCGAGAATCGCAATGGTGTCCCAACTCAGGCAGGCCGGTGCGCAAGAAGGAGTTGGGAGACTCCGGACAGGAGGTTGGGCTTCCATCGTTGCGGCAAGCAGGAACACCGACAGCCCGCTAACAATGGCTTTCCACATAGCCTGATTTCTCCGTATCAGCAGGTCGTGGCCAAGGAGCGGCGGATTCGACTTTCTGACGAGATCTCACCTCCGTCACCCGCGCTTCAGGTTTTTTCGGCGGCGTCGCCACGGGAGTGTGCGGACAACGATGGAACGAAGGAGAGATTCTTCCTGCCGAAGGCCGTTGAGGTCCGTCGCGTCAACAGGGCCTCGGTACATTGAGACCCAAAACTCGTTCTACCCCCCCCCGTCCTCAAAAGAGGACACCGTAGCTGAGGCATCGTTTGAATCTCCTCGCGATAGGCTCATATGGCCTGAAAGCCGCCGGCGGGCTCGGGCCAGCTGTTTCTCTACCGCCTTCGGTGACACATCCATGTGAGATGCGATCTCAGCGACGGTCATCCCCACGAGCGCTCGCAACCGAACCACATCACGGCAGCGAGGAGGGAGTCGAGCGAGGAGTTTGCTCAGGGTAGCATATGCGTCAACGGTGATCTGTTCGGGTGGAGAGGATGAGCCCTCCATCCAGCGCAGGTCTTCAGATATCCGCTGTTGGATGTGGTGTTGTCGCAACGTGTGGAAAGCCTGATTTCTTGCTGCCCTTGCGAAGTACCTTCGAGGGTTGCGGATGGATCGCCACGCACGGTTCCTGCCGGCAAGCAACTTCAGGAACACTCGCTGGCCGACCCCTTCACAATCATGTCGGCACGGGAGATATCGGGCTGCTTCCTGAACCACGAAGTCCCACCACTTCTCGTACAGGTGGACGAACTCCCTTCTCGAAGCATGGGTCGGAAACGTTGTCTCAACTCCCGCAATGCGTGACCCCGTTCGCAATTCTTTGTCCATCTCGGCCTTCCTTCCCGGAACCTCACGGTAGTGCCCAGGGGCATATCACGTCCGAGCATACGGTCTCCGGCGACAATCGTGTCTGCGGTAGAATTGGTCTCACCATCTCGCCACGTCAATACTGACGTCGCTCCCCACCCACGATTCCCCTTCGGAACAAGTCCGACTGCTCCGGGGGATGAGAGCCTACCCCGACGGTACGACTCCCCGCCACTCCACCTCCCCATTCCATGGCCGATCCCACCACCCTCCCCTTCCGGGCCTCCCTCCCCATGACCGCCGCGCTCCTCGTCCTCGCGGCGGCGTGCGCTCCCACGGTCCCCCAGGTGCCACCGGCTCCGGCGCCGGAATCCCCCGCGGCGGAAGCCCACACCCCTCCTTCGGTGGATCGGACCCCCGCCGCCGCAACCGCGCGACCCGCTCCCACCCCCGGCGCCACCTCGCCCGAGATCACCGCCGCCGATGTGGAGCTCCGGATCGGGATTCTGGCGCACGACTCCATGCGGGGGCGGGACACCGGCTCCCCGGAGAAGGCGCTGGCCGCGGAGTATCTGGCCGGGGAGGCGGAACGGCTGGGCCTCGCTCCCGGAGGGGAAAACGGGACGTACTTCCAACCGGTCCCCCTGGAGCGGCGGATCACCCGGGTCCATGCCGAGGTGGGAGGGAGTGAACCCCGGGTGCTGGACGCGGAGCGGATCCGGTACGTCTCCGGCGCCGGGGGGCTCCCGGCGAGCGCCCGGGAGCGTGTCGAGGGCCCCGTGCACTTCGGCGGATATCTCTTCGATCCGGAGGTGGGGGATGAGGACTTCACCCTCCCGGAGCTTACCGGCTCAGTCATCATCGTTCGGATGGGAGGTCCCGAGGATACGCCCGATCCGGCCTCCACCCAGCCCCGGATGCCCCTCGCCTTCCTCTTCGGTCCCCAGAGCCCGGCTGCGGCCATCTTCCTCGTGGCGGAAGACGATCTGGACGAGTTCTGGGACTACGCCGGGGATCTGACGGTGAAGGGGGCGGTGGGGCTGGACCGGGGGGAGCCCATCCCCGACGGCCCCCCCTTCTTCCTCATCTCGCCGGAGGCGGTGGAGGAGCTGACAGGCGAACCCTTCGGGGAGCTTCGCGGCCCCATCCGGAATCTGGGCGAGCTGACCGCGACGCTGGAGAGCCGTGTGGAGCGCTTCCAGGATCGGAACGTGGTGGC
Organism: Gemmatimonadota bacterium; assembly: GCA_050485305.1. GTDB lineage: Bacteria > Gemmatimonadota > Gemmatimonadetes > Longimicrobiales > Gaopeijiaceae > JBJHBD01. Next base: position 46,476 of record JBJHBD010000005.1, read on the forward strand.
CATCGTTCCCGGTGCGGACCCCGATCTTCGGGATGAGTACATGACCCTGGGTGCCCACTACGATCATGTCGGGGTGGGGACGCCGGTGAATGGCGACTCCATCTACAACGGCGCCGACGACAATGCCTCCGGAACCACCGCCCTACTGGAGGTCGCCGAGTACCTGGCGCACCTCCCGGAGGGTGAGCGCCCCCGCCGATCCGTCCTCTTCACCTGGCACGCCGCCGAGGAGGCAGGGCTCCTGGGGTCCGAGCACTTCACCGACTTCCCCACCGTTCCCCGCGACGCCATGGTGGCCCACATCAACATGGACATGGTGGGGCGGAACCACCCCGATTCCCTCTTCCTGGTGGGGTCACGCCGCCTCTCCACCGAGTTTGGGGGATGGGTGGAGGAGGCCAACGCCGCCCTCTCCGCCCCCTTCATCCTGGACTACACCTTCGACGCCCCCGGCCACCCCGAGCAGCTCTACTGCCGCTCCGACCACTGGAACTTCGCCCGATACGGGATCCCGGTGGTGAAGATGGGTTCCGGGCTCCACGACGACTACCACAAGCCCTCCGACACCCCGGAGCTCATCGAGAATGGGAAGGTGGCCCAGGTGGCCAGGCTCGCCGCCCTCCTGACCCTCAGGGTGGCGAACGCCCCGGCGCGTCCGGCGGTGGATCAGCCGGTGTCTCCGCTGGGGACGCCCTGTCAGGGGTGATGGGGGGTGGACTCCCGACCGCCCGAGTCAGGGGAAGCATGGCGAGGGGCGTAGAGGTGTCCGTTTCACCCATCCTCACCTTTACCGACCGCCTCTCGGACCACTCGTTCATCGAGCGGGTCTGGCACTCCAGGAGCGAACGGGGAGGGCCGTTTCGCTCCATTGCCGCGGGGAGCTGTGAGCTTCTCTTCTCCAGGATAGAGGGGCGGACCACCGTCCTCCTTCGTGGTCCGGAAAGCCGGGGCACGCATGCCCTCTGTCCGCCGGAGGGGGAATGGCTGGCGGTGCGGTTGCGGGTGGGTGCACACTTCCCATTCGCCCCGGCCATGGAGTTGCGGGACGGAGGTGATCGGGTTCTCGCCCACACCGACTCGAATGTCTTCCCCTTTGCGGGGGAGCGGTGGGAGATCCCGCGGTTTGATGATGTGGAGGCTTTTTTCCGCCGGTGGGCCGCAGCCGGCCTCGTCCGGAGGGATCCGGTGGTGTCGGCGGCTCTGAACGGCGATCCGGTGAAGGCATCCGCGCGTACGGTGCAGCGCCGGTTCCTGGCCGTCACCGGCCTCACCCGCGGCATGGTCCGCCAGATTGATCGAGCCCGTCGGGCTACCCTCCTTCTGCGGACCGGGTACCCCATCTCGGATGCGGGGCTCGCGGCAGGGTACTTCGATCAGGCACACCTTACCCGGGAAGTCAGACGATTTACGGGGCTCACCCCCGGTGAGATCCGGAAGGGCCGTCACCAACTGTCGTTTCTCTACAATACGGACGACATCCTCCCGGTTAGGATGGACGCACAATCCGGCTCCCGCCTGTAACGGAGGTGCCGGCGGTCGAGTCCCGAACGGAGGATCCCATCGATGCGAAGACTCAAGCTGCAGATGCAGATGTCGCTGGACGGCTACGTTTCCACCGGCCCGGATGACGATCAGGGGTGGGTGACGTGGGCCTGGGAAGAGATCAGGGAACAGGTCCTGGACCTCATTGATTCCGCGGACACCCTCGTTCTGGGACGAGGCCTCGCGGAGGGGTTCATCCCGCACTGGCACGAGGTCGTCAAGAATCCTGACGCTCCGATGCACGATCTGGCCGAGAAGGTGGTGGGGTGCAGGAAGGTGGTGGTGACCAACACCCTCCAGGACGCACCCTGGCCCAACTCCGTCCTCCTCCGGGGAGATCTGGCGGAGGAGATCGGGAAGCTCAAGAGGGAGGCGGGGAAAGACCTCGTGGTCTATGGCGGGAGCTCGATGGTGGCCGCCCTGATCCAGGCGGATCTCATCGACGAGTATCACCTGTACCTGAACCCCGTGGCCCTCGGTTCAGGCGTCCCGATCTTCGACCGGATCGGCGGCGTTCGCCGACTGAAGCTCATGGAGTCGGCGGCCTTCGACTCCGGGATCGTGCTCCTCCGCTACACGAGGGGTTGAAGGGGATGGGATATCCGCCTACCTCCGGAACCGCACCTCCCCCGCCACCACCGTCATCTCCACCTGCGTCCCCGGGATCTCCTCTTCCGCCACGGTGAGGATGTCCCGGTCCAGCACCGCCAGGTCGGCCCACTTCCCCGGGGTGATGGAGCCCAGGACGTCGTCCTGGAACCCGGCGTAGGCGCAGTTCAGGGTGTAGGAGGCGAGCGCCTCCATCCGGGTCATGGCCTGCTCCGGCGAGAGGCGTTCCCCGGTGGGCATCATCCGGGAGACGGAGGCGTAGTACGACGCGATGGGGGAGATGGGCTCCACCGGCACGTCGGTCCCGTTGCAGAGCGTCACCCCCTGGTCCAGGAGCGAGCGCCAGACGTAGGCGCGCTCCACCGTGCGCTCGTGCCCCAGCCGCTCCGGAACCCAGGGGCCATCGGAGGTGGCGTGGATTCCCTGCATGGAGGCGATGACCCCCAGCTCGGCGAAGCGGGGGACGTCGGCGGGGTGGAGGTTCTGGGCGTGCTCCATCCGCCACCGCCAGTCGCTCCGCTCGGCGTGGGCGGCGAAGGTGGCCTCGTAGACGTTCAGCGTCTCCCGAGCGCCCCGGTCCCCGATGGCGTGGGTGTTGAGCTGGAAGCCGTGGCGGGCGGCGATGGCCGCCGTCTCGGCCAGGTTCTCCGGCGTCACCTGGGGGAGCCCCGAGGTGGAGGGGAGGTCGTGGTACGGGTCCAGGAGCCAGGCTCCGTGGGTCCCCAGCGCCCCGTCGATCTGCCGCTTGATGGCCCGCACCGTGAGGAAGTCGTTCCCCTCGCCCACGATCCGGTAGTCGGCCAGGCGGGCGTCCATCTCCTCGTTGGAGTGCCCCCGCACCATGACGTTCAGTCGCACCGGGAGGCGCCCCTCGGCGGCCAGCTCCCGGAACCCGTCGATCTCCGCGAAGCTGGAGCCGGCATCGTGAAACGAAGTCACCCCGTGGCGGAGCGCCTCGGCCCCCGCCAGCTCCACCTGCCGCTCGAAGCGCTCCCGCACCTCGGCTTCGGTCCGCTGCGCCTGCGCCTCCGAGAGCGCCCGGCGAACCAGGAGCTGGGCGGCCTGCCGGAGAAAGCCGGTGGGCTCTCCGTCGGCATCCCGGATGATGACGCCCCCTTCGGGGTTCGGCGTGTCCCGGGTAATCCCCGCCAGCTCCAGCGCGCGGGCGTTGGCGAAGGAGGCGTGGCCGCTGGCGTGGGTCAGGAGGACGGGGTTGTCGGGGCTCACCGCCGAGAGGTCGTGGTGCGCCGGCACCCCGTCAAAGGTCACCGGCGGGGCCGGGACCCACTTCTCCTGATGCCACCCGCGCCCGGTGATCCACTCCCCCGGAGCGGCGTCCGCCGCCGCCTCGGCCACCATGGCCACGATCTCGTCCCAGCTCTCGGTGGGCATGAGGTCCAGGATGAGGCGGGACTCCCCGAACCCCAGGAAGTGTCCGTGCCCCTCGATGAACCCTGGAATGAGGAGGCGCCCGTTCAGCTCCACCACCTCGGTGTTCCGCCCCGCCAACTCGCGGATCTCGTCGGTGCTCCCCACCGCCAGGATGCGGCCGTCCTTCACCGCTACCGCCTCCACCTCGCCCAGATCGGGGTCCACCGTCACCACCTTCCCGTTCAGGAAGACGAGGTCAGCCCCCTCATCGACGGGTTCGCAGGCCGGAAGGGCGAGGGCGAGAAGGAGGGTGAGAGGGGTGAGGAGCCCCCCGCGGAAGAGGTGGAATCGGGACATGGGTGTGCCTGGCCGAGTACACGGGGAAGAAGGGGATGGGGTCGGGATGGGGATAAGATGGGCCTCCAACCCCCGGAGGGCCAACAGGAACCCATCCATCCAGGGGGGCGAAGGCGGAGAGAATGGTTTCGCCCTCCCCCCCGCCTCCGTAGCTTTCCGACTCTCCCATCAGGATCCACTCCAGACCGAGGCACGGTCGGCATGCCTTCGCCCCACTCCTCCCGCTCCACGATCTTCCTCTTCTCCCTCCTGGCGCTGGTCCTCTCCGCCCCGGCGGCGGGCGCCCAGGCGCCCACCGTCACCCACGCGGACTACCTCCGCGCCGAGCGCTTCCTCACCCAGAACACGAACAATCTGGTGTATCGCGCTTCGGTGAACCCCGTCTTCACCGAGGGGGATCGGTTCCGGTACCGGGTCCGGGTGCCGGGCGGCTTCGAGTGGATCGCCGTGGATCCCGCCCGGGGGACGCGGGCGCGGGCCTTTGACCACGCTGCGCTGGCGGCGGCCCTCACCCGAGCGGCCTCCCGGTCCTACGAGGAGCTGACCCTCCCCTTCACCAGCTACGAAGAGGTGGATGGAGGGCGCGCCCTGGAGTTCCAGGCCGAGGGGCGGCGGTGGCGGTGCACACTGGCTCCGGTGCGCTGCGAAGAGGCGACACGCCCCCGGACTCCCCCTGCGGCGGGGGTGGCGTCACCGGATGGGCGGTGGGTGGCTTTCCGGCGGGACGACAACCTCTGGGTCTGGAACCGGGAGACCGGCGACGAGGTGCAGCTCACCACCGACGGGGAGCACCGGAACGGGTACGCCACCAACTCCCAGGGGTGGAGCCAGGGGGCGAACCCCATCCTGGCCTGGTCCCCCGACTCCCGGCGGATCGCCACCTTTCGCCAGGACGAGCGGGAGGTGCCGGAGGCGTACCTGCTCCGCACCGCCGAGCCCCGGGCCGAGCTCATGGCCTGGCCCTATCCGGTGCCGGGGGACTCCGTCGTCCCCCTCCTCTCGCGGGTGGTGGTGGATGTGGAGGCCCGGGAGGTGGTGCAACTGGACGCCCCTGCCGACCACCAGCGGACCTCGTCCTGCTGCGGCCTCACCCGGGGCCCGGTCTGGGCCGACGTGGAGTGGGACGGGGACGGCGGGCGCCTCGCCTACGTCTCCACCTCGCGGGACTACCGGACCCTCACCCTGCGGGTGGCGGACCCCACCACCGGGGCGGTGCGGGACGTCCTCACCGAGACCGACTCGGTCTTCGTTCTCACGAACCTCCGTTCCGGAGGCGTCCCCAACTGGCGGGTCCTCCACGACTCCAACGAGTTCATCTGGTTCTCCTGGAAGGACGGGTGGGGGCACCTCTACCTCCACGACCTGGAGACCGGCGCCGAGAAGAACCGGATCACCTCGGGGAGCTGGGGGGTGCTGGACATCCTCCGGGTGGATGAGTCCCGTCGGGAGATCCTCTTCACCGCCGTCGGGAGGGAGGCCGGGCGCGACCCGTATCTCCGCCACCTCTACCGGGTGAATTTCGACGGGTCGGGGCTCACCCTCCTTACCCCGGAAGACGCGGATCACGACGTGACCCTCACCCCCTCCGGGGGCTGGTTCGTCGATACGTACTCCCGGGTGGACACCGAGCCGGTGACCGTCCTCCGACGCACCCGGGACGGGTCGGTGGTGCGGGTCCTGGAAGAGGCGGATCTGAGCGAACTCCTGGACACCGGGTGGACCCCTCCCGAGCCCTTCCGGACGAAGGGGCGCGACGGAGTCACCGACGTGTACGGGCTCCTCATTCGCCCCTCTACCTTCGACCCGGCGAAGCGCTACCCCATTATCAACGCCATCTACCCCGGCCCCCAGACCGGGAGCGTGGGGACCCGCTCCTTTTCGGTGAGCCGTCGGGGGCAGGCCCACGCCCTCGCCGAACTCGGGTTCATCGTGGTCCTGGTGGACGCCATGGGAACCCCCCTTCGCTCCCGCTCCTTCGTGACGGCGTACTACGCCGACATGGGGGACAACGGGCTCCCCGACCAGATCTCCGCCATGAAGGAGCTGGCCGGGCGCCACCCCTGGATCGACCTGAACCGGGTGGGGATCTACGGTCACTCCGGAGGGGGGTTCGCCACGGCGGGGGCGCTCCTCCGCCACCCGGACTTCTTCCATGTGGGAGTGTCCGGGGCGGGGAACCATGACAACCGGGGGTACACCTACTACTGGGGAGAGCGCTACCACGGCCTCCTCGAGTGGGACGATCAGGAGGGGCACAGCTACGAGAAGCAGGCAAACCACCTCCTGGCCGGCAACCTGAAGGGGAAGCTCCTCCTCACCTACGGGACCATGGACTCCAACGTCCACCCCAACACCACCCTCCTCCTCATCGACGCCCTCATCCGGGAGAACAAGGACTTCGACCTCATCGTCATGCCGAACCGGGGGCACGGGTACGCCGGAGAACCGTACATCACCCGGCGCACCTGGGACTACTTCGTGACCCATCTCCTGGGGGCCGAGCCGCCGGCGGGGTTCCGGATCGGGGGGTGACCCTTTTCCTGGAGGATGGGTTCGATCCCCATCCTCCCGCAGGAATAAAACGGTTGTGAAGCCGGGCCGGCACCGGTAGCGTTGCGAGGGCGGGGGGGAGTGACCCTCCCGCCCTCCGTTCGTTTTCCCCTCCGGAGAACGATGTATCCCGAACCTTGAGAGGCCCATGCTTCGCGCTCCCGCTCTCCGCCGGACCGCAGTCCCGGCGACCGCCCTCCTCCTTCTCCTTTCCGGCTGTTCGGAGGAGCGGCGCCCCACTACCATCACCGTCACTCCGGGGAGCCTCTCCCTGGACGCGGTGGGGGCGCAGGGGTCGCTCGCCGCCTCCGTTCTGGACCAGGACGGTCAGGCCATGACGGGGGTGACCATCACCTGGAGTTCGTCCACCCCCACGGTGGCCACGGTGAGCGGAACCGGGGTGGTGACCTCGGTGGGGAATGGGACCACCACCATCCGGGCGGAGGTGGGTTCAGCCTCGGGGGCGGCGCAGGTCACCGTGCAGCAGGTGGCCACCCAGCTCGGGGTGGAGGGAGATCTGGTCCTCGACGGGACGGCGGGGGAGCCCCTCGCTCCCCTCACCATCGTGCTCCAGGACCGGCTCGGGCGCCCCGCGCAGGGGGTTCCGGTGACCTTCCAGGTGACCGCCGGAGGTGGGTCCTTCTCCCAGGGGTCGGTGAACACCGCCGCCGACGGTCGAGCGAGTTCGGTCTGGACGCTGGGGTCGGTGGCCGGCACCACCCAGGAGGCGAGGGCCTCGGCGGCGGGCGGGTTGGCCGCCCCCTTTCAGGCGACGGCGCGCGCCGGTTCCCCCGATCGGATCCTGAAGATCGCGGGGGACGACCAGAGCTTCCGCCGAGGTGGGGTGCTCCCCCTCCCCCTGGAGATCCGGGTCACGGACCGGTTCGAGAACCCCATCTCCGGGGCCGGGGTCACCTGGTCGGTGGCCTCCGGAGGGGGGGCGCCCGGCTCCGGTGTGGGGGTCACCAATGCCCAGGGTGAGGCGTCCACCACCTGGACCCTCGGTTCGGCGCTGGGGACCCAGACCCTCACCGCAAGCGTCTCGGGAGTGGACCCCGCCACCTTTACCGCCACCGCCACCGCGGTCCCCGCGAGCCTCGCCGTCACGGCGGGGAGTGGCCAGACCGCCACGGTGGGGACGGCGGTGCCCGTCGCCCCGGAGGTGCGGGTCCTGGATGAGGACGGAGTGGCCATTGCCCAGGTGCCGGTGACCTTCCGGGTCCTCTCCGGCGGGGGAACGGTGTCGGGATCCGGTGGGAGCGGGAATGAGGCGGTCATCGCCACCGACGCCGACGGTCGGGCCCGATTGACGGCATGGACGCTGGGGACGAGCGCCGGGGAGCAGAGCCTCACCGCCCAGGTGACCGGATTGAACCCGGTTCCCATCATCGCCACCGCGCAGGCGGGCCCCGCGGCGCAGCTCGTGAAGGTTTCCGGGGACGGACAGAGCGGCACCGGTGGCTCACCTCTCGCCGCCCCCATCGTGGTCCGCGTCGCCGACCAGTTCGGCAACCCGCGAAACGGGGTGACGGTGACCTTCGCGCCGGTGTCGGGGTCGGGGAGCGCCTCCCCGGCGGTGGCCGTGACCGCCGGGAATGGCACCGCCTTCACCGAGTGGACGCTGGGAGCCGCTTCCGGGACCCAGGAGCTCACCGTGTCCGCGGGGCCCGACGTCCCGCCCGTCTCCTTCTTCGCCACCGCCGCCGCCGGTGGGGCCTTCAACATCCAGCTCGAGTTCACCACCGCCACGAGCGCCCCCGTTCAGCAGGCTTTCGCGAATGCCGCGGCCCGGTGGGCGTCGGTGATCACCACCAAGCTCCCCCCCATCTCCAACCTTCAGCTCGACGCCGACGACTGCGGGAACCCCACCGCCACCACCGTGAATGTGGATGACCTCCTCATCTTCGTCACCGTGACCCCAATCGACGGCCCGGGGGGCGTTCTGGGGCAGGCCGGACCCTGCTTCATCCGTACCGCGAGCGGGCTCCCCATCGTGGGGGTCATCGAACTGGATGCCGACGACATGGCGGGGCTCGATGCCTCAGGGCAGCTCGAAGCGGTCATCCTCCACGAGATGGGGCACGTTCTCGGGATCGGGAGTCTCTGGGCCCACCAGGGACTCCTCCAGCTCCCCTCCCTCCCCAGCTCCCCCGGAGCCGACACCCACTTCAACGGCGGAGCCGCCATCGCCGCCTTCGACGCCATCGGGGGGGCGGGGTACGCCGGAGGGGCCAAGGTTCCGGTGGAGAACACCCAGGGAGGGGAGGGGACCCGCGACGCCCACTGGCGCCTCTCCGTCTTTGGAGACGAACTCATGGTCGGGTTCATCGGCGCCACAAGCCCCATGAGCCGCGTTACCATCGGGTCCCTCGCCGACCTGGGGTACGGGGTGAACCTGAACGCCGCCGACGCCTACACCCTCACCCTCCCCTCACCCATGGCGGACCACGAGCACCGGATCCACCTGGGCGACGACCTGCTTCGCCTCCCCCTCCGGGTGGTGAACGAGGGAGGAGAGGTCGTTCGGGTTCTCCCCGCACCAGGAGGATCACGATGAAGGGGAAGCTGCGGGTGTTCGCCCTCCTGGCCGCGCCGGCGGCCCTCACCGCCTGCGGAGGGAGTGAGGATGGGGTCCCCGAGGTCCAGCGGGTTCCGGAAACCCATCCTCCCATGGAAGCTCCGGCGGTGCCGGGCGTCTACCTCTCCGACGAGGTGGTTTCTGCCTGCGCGGCAGTCGGGCCGGACGACCTTCCGACCGATGCGGTGCTCACGGCGGGGAGCTTCCGGGTCCACTTCATCGCCGAGGGGCGCGGGGTGGAGGGGCGGCTCGAGCTGGGGCCCGGGGAGAGCCCCGAAGGGCGAATCCTCGTAGGTCACACAGATCTGGAGCTGAACGCGGTGGGGGCCGTGACCCAGGGGAGCGCCGCCTCCACCGAGGCGGGGGCGCCCGGGGTCGCGGTCTTCCTCCTCTCCCCCGCCCCCGGGGAGGAGGGGCCCCGGATCCTCCTCCGCTTCGGCGCGGAGCTGAACCGGGATGACCGCCGACCGGTGGAGGGGGCCACCACCGTCGCCCGGGTGCATCGGATCCGGGACGACGGGTTCGACGCCCTCTGGGAAAGCCGGGGGTTCAACCTCCGGCTCCAGGGGCACCTCTGCGCCTGGCGGGAGGGGTAGGGGGGCGGCAGGGTCGCTTCGGGGCACCCCGCCGCCCGTCCTCCCTGTTCCCCTACCCCTGGTGCGGGTAGCGCCAGTCGACGGGGGGGACGAAGGTCTCCTTGATGGAGCGGGGGCTCACCCAGCGGAGGAGGTTCAGCTTCGACCCTGCCTTGTCGTTGGTCCCGGACGCCCTGGCGCCTCCGAAGGGCTGCTGCCCCACCACCGCGCCGGTGGGCTTGTCGTTCAGGTAGAAGTTCCCGGCGGCGTGGCGGAGGCGGGCCTCGGCCTGGGCCAGGACGCTCCGGTCCCGGGCCAGCACTGCCCCGGTGAGGCCGTAGGGGCTGGTGGAGTCCACCAGCTCCAGCGTCTCGTTCCACTTGGCGTCGTCGTAGACGTACACCGTGAGGATGGGTCCGAAGAGCTCCCGCACCATGGTGTCCGAGCGGGGATCCGGGGTGACCAGGACCGTCGGCTCCACGAACCACCCCTCGGAATCGTCGGTCCCGCCCCCCACCAGCACCTCCACCCCTTCGGAGCGGGCCCGGTCGATGGCCTCCCGGTGCTTCGTGAGGGCGTTCCCGTCGATGACCGCTCCCATGAAGGTGGAGAGGTCGCCCACATCGCCCATGGTGATGGAGCGGGCCAGCTCGGCCACCCCTTCCCGGACCTGGGGCCAGAGCGACTTCGGGATGTAGGCCCGGGAGGCCGCCGAGCACTTCTGCCCCTGGTACTCGAAAGCGCCCCGCCCCATGGCCACCACCAGGGAGTCCACCTCGGCGGAGGGGTGGGCCACGATGAAGTCCTTCCCGCCGCTCTCCCCCACGATGCGGGGGAAGCTCCGGTACCGGTCCAGATTGTCGCCGCTCTTTCGCCAGAGCGCCTTCAGCACCGCGGAGGAGCCGGTGAAGTGGAGGCCGGCGAAGGCCTCATGGGCCATGGCCACGTCGGAGACCATGGCCCCATCTCCATGGACCAGGTTGATGACCCCGTCGGGGAGCCCGGCCTTCCGGAACACCTCCATGGTGAAGTGGGCCGACAGCGCCTGCTTCTCCGAGGGCTTCCACACCACCACGTTCCCCATGAGGGCCGGAGCGGCGGAGAGGTTCCCCCCGATGGCGGTGAAGTTGAAGGGGGTCACCGCCAGGACGAACCCCTCCAGCGGCCGGTAGTCGGTACGGTTCCACATCCCCGGCGACGAGATGGGCTGCTCCGCCAGGATCTCCTCGGCGAAGCGCACATTGAAGCGGAGGAAATCCGCCAGCTCGCATACGGCGTCGATCTCCGACTGATAGACCGACTTGGACTGCCCCAGGATGGTGGAGGCGTTCAGGGTGGAGCGGTACGGCCCGGCGATCATCTCGGCGGCCCGGAGGAAGATGGCGGCGCGCTCGTCAAAGGGGGTCTCGGACCACTCCCGGGCCACCTTCAGCGACGAGGCGACGGCCTCCTCCACATGGCTTCGCCCCGCGGCCTCCACCTTCGCCAGGGTGAGGGTGTGGCGATGGGGCGACAGCTGGGTGAAGGTGGACTCCCCCTTCCGCTCCTCCCCATGGATGATCATGGGGACCTCCGTCACCGCCCCGGAGAGCTCGGCGATGCGGGAGGCCAGCCCGCCCCGCTCGGGAGAGCCGGGAGCGTGATGGAGGATGGG